>CAZJYB010000040.1:0-26612 GCA_964549865.1 uncultured Anaerolineaceae bacterium
GATCATGCCGACGACGATCGTCAGCAGGGTGTTTTTGCTGAACCATGCCACCAGGATGGCGACCAGCCCGGCGAGCAATCGTGTGTTGGTGAATGCAAGATCGAGGCTGTCTGCGCGATAGAGCAACTCGGGGAAGATGATCGCGGAGAGCACTGCAGGCGGCACATAGTGCAGCGCGCGGCGCATCGTTTCCGGGATCTCGAACCTGCCGAACAAATAAATGAGCGAGAATCTCATCCCGAACGTGATCAGCCCACCCAGGATCAATACCAGCCAGAGGTTCACAGCGTCTCCCTTGGGGATTTCCTTCCCTCCAGGATCGTACCCACGAGGATGCCGGTCAGCGCGGCCAGGATCAAGCCGAGTTTAAAAGGCAGGCTGTATGCAAGCAGCGCAACGATCCCGGCCGAAAGCGCCGCCGCGACCATGGGGCGATTCTTTAGAACGGGAACCACCATTGCGATGAAGGTGAGGGGCAGGGCGAAGTCGAGAGGTGAATTTTCGAGGATATTTTTATCTGCAAGATATTCAGCTAATAAGATGCCGAGCGCGGTGCCTACCTGCCAGTCGAACCACAAGGCAAGCCCCGCGCCGAGAACAAACCAGTGGCTGAATGGCGTGACGCCGTCCTTTTCATATTTAATGATACTGGGCGCGTAGGCTTCGTCTGTAAGCAGGTAGGAAAGTATGACTTTCCAGCGCAAGGAAAGATTTTTAAGATAAGGCGCCAGCGACGCGCTGTACAGCATGTGCCGTAGATTCACCACCGCGATGGTTAGCAGGATCACCAGCCCCGGCGCGCCTTCCTGTACGAGCTGCGTGGTGACAAATTGTGCCGAGCCTGCAAACACGATCGACGACATCAATTGTGAGGCACTGGTGGACAGGCCCGCATTGATGGCGAGCGCGCCGTAGATCATGCCGAACGGAAATCCGCCGACCATCAGGGGGATCTCCGCGCGTACGCCCTCCCAAAAATTGTTTCTTGCTTCGCTCATAAACTCTCCGTTTCATGTCATTCCCGATTCGGGGACGATGTGCGAGGACGACAGCCCGAAGCAATCTTCTTCTTGCGGGGTTAGGGGATTGCTTCGTCAGGCTAAAGCCTTTCTCGCAAAGACATTGCCTCAATGTTTTTGCGCTGCCCGCTTTCCACAGCGCCATCCAGAAACCCCTGGCATGTTGTTGTGCGCGTGTCGCCTGCAAAGTATAAACGACCCGCAGGATCAATCTATAAGCCGAATTTCATCGCTTCTTGCAATATCTGTAATTGCTTTGTTGCGATTGCAAAACGACCCTGCCATCAGAGCAGAGCCGTTTCTTAATTTTATGAAAGCTGCTGAATGAATTACTTTTTGCCCGCGGCTTTTAACGGCGGCAGTTTATTTCCCTGCCCGGTCTTCTTCACTTCCACCCAAATGCATTGTGACAACTCGTAGCCGATGATGTGGTCGTGTGGCTGCATTTGCAGTCGCAACGGCCCCTGGAAGGGAGCGCAGCTCAATAAATGAAATGGAACGCCGGGGACCAATCCCAACTCTGCGATATAGCGTAACTTGTCCGTGTCATGCGTGCGTACGCGGCTGACGACACAATCGGATCCGGAAGGGACGTTGACCAGCGGTTCATCCTTGACGACCGGTATGATGCCTTCCTTGCTGGGAATCGGTTCTCCATGCGGGCAGCGCGTGGGACGACCCGCCAGCTCGTCCATACGATCTTCCAGCTCCTCGTTCACGCCGCGTTCAAACACATCGGAAAGTTCGTGGGCGGAAGCCCAGTCATATTTCATCACCCGTACGAGAAAAACTTCCGTCAGGCGGTGCCGGCGCAGCGAGGGCATGGCGATCTTTTCGCCGTCAACGGTCAGGCGCACACCGCGATAGGGTTCGTGCACAAGATATCCGCTTTTACCCAGGCGTTTCACCATGGTGGAAATGGCCTGCGAAGAGGCTTCCACATGAGAACTCAGTAATGAAAGAGACACTTGCTCGTGATCTTGTTGCAGGCGGTAGATCTCGGCGGCATAGCGCCCCATGGCAGGACTTACGGTCATGCGTACAGGCTCCAAAATTTATCAACCAGGTTGAAAACCGGTTGCAAGGGGATATAACTAAAATTTAATACAAATATCTAGATTATTCGAACTCGGAAAATTATACTACACGCTGCAATCACAAGATAAAGGCCGTCTGCCTTCCCTGTGTTTGTCATATATCCAAATTCCTATAAGGAGAAACTCGATGGTAAGTAAGACAAAATTTTTGATAGTCCTTCTCGTGATCATGGTGGTGGCAAGTGCCTGTGTTGCCGCGCCGGCCGTCACCGAGGAGACTGCAACTTTGGAAGTACCAGCTACCAGTGTAAGCACAGAGGCGTCCGTCGCAGCGGAAGTCGCAGGTGAGTTGGTCCTCTATTCCGGTCGTTCCGAGCCGCTCATCCAGCCCGTTATCGATGCGTTCAAGGCGAAATACCCGAACGTGGAAGTGTTGCTTAAGGCCGGGAGTAACAGCGAATTGGCGAACGCACTGCTTGAAGAGCAGGCCAACCCACAGGCGGATGTGTTCATCACGACCGAGTTGTTCACAGTGCAATCATTGGCGGGACAGGGAATTTTCCAACCCTATCTGCCGCTGGGCGCAGATCAATTGCCTGATGAATTTATCGGCACAGATAACATGTGGACCGGCCTCACCCGCCGCGCGCGCGTCATCATGTATAACAAGGATCTCGTTTCAGAAGATGAACTGCCAGTTTCGATCTTTGATTTGACCGATCCGAGGTGGAGAGCACAGGTCGCCGCGGCTGGCTCAACGAATGGTTCGATGCAGGCGCAGATCGCCGCCATGCGACAGTTGCTCGGCGAAGAAGAAACCGAAGCCTGGTTGAACGGATTGATCGCGAATGAAGCGACATTCTTCGGCGGTCATACGGATGTACGCAAAGCCGTCGGCGCGGGTGAATTCAAACTAGGGCTTGTCAATCATTATTACTTCCATCTGCAACTGGTGGAGGGAAGTAATGTTGGAATTATCTTCCCCGATCAGGGCGAAGGACAGATCGGTTTGCTCACTAATGCAACTGCCGCGGCGGTTGTGAGCGGAGCGCCTCATACCGCGGCGGCGCAAGCCTTCCTTGATTTCCTTGTCTCGGCAGATGGACAGAAATTGTTTGCCGAGCAAAACTATGAGTATCCGCTTCTGCCCGGTGTCGCTTTGCAGGCGGGGGTCCAGCCGCTGGATGGCTTCCGCCTGGCAGATGTGGATGTCGTCAAAGCCGCGTTGGATTTCGATGCAACTTTTGATCTCATCGAAAAAGTCGGTTTGCCGTAACAGACTGTTTCTTAAAGAGTGTCTGAAAAATTTAGTTTTTTACCACCAAGGCACTAAGTCTCAAAGACACTAAGGAAAAAGAACTGCGTGCCTTCGTGTCCTGGTGACTTCGTGGTGAGGTTTCAGACGCTTTCTTAAAGACCTGTTTAGGACACGGACAACACGGATTACGCGGAGTTTTACGGAAAATCCTTTAAAAAGCGGCCCTTTTCCGCCGCAGGATCCGTGTAGCAAGAAGGCAACAGGGACTTAGGAAACACTCTCTAACAGATTAATAAAAACGCAGAGCTTTTGAGGTGGCCCTTAACATCGGCTACAATCATCTCTCTGGTCGAGACAAGTGGAAACTGTACACACGGATCACACTCATCCCACACGTTTGAAAGCATTATCCATCAGCCCGCGGCTTGCGATTGCCGCGGGGCTGGTGGCGCTTTTTGTTGCCGTTCCACTCGTTTATATTTTCATTCGAGCGTTCGGCGCGGACGCAGAATCCTGGCAAAGGTTGTTGCAAACCCGCATATGGAAATTGCTGGGCAACACACTCCTGCTTGTCGTGGCAGTGACGAGTGGCGCGCTCACCACCGGCGTTGGTATGGCATGGCTTACCGAACGTACGGACCTGCCCGGCAGAAAAATTTTTCGCTGGATGCTCGCCATGCCACTTGCCATCCCGGCCTATATCGGTGGCATTGTCCATCTTGCACTGCTCCGTCCGCGTGGCGGGTACATCCCACAGGTGCTCGAAAATATTTTTGGCCAGCCTGTGTTCACGCCCAGTCCGCTCGGGTTTTGGGGCGCGGCATTTATTCTCACGTTATTTACATATCCTTATGTTTACCTGTTGAGCGGCGCGGCGTTCCGCTCCTTGCATGCTTCGCTTGAGGAAGCCGCGCGTACACTTGGGCGCACTCCATTTCAAACTCTTTTTCAAGTGACCCTGCCGGCACTACGTCCGGGACTTACCGCGGGCGCGTTGCTTGTTGCATTGGATATTTTGGCGGAGTACGGCACCGTGGCATTACTGCGTTATGAGACGTTTTCATCGGCCATCTTCGTCCAACTCTCAGGTCGCTATGACCGTTCAGCCGCTTCTGTTCTGAGCGGCATTCTCGTGGCTCTCGCCATTCTGATCCTGTGGGGCGAGTTAAGGTTACAGGGACAGGCGCGTTTCACGCAAATGGAAAGCAACTGGCGTCCTGCGCCTCTCACATTGCTGGGCAAATGGTGGTTTCCCGCAATTTTGCTGGTGGCAGGTGTGATCTTTGCGAGCTTACTTATCCCAGTTACAGTGCTTGCGGTGTGGAGTCTTCAAGCCTTCTTCGATCCGCAGACCCTCACAACAGTTTTTCGCACAGGCTCACAGGGCTTTGGCAGTTATATCTGGAACAGCCTGTGGAGTTCGGGTCTGGCAGCGTTGATCGCCGTCATTTTCTCTTTACCGGTGGCGTTGTTGTCGGTTCGTTATCCCAATCGTTTTTCAGGATTCATTTCCCGTTTGTGCCAGGTGGGATATGCCATTCCTGGTGTGGTGATTGCGCTCAGCCTTGTGCTGCTTGTCAACCGCACGTTACCTTTTCTTTATGGGACACCTGTAATTGTTGTCATGGCGTATGTGCTGCGCCACATGCCGCAGGCTGTCCGCGCCAGCGAGTCCGCGCTCAATCAGCTTTCACCATCGCTCGAAGAAGCGGCACGCACGCTTGGGCGAACATCATTTCAAACACTGACGCAGGTGACGCTCCCGTTAATTATGCCCGGTTTGCTGGCGGGAGGGTCTTTGGTTTTTCTCACATCTCTCAAGGAATTACCTGCAACATTATTATTGCGTCCCGCGGGGTTTGACACCCTTGCTGTGCGCGTATGGGCCTGGGCTGAGGAGGGGTTTTATTTACAAGCTGCGCCTGCCGCGCTTTTGCTGGTGCTGGCTTCTGTACTGCCTCTGTTCTTTCTCCTGCGCCGCGAACGGATATTCAAATGATCACGCTTGAAGTGCGAAATCTCATCAAACAATTTCGCGGCACACAGCAATCCGCTGTAAATGATATTTCATTTGAATTGAGCGATGGCGAGATCCTTGCCCTGGTTGGGCCGAGCGGGTGCGGCAAAACGACTACTTTGCGTCTGATCGCCGGGCTTGAACGCCCGGATTCCGGTCTCATTCAATTGAACAACCGCATTGTGGCATCCGAGTCTGTTTTTATCCCCCCTGAAAAACGCGGCGTAGGCATGGTCTTTCAAGATCACGCGTTGTTCCCACACTTGACTGTTTTTGATAATGTGGCTTTTGGTTTGCGTGGGAAAAAAACCGCGGAGATCAGAACGATCGTGGGCGATATGCTGCATCTTGTGGGATTGCTTCAATTTTCCAAACGCTATCCCCACCAGCTATCCGGTGGGGAACGTCAGCGCGTGGCATTGGCGCGGGCGCTTGCGCCGCGCCCGGTTCTCATATTGATGGATGAACCCTTCAGCAGCCTGGATGCAGACCTGCGTACGGATGTGCGCGAACATGTGCGCGGCATTCTTAAGGCCATGCGCGCAACAGTTGTATTTGTCACGCACGATCAGGATGAAGCCCTTTACATGGGGGACCGCCTGGCGGTCCTGCAAAAAGGTCATCTCGAACAGATCGGCACACCCGAGGAGATATTCCATGATTCGACCACGCCTTTTGTGGCTGAATTCATGGGAGATAGCGCTTTCCTGAAAGGCAGGCTCGTGCACGGAGGCATTCAGACTGAAATCGGTTTGTTGAAACAAGTTGTTGACCTGCCTGTTTCAACCCTTGTTGAAATTGCCATACGCGCGGATGACATCGACTTTCAAATTGATGGAAGTGGAAACAGCCTGATCGTCGAACGTTTCTTTCGCGGCGCGTTCAATCTCTATCGATTGCGGCTGGATTCAGGACAGGTCTTGCATTCGATCACGGACCATGCGAGGATCCTGCCAGTTGGCACGCGCGTACAGGCTTATATCAGCACGGAACACTCATTGACTGTTTTTTCAGGGTGAAGGTTGATCAATATATTGGGGCGTTCATTATTAATGATCCCCGCTAGGCGTGGGTGTCCCCACCCCGCCGAGTATTGGAGACCTGCCTTCGGCTCGAGTCTCGACGGGGTCAGAGACCCTCGCCGAGCGGAGACGGTGGGTTTATACTACGCTAAAAAGAGACCATGCAACCCTTACATAACATTCGAATTTTAGATATTACCCGCGCGCTCGCGGGCCCGTATTGCACCATGATGTTGGGAGACCTGGGTGCAGACGTGATCAAAGTGGAACGCCCTGTGAGCGGCGATGAAACCCGTGGGTGGGGGCCTCCTTTTGTGGGCGCGCCATACGGACCTTACCCGGGCGAATCCGCTTATTTTATTGCGGCGAATCGCAACAAGCGCAGTATCACAGTCAACATTCAATCGGCAGAAGGGCAGGAGATCATTCGACGGCTGGCCGCGATTTCCGACGTGCTGGTTGAGAATTATCGCACCGGGGAATTGGAAAAGATGGGTCTGGGTTATCAGGATCTGCACAAGCTGTACCCCAAATTGATCTATTGTTCTGTAAGCGGCTATGGACGCACCGGTCCTTACGCGGATCGTCCCGGATATGATGCAGTCTTGCAGGCCGAAGGTGGGATGATGAGCATCACCGGTCCTGTGGATGGACCTCCCTCACGTGCAGGAATCCCCATTATTGACATCACCTCCGGCATGTTCGCCGCGACTGCGATCCTTGCCGCCCTGCGCGCCCGCGATATGACCGGTGAGGGGCAGCTCGTGGATGTATCATTATTTGATTCGCATGTCGCGCTCCTGACCAATGTGGCATCCAATTATCTGGTTGGGGGCCAGCCGCCTCGCCGATTGGGGAACGCGCATCCGAACCTTGTCCCCTACGATGCGTTTTCCGCACGCGATGGCTGGTTCATATTGGGCGTTGCCAATGAGAAACAATGGGGGATGTTATGCGACATGCTGGACCGCGCAGATATGAAAACTGACGACCGCTTTGCCTCCAATCGGGCGCGGGTGACCAATCGGGAAGCATTGGTAGATGAACTCAATAGAATCTTTTCTCAACGCGATGTGGACGACTGGCTTGGAGACCTGATCAAGGCTGGCTTGCCGTGCGGCCCGATCAATTCGATCCCACAGGTCTTTGACCATCCTCAGGCACAGGCACGCGACATGACCATGGAATCTGAACATCCAACTGCTGGTACCGTAAAGCTGACTGGTTTTCCATATAAATTATCCGACACGCCGGCAGAGATACGCTTGCCACCACCATTGTTGGGTCAACATACTGAAGAAGTGCTTACAAGTTTATTGGATTATTCGACGGAGAGTGTGGCTTCTTTGAGGGAAAAGAAGGCGATATAATACAAATATGGAAGATATAAGGGTTTTATACAGCAATTTTGCTGTATAAAACGCCAAATTGGGGTGTTATCCCACAAGGGGACTTTGCAGTGCGCTGTATATACTATAGTTGGGCGCTACGGAAGGTGGAGATCGTTCGCACATATGAAGGAAAACCATGAGGCGCAGACCCCATTGCGGGCAAATCTACAACTAATTCTATGAGTGCAAAAAATAGAATGGAGGCACAAATGGATAAGTCTTTAGTGTTTCTACTAGCCACAATTATTGCCTTGGCTTATGGGCTCTATCGCAATTACTCACAACCCTTTCAAAGCAAACGAGGCGAGAAGGTCAAGCTTTACCACGGGCCGTTTGTCAGTGCTCGTTGGAAAGAGAGGTCAGATCGGCAAACTGGACGGGTCGCCCTTTGGTATTTCTTTCTCATGTTGATTCTGGCATATTGTCAACAGGGCAACTAAAATCTCCACCATAATTTTTAAGGAGGGTCGCATCATGAAATCCACTCAAGAGGAACAATCGTCAACATCCGTAAAATATGAGCATTCAATCGTCTTCTGGCCTTTCTGGAGCGCCGTAACCGTAAATGTGCTCCTATCAGTCTTCCGCTCCTCAAGTGTCTCAAACATTTTTTTCATTTGGCTGGTAAACACTACCATCATGCTCGCAGTTGGCGCGATGTTGGTTTCATACTCTCGCAAACAGAACGTTTCCCCGACCCAAGACGCGCAGATCGGTTACTTCGGGCCAATAATTGGACTGATGCTAATTGGTTGCCTTCTTCTCGTTTTTTCTCCATAAGCGTCAGCTCAGCAGCAATCGCTGCTTCAGCAGTTTTCTGGTTTAGAATCATTCTCAACACTCACCCCCGTCCGCCGCTAACGCCAACCGTTGGGCAGTTCCTTGCAAAATGGAGGTAATCAAAACATGGCATTGATAATCGTGACACCTTCGCGCGCCGAGTCAGAATGGCTTCCTCACATCGGCGATTACGACACCTTTGTTCTCAGATATAGCGTTGTCGATAGCAAACATAGAGGCAGGCCAGATGAGGAATCCTTTACTCAGCAGCAAAGCGTTCAGGTCAAGGTTTCGCGGACTACTCAGAGGGCATGGGGACTTATTAAGCCTGACCCCGATCTCGACAAAGTGGTATTCCAATTTGCGCTTGACTTGATCGCACGCAGGGCGCAGGCTGGCGCTCTCGCTGGCGATGACTCTGTAGAGTTATCCAACGATGCACCCGCCAAATGCCCATATGATCCGAGCAAGATTCAGCTCATGTTTGACACGCCAATTGAATACGAGGTTTCCAAGCCATTTGGATTCAAACTTCCTTGAATTTTTTGGGCGGCATTAATTACCATTGGTTGATGTCTACCGATCTTTATGTGCTTTCAAACTCACACATGAGATTTATGCACGCAATTTCGTCACGGAGTCGACAATGAAAACATGTCCCTATTGTGCCGAAGAAATACAAGACGCAGCGATTGTATGTCGCTATTGCGGCAGGGATTTATCCAAAGGTGAGGATGACCGAATAACAAAGAAAAAAAATAAGGAAAGTAATTTAGGCTCAATACTCATGACAATAGGCGGTATTCTGGGCGAGTTATATGCGTTATATATCGTGTCAATAGAGTTTGGTTTAATTGGTGCGGTTGCAGCATTTATGTTTTTCCCAATTGCAATTGCAGTTGCCCCAATTTATGCCTTATTAGTGTATGGTGCATGGCTTCCATTAATTGTCGTATACGGTTTGATTGGATCTGGAATGATTATTAATTATCGTGCTGAAAATTAGACTATCAGGTCATTGTCATTTGCTATATAAATCGGAGGAACAATGAAAAAATTAGGAATGTTTGTTGTACTATGCGTCCTCAGTGTGTCTATCGTGGCTTGTGGCTCAGGTGCTGTGTCACAAGCGGCTCCTGTTGACATATCAAATCACGAGTCGTTTTTGCTTTCTAATGGCTTCACTTTTTCATCATCGTTCACCAAGAAATGCCAAAGCCCTTGTCAGGCTTATTTTAATGAGCCATATAATATGAGAGTCGAATTGTACAACAATGGCGATATTACGATTGCCTTTGGTCAAATTGACGATTCTCGCACTGAAGCCCAAGGCACACTAATGCTCAGTCTTGTTGGAGAGCTCTTCGGTCAAAACGCTTCATCTTGGGTGATCGACAATTTCGAAAAATCCATCAACAACGAACAATCCACCGACATAAATGGTTATCGGCTTTTCATGCAAGTCGCTTCACCTCAATTAGTATTTACCATCATAGCAACACCGCTTGATTAACCTATGTCGATACATAACATTAAAAGGTTTTTCAAATAAAAAGTATTTTAGAAAAAAAACTACCCAACAATGCGTCTTGGGCGAACGCCAGGATAATGCACTGGACGCTAACGCAAACCGTTAGCATCGTCATCGCCACTTCATCACGCGCTCTGCGATTCGTTCCTCTCGCAACTCCTGACATACCTTCTTCAATCTTGGAGTTGCCCCTTTCCATTCCAAATCTTTGAGTGATTCTTTCAGAGGAACATCCACTCTAAGTGTGGATAATTCCCTGAACAACAAAGCGTCTTTATAATTCTGCTGTAGATTTTCCACGAGAGTCGTGGCGCGGCCCAAACCAAGCGGGATTTTTTTCGGGTCCTTGGGAATCGACTCGATGTGTTTGAATTTCGCCAGCACTGTAGAAGTTGATTTCGCTCCCCAACCCTGGATGCCCGGATACCCATCGGCAGAGTCGCCCACCAATGCAAGGTAATCGGGGATCGACTCTGGCTTCACACCGAATTTTTCCACCACGCCTTTTTCGTCCAAAAAGATCTCACGGCGGCGATCCCAACAGATAACCTTCTTTCCTTCTACCATTTGAGTCAAATCCTTGTCAACGGAACAGATCACAACCTGATTAACAGATTTATCTTTTTTGAATCTTGCTGTTGCAGTTGCAATTGCATCGTCCGCTTCGAACTTCACCATGGGCCAGACTACCACGCCCAAAGCAGAAACGGCCTTTTCAACCACAGGAAATTGGTCCAGCAATACCTGTTCGACGCCCTCGCTGGTCTTGTATCCGGGATACATATCGTTCCGAAAGGACTCGATCACATGATCGAAGGCAACGCCTACATGCGTCACGCCGGGGCTTTGCAGGAGCATCAACAGGCTGCGCATCAGCCCGAGCGTTGCGCCCACTTCCTGTCCACTGGCGGATTTTTTCGGCGGCGCGCCAAAATGCGCTCGGAATAATTCGTATGTGCCGTCTATTAGATGGATTTTCATGTATCGAGCTCCTTTTATTCAATGAATGTCGTTGCGAGCCACGTTCTTTGTGGCGAAGCAATCTCCCATTTTGCTGCAGGAGATTACTTCGTCGCCCTGGTCTCGATATGCTGCACTCGCCGTTTGAGACTCGCGGCTACTCGACCAGCGGCTCCTCGCAACGACATGATTCTACTTTTTCTCAGGCTCGTAGCGGAGCAGGATAACGCCAGAACCCATCGGTGTCGACTCGGTCAGCTTGAGAGAAGCAGCCATCCCGTCGGAAAAGAGGCGTTTGCCTTTTCCCAAAACGATGGGGTAGGTCAGGAGGCGATATTCATCCACAAGATCATGCTCCATCAAGGTACGGATGAGAGTCATACTGCCTGCGACCAGAATATCCCCGCCTGATTTTTTCTTTAATTTGGAGGCTTCCTCGACGACATTCGATTTAATGATGGTGGAATTGTTCCACTCGGCTTTTTTGAGCGTGGTTGAAACCACATACTTTGGCATGCTGTTCATTTTATCGGCAAACCCGGCTTCATCCCTCTCCATAGTCGGCCAGGCGGAGGCAAAACCTTCATAAGTAATGCGCCCGAGCAGTTGCACGTCGGTGGCGAGCAATTCCTCCAGTTTGAATTTTCCCGTTTCGTCCGTCCAATAGGGAAAGGACCATTCCTGTGGCTCTCCGACCACACCGTCCAATGTCATGAATTGAGTTACGACCAGTTTCATTTTATATCTCCTTTTTGCATGTGAGGGATGTACCCATCATACAGCTGCAAAAAGATATTGTCTTGTATAAAAACGACATATAACTTCATCGTCCCGCCGAAGGTCTCTCGCGAAGCATCTCGTAGAGGCGAAGGAGGCAGGTTGAATTGAAGGGTTGATCTATGAAGGAACCTGTGGGACGATATTCTGATTTGATTTCGCAATCTCGGCCGGCGTTTGCCCGGCAAAGAGTTTCAACGATCTGGTTAGATGCGGCTGATCGAAATATCCTGCCTGATATGCCGTCTCGGGGATGGGGATGCCGCTCTTAAGCAGGGCCAATGCATGACGCGCTCGTTCGATCTGTTGGATTGCCTTGTAGGTTAGCCCGGTTGCGTGCAAAAAACGCCGCTGAACGGAACGCAGGGATAGATCCTGCGTGCGGCCGCGCAGTACATCATCCACGACCTGGTCCTGCACCAGCATTCCCTGACGGATCAGCCGGTTCACAAAGGTATCTGCATTTTCAAAAGTGGGGATTTCCCACGTCGCGCCCTGCAGCCAGATGGACTTGCCAGATGTTCCGGTCAGATGCACTGCGTCATCGACCAGGTCACTTTTTGGGATGTGAGGCATGAACGCGCCTTGTTTGAAGATAATGCCCATGAACTCAGCATCTTCGGGGATCGGCGCGGGTGAGGCCTTTGTCTCAGGCCCGCGAATGCTGAAGGTGATCTTTCCCTCCTGCCTTGTCACGACCATTTCCCACTGGCTTGCAGCTGTGGACATGAAAGACCCACCGCCTGAACTGCGGGTTCGCCAGATCTCCGCGACGAAGGGTGAATCGGATGGTCGTGAGTCAAAATCGAAATTCATGTTTCTATTTTATACACCGATATACTTACTTTTTTCTTTCGGGCTCGTAGCGCATGAGGACAACTCCCGTAGGAAATGTTTTGGTTTCGATGAGTTTTAGACCGGCATGAATATCATCCGGGAAGACGCGTTTACCTTTTCCCAATATAACCGGATAAACAAGCAGGTGATATTCATCCACCAGATCGTTCTGCGCCAGGGTATGGACCAGTACACTGCTACCGTCGACATAAATATCCTTGCCGGGTTGTTCCTTCAGCTTGCGAATTTCGTCCACGACATTTTTACTGATCAAGGTCGAATTGCGCCAGGCATCTGCCGATTTCAGTGTGGTCGAAACGACAACTTTTTTCGTGTTGTTCATAATGTCGCCAAATGGGTCGCCTGCGGGCAACGGTTCAAATGCCTCGCCATGGGTCTGCCATGTTTTGCGGCCCAGCAGAAAGGTATCGGCCCTGGCCGCTTCCTGCATGAAGTTTGCGCCAATGTCATCGTGCCAGTACGGCGCGGTCCAACCCCCATATTTAAATCCGCCGTCTGTATCTTCATCCACACCGCCAGGTGCCTGCATGACCCCGTCGAGCGAAACAAATTCTGAAACAATGATCTTTCTCATATTACTCTCCTGTGGTTGCTTATTTCTTTTTGCCGCCGGAAGCGTTCAGCGCCACGGCCTGGTGAATCAGGTCCTTCAGGGCAGCCTCATCGATCTGCGTGCTTTCACTGATATCGATGGCTCGTGTTGCCTTGGCTTCAAGCCCGGCATTGAAGAGATGTTTTGGGTCTTTCAGGGAAGCGCCCTTGAAAAAGTTAAGTTTGATGTGATCCTTGAAAGCACCACCGGCAACGACGTTTCCCTTGTGAGACCAAACCGGGGTATCCCATTTCCATTCCTCTATGAGTTCAGGACCAGCCTCCAGGATCAATTTGCGTAGCCGGGCGAGCAATTTTCCGCGCCAATCAGCAAGTTCCTTGATGTGGTTATCGATATGTTGAGAGGCTGTCATGCCGTCTTTTATATCCGTTTTTTTCATGATTTCTCCTTCCGTTCATCCATCAATTTTAGCACTTTTTCAAGTGCGGCTTTTTGGCCCGCAGGTTAAACGTCATCAGATGGCCTTTAAGTTGAAAGAGGTGTTGGGAGCGCCTAAACACGCCGTAAAGAAATACTTACTACAGAAAATGTTGTTTTGTTGGTAACACTACAGGTAACCCCCGTGCTATTATCATCTCCGCAAAGCCGGAAGATATGCAATGCCATTCGGGACCCTATGTTTACCCCTCGCCCCGAATGGCCGATGAAGATCTGCTAGCCGTTACATCCAGTGACGACGTTGATCACCCGGACGGTGTATTCGTCTGTGGGCCTGTTATGATAAAGCACGACCCAGATAATCACGTGGGTATGTACTCCATCGGTGGGCGTTCCCACCATGGCAACGGTCGAGCCTGGGCCCCGTAGACGAACCTTGTAAGTTTGGAACGTATCGCGGACGCCATCTCCGGACATGACAGCGGTTTCCATCGACCCATCCTTCTGGCAGATATCATCCGTTCCACCACCTGCCAGTACAGGTTGTGGCAATGTGCCCACCAGCAGGGCCAGGATAAACAGGACCGATAGACCGACGAACAGTTTACGCTTTTTGTTATTCATTTGTTTCTCCTTGTTGAAAAAGTTTGGCTAACGGCCAATAGTCTAGCATCACTTTTTGCCTCTTTCCTCGTTCTCCATAAAATGGCAATCGGATTTCCATACGCATCGCTTGATAATTCGATTATTATTGACGAAACCTTCATGATTAATTCGCCGCGATATAGTCAATTCAAACCATGGGCAGGAGAGAGATGACGGATCAGCAATTTCCGATGCTGCTCATCCGCGGGCCTGCCGGCCAGAAATTCCGGGTGGCGCTCGATAAAGAGCGCGTCACGGTGGGTCGCTATAAGGAGTGGAGCGATATTGGCCTGGAACCGGATCCCGAGCATTTCATCAGCCGGGTTCACTGTATATTGGAACGCTATCAGGGCAAATGGCGGGTGATCGATCAGGGCAGCGAGAATAAGTCACTGATCCGACGGGGCGGACGTACGCAGGTGGTGTCGGAATCGGTGCCGCTGGCCGATGGTGACACCATTCAGATCCTGGGCCGGCTGCTTGAAGACGGCGGCGCGGCCTATTGGGAATTGACCTTTTCTGATCCGGCTGCGACCCAGTCTGTTGCGGGCGCACCGATCGTCGCCTATCTGGAATATGACTGGATCGCAGCCAAACTGTATCGCGTGACCAACCGCCACCGCGAAGAGATCGAAAAGCTGCCGCCTCAGGAACACAAGTTGATCCGCTACATGATTCAGTTTTCCGAACAGCACAATTACCAGCCGGTCCTGTGCAGCTACAACCAATTGATCGAAGCGCTGTGGGGCGATGAGATCGGACACAAGCCGGACGAAATTAACCACCTGATCTACGCACTCCGCAAGAAGGTCGAAGTGGATGGGCGAAATCCGCGTTTTCTTGAAACCGTTTCCGGATTGGGTTATCGGCTCATGATGCAGCCTCTCCCCTGGCTGCCTGAGAAAGCCGACGATCAGGAATAATCAATTCAGATTTTGAAAGGTGTATTCAGAGTCAGGCTATGGATGAGACACTCGGCCGCTACAAAATTATCGAGATCATAGGCCGGGGTGGGATGGCCACGGTCTACCGCGCGCACGACCCGTCTTTCGATCGCGATGTGGCGGTCAAAATTATTTCGCCCCAGTCCCTGGGAGTGACCGCCCGTGCGCGCTTCCAACGCGAGGCGCACACCATCGCTCGACTTGCGCATTCAGCGATTGTGCCAGTCTTCGACCTCGGTGTGCAGGACGATCAACTGTACTACGCGATGGCCTACATGGCTGGCGGCTCACTGGCCGAGCGCATCAGCCAGGAGAAGCTGTCTGAGGCAGATATTATCCATATTATCGATCGTATCGCAGCGGCATTGGACGCTGCCCGCCGGCAGAATGTCATCCATCGGGATATCAAGCCCGCAAATATCCTGTTCGATCAACATGGCGATGCCTATCTATCGGATTTCGGCATTGTCAAACTGATCGAGGACACAACCAATCTGACCACCTCCGAGCTGCTTGGAACGCCTGCCTATATGGCCCCGGAGATTGGGAATCCCGATGGTATTACCCCGCTGCTTGATGTATATGCCTTGGGCGTGACGCTCTTCCAAATGCTGACCGGGGAGCTGCCTTATCAGGCCGATACGCCCATCGGTATGATCGCAGCACACATCAGCCAGCCTGTTCCCGATATTCGCATCCTGCGGCCCGATCTGGAACCAGCTGTACAGCAGGTAATCGAAAAGGCGCTCGCCAAAGATCCGAAAATGCGGTTCCAATCGGCAGGTGAATTTGCGCTTGCCTTGCGTGCGGTATTAACGAACGCTCAATCGCTGCATGAACAGCAGCCGATTTCATTGGAACCTGTTGCCAGAGACAAACCAAACCTGCAATCTGCTTCATCTGTGCAGTTAAAGGAATCCGCCCGTAAAGACAGACCATTACCGTCTCTGGAAAGGGTTTCCGCCGAAGCAGTCTTCGCCCGTGTGGCGCGTATTTTGAATCATAGGCCACAGCGTATATGGTTGTTATCGATCAGCCTGGCTATTATGATTGTCATCCTTGTAGTGGTGGTGGCACGACTGGTCATATCCACCTTGTCCGAATCTGTGCCACCTGGCCAGGAGCCGGGAGAAAGCATTGCCTACATGTACGCCGTCCGTGACGGGGACCAATATGGGAATTACTTTCTCTCGGTAATGAGCGCGGATGGCGCATCACAGAGTCCGATCACTGACAACGTTCTCTTCAACCCTCGCTATGCATGGTCATCAGATGGAAAGCGACTGGCCGCATTTTCCTACGGCAGTCGTCCCACTGCGTGGATCGAGGATGCCCATGCTGACGAGATTCTCGTGATTATCAGCCTGGATGGCTCCCCTGCGATCATCCATAAAACTGCCATGCCGATCAGCTACCCGGCCTGGTCGCCAGATGCATCATTGATTGCGTATGATTGTAGAGAACGCGATGTCTGCCTGTTCTCCACAGACGACTTTCAGGAAAAAATTCTGGAGGCAGATGTGGCGTTGCTATCTTCCCCTCAAACAACATTTTCCTGGTCGCCGGATGGCAGTCGATTACTTTATTCCTGTGAGGTCCATATCGCCAACGCGAATGCCGCCATCTGCCAGTCGGATCTGAAAACTTCACAGGTCGTCCTTGTTGATTATCCCGGTGATGATACCGACCCTGCCTGGTCCCCCGACGGCAGCCGATTCGCGTTCATCTCTCAATATGACGAAGGGCGCCCCGAGGAAACTGCTGAAGGGAACGGCATTTTTGTAGTGTCAACGAGTGGAACTGGGGAGCCGCAGAAAATCGCGGCTTTGCCCGCTGGCAATTACCTGGCAGGCAACCTGACCTGGTCACCAGACGGGAAATATCTCGCACTCATAGGAGAAAACTTAAGTGATCTCAACGCCCAAGGCGGGGATATTATTGTGGCCGCGGCAGATGGATCCATGTCGAGAATCGTAGAAGCACGCACGTTGATAAGAGAGCGGATCAATTGGTCACCAGATGGCACAGCCATTCTGTATTATGGGCAGTCCGGCCAGTCATTCGATATCTTTCTGCTTTCCATTGCATCCAGCGATTGGCTCAACTTAACAGACAATCCGGCTGTGGACTCCGACCCCAACTGGTCGCCGGACGGCGATTGGATCGTGTTCATGTCGAACCGGGATGGGAGTCCTGAACTGTATCGGATGGACGCCTCGGGTGGCAACCTGACTCGCCTGACCTACACACTTGGCGATGAATCTGCACCCTTATGGTCGCCGTAGGCCAATGTGATAACACAACGACCCTGGGTGTTGACTCCCCAGGACAGTGAAAACAATTAGATTTTCTGCAACTTGATCAAGTCCTTCAGTGCTTTTTCCAACGCGGGCTTTTTAGCCTTGATATCCTTCATGTGAGCAAAATGGGCCATTCGGCGATGTTCGTAATCGCCTTCGAGCAATTTGCTATTGACCTTTGAGATCATCGGGTTGTGGAACACGAGATGGACGTGTTCCTTTTCCCAAAGGTTGAACGTCACCAGATATTCGCCTTTGTAACTAAACGAAGGGGCGTTCCACTTTATTTCCTCGGTGATGTCCTTGTTCACGCCCTTGATGATCTTCCTCATCATGTCCACTTCTGTTTTGAATGGATGTTTCAGCTTTTTCATGAACTTATCCACTGCGGACGCATCCTTCTCTGCTTTGGTCCTGACTACTTTTGCAAACGATAGTCCCTTCTCCTTGAGCGCTTCGCGAAGCACTCCCAGAGCTTTAGGACCCATGCCATGCAATTTGCCCAGTTCCTCTTCGGTGACCTTCGTCAACTGCTTAAGGTTTGAATATCCCGCGTGTGCGAGGGCACCCGTCGCTGGTCTCCCAATGGCAGAAGGAAAATCTGTTTTTTGCGTTTTAGCATCCTTGGTTTTCATCGACCCTCCTCAGGCCATTCCTGCTTCGGGAACAATATTGCTCCCATCTTTCATATAAGTATTAGTAAGCAGGCGATATTGTTTCGTGTTCATTGCAATGATCGTCATGATCAAGCCGATGATGCCGGTCAGGGTGAAGACGAGGGCGATCCCGCGGTCCGGACCGATACCAAACCAGCCGCCGATCAGATCCACGCCGGCGCCGGTCGTCATGAAGGGAATGAAGATCAACTCTGCGATCGGGCCGATCATGAACGTGGTCAGTGGGGAGGCAGACATCTCTACGCTGTGTGCGAACCCGAACACGCGTCCCTGCCTGTCCTGAGGAACGACCTTTTGAACGATGGTCTGTTCGGCCGCCTCGATGAACGGGATCACGCTGATGTAAATGAACATCCCAACGCAAAGCAGCGCAATGGACGGTTGGATGGTGAACAGGCTGGAGATCACCCAAATGGTGATGTTGGCGGCGAACATGGCGCGCAAGGGATTTTTCCCAAGCCCGTATTTTGCGATGAACAACCCGCCCACGATAAAGCCGCAGCTGAGCACCGCCCAGATCACACCCCATACTTCCACTTCCACGAGTGAGAGACCATAGGCGTCCATCAGACCCATGAACACGCCACCGAGGAAGTTGTTGAAAGTGGTGAAGAAGATCAATGCGAAGAGACCTGGCACAGCAGTGACGATGGCGATCGTACCGCGCAGGTCCATTTTTGCGCCTCCCGCGGGTTTATCTTCTGTGTGGATCACCTCGATTTCCGGGATGGTCAAAAAGAAAAGGTGAATCAGGGTGATGATCATCAGCACAATTGCGAAGATGAACACTGAGATCATCCCGAACTGGCCCACGAGAAAACCACTGATGGCGGAAACGATCAGAAAGGCGATCCCCGTGGCCGTACCAACCATTCCATTGGCTTTATCGCGCTCCTCCTCAGCGATTAAGAGCGTTACCAGGGTCGGAAGGGCGATGCCGCGAATGTTACCGGCCACCACACCAGCGAGAATTAATGGAACAAAGACCCACAGGATCGGGCTGCCTGCATCCTTCCAGGTTTCGGCCGGGGCACCGAGAAAAATGCCAAATGTGATCAAATAAATGAAGAGCGAGACGAAGCCCGAAGCCAGCATAACGGTCTTCTTCTTATAATGATCCACGAGGCTTCCAAACCAGATGCCCGAGACCGCAACCGCGACGAGGTAAAGACCCGAAACGATCGAGGTCGCCATCACAGAGCGCGTTTCAAGATATACGAAAAATATCAACGCAAACCAGACGGTCATGTTGGTGATATTGGCGATGACGGTGTTGCCTAAAATTTGATAAAAAGTTTTCATATGTTTTCCTGTTAGGTTTATGGATCGCGGACTTCAGTCCGCAATTTATTCAAGTGCGGACTGAAGTCCGCATTCCGCTTTATTTTTTCCTGGCAAACGACAAGCCTTTGGCTTTCAAGGCGGCGCGGAGTTGCACGAGTGCATTTGGCCCTATGCCATGCAGTTCCTTGATCTCTGCCTCGCTGAACCTGGCGAGTTGTTTAAGGTTCTTGACGCCGGCACTGGCAAGCGCGCGTTGCGCGGGGCCGGCCAGTTTAAGTGGGAGGTTGCTTTCATTTTGATTGTTCTGTTTGGTCTTCATATTAATTCTCCTTTACGACACGATATCTGAGATTTGTTCCCACGGGAGACTCAGTCACCTTCATGATTTCCAATTTAATGTTCTCGGCGCTTATACGTTCAAATAATCGGAGCCCTTCACCAAGCAATACGGGCACGAGGTCGATCTCCAGTTCATCGAACAGTCTCTTGTTGATACACTGCTGAAAGGTATCTGCTCCACCCACCACCGTGACGTACTTGTCGGCACCCGCGGCAGCCTTTGCTTTTTCCACGGCGCTTTCAATACCATCCGTGATGAAGTTAAACTTAAATCTTCCGTTCTCTCCCTTGGCTACTTTCTCGGGAACATGATGGGTCAGTACGAATATCGGCACTTGAAATTCGTACCCCGTGAAATCCCCCTGTGCCATGTCGTAGGCATGCCTGCCCATTAGGACTGCACCGGTATTCCTGATCGCATCCTGCAATACTTCAGTTTTTCGCAATGCCTCAAGATCGGGATACAGACGGCCAACATCGCCGTTTCGATCGTTTACAAAACCGTCCAGTGACATCGCCATACCTATGATTACTTTTGTCATGAACATTTCTCCTGTTCCGAATTGCACATAAATGGGAAGAACATTTCCCAAGGGTATCTGGATTAACGACTCCAAACAGATCAGTTACGCAGGTATTCGCTGGTGAGTGAATGTTTTGCGGCCAGCAATTGTTTGGGTGTGCCCTCGAACATTACCTTTCCGCCTTTGCTGCCGCCTTCAGGTCCCATATCGATGATCCAATCGGCATTTTTGATGAGGCTCAGGTTGTGTTCGATGACGATCACGGTGTTGCCAGCATCCACCAGCCGGTTCATGATCTCCAGCAGGTGGCTGATGTCGGACATGTGCAATCCGGTCGTCGGCTCATCGAGAACATAGATACTGCCTTGTTTGTGCAGTTCGCTGGCGAGTTTGATACGCTGGCATTCACCTCCCGAGAGAGTGCTCAAAGGCTGTCCCAGCGACAGATAGTTAAGACCCACATCGCTCAGCGCCTGCAATTTGCTGACGACTGATTTAATGTCAAAGTACTCGAGCGCTTGCTGTATCGTCATTTGCAGCACATCATTGATCGATTTGCCATTGAGCTTATAGGCCAGCACTTCATCCTTGAAACGCTTGCCTTCACAGATCTCGCAGGGTGACTTGACCTCTCCCAACGCAGCCAGTTCCGTATAGATCACGCCAAGGCCCTGACAATTTTCGCAGGCACCCTCCGAGTTAAAGCTGAACAACGAAGGACTGACCTTGTTCGCCGCTGCGAAAGCCTTGCGTACGTCGTCCATGATGCCGGTATAGGTGGCAGGGTTCGAACGGGTGGAGACACCCACAGCCGATTGATCGATCACGATCGCATCCGGGTGCTGACGCAGAAAAGTCTGATGGATCAGGGAACTCTTTCCGGAACCTGCCACGCCTGTGATCACGGTCAATACACCTGTTGGAATATCCGCGCTGACGTTTTGCAGGTTATTGGTCTTTGCGCCCTTGATCGACAACTTCCCGGTCGACGAACGAAAATCCTTCTTGATGGGGACGGATTGCTTCATGTATTTGCCCGTCAACGTGTTCGCGCTCAACAGGTTCTTGAAGGTCCCCTCATAGACGATCTCGCCTCCCTGACTCCCCGCGTGCGGGCCTACGTCGACGATATGATCCGCCACTTTGATGACATCTGGATCATGCTCGACCACTAAAACGGTATTCCCTCGATCGCGCAACTGTTGAAGCAGTTCATTGAGACGATGCACATCGCGTGGATGAAGCCCCACGCTGGGTTCGTCGAATACATACATCACATCCACGAGGCTGCTGCTGAGGTGTTTGACGATCTTGACACGTTGCGATTCACCGCCGGACAAGGTATCTGTTTCACGACTGAGCGTGAGATATTCGAGGCCGATATCGACCAGATATTGCAGGCGCTGGACCAGGGTTTTGAGGATGGGCGCGGCGGTCGGTTCCTTGATCGCCTGGATCACACCGATCAACTCGCTAACTTCCATCGCGGCCAGGTCTGCGATGTTATATCCGTTGATCTTGCATTTCAGCACTTCCTGGCTTAGGCGTGCGCCCTTGCACAGGTTACACGGTCCCATCGTAATATAGGGAGCCACCGCCTTTTGCGTGCGCTCAGACATGGTCTTTAAGTCACGCGTGATGTACTTGCTGATGAATTTATTAACGATGCCTTCGGAGGTCAAATTAAAATCCTTATCCCCCACCTTGGTTTTGACCTTGTACGGCTTGCTGTATAGAAGCAGGTCCATTTCCTTGTCGGTAAATTTCGACAGTTTCTTGTTCATATCGAACAACCCTGACCGGGCGTAAGACCCTCCCCACCAACTGTCGATGGCAAACTCTGGGAATAGAATGGCGCCTTCATTAAGAGATTTGGATTTATCCATGAATAGTTCCATATCCACGCCCATCTTGCGGCCGAGGCCGTTGCAGTTCGGGCACATGCCCTTTGGATCGTTAAAGGAAAAAACGTTGGAATGCCCCACATACGGTTTGCCGACATAGGAATATAAGCGGCGCAGCACGGAATAGATATCGGTGATCGTGCCCATCGTGGAATGTGAACCACCACCAAGGCGTTTTTGATCGACCACGATCGCCATGCTCAGGTTCTCGATGGCATCTGCATCCGGCTGCGAGTAGCGCGGCAGAAACGTGCGGATGAACATGCTGAAGTTTTCGTTCAGCTGACGCTGGGCCTCGGTGGCGATCGTATCGAACACGATGGAGGATTTGCCGGAGCCGGACACACCGGTGAAGATGGTGATCTTGCGCTTGGGAATGCGCAACGACACGTTCTTCAGATTGTTTTCGCGTGCGTTGCGTATCTCAATATATTCTTGGGGCATGATCTGTTCCTTTGGTAAAGTATTTGATGCTATTTCGCGGGGGCCGCGACCGGGGCGATGTTTTGGTTAAGGCGGAACAAGTTTGTCGGATCATATTGGGCTTTGATCGCACAGAGCCGGTCCCATGTGGACCCCGGGTAGGCCGCGCGGACCTGAGCCTGATCCACATCCCCGAGGAAATTCACGTACGCACCTTTATCATTTTGCTGTACTGCCTTCGCAAATTCAGTCACCCAGGCTTCGTGGGTTTCTTTTTCGTCGGGCTGTTCATAAAGCGCGGCCAGGTTGACCATGATCTTTGATGCGCGATGAGCAAAGGCAGTAGCATCCTCGGGGATGCGCGCCATGGCCCCGCCCAAAACGCGCAGCTGCGTTACGGACATCATCGCCGTTGAAGATTTCAAATGCTTAAGTATCGTCTCAGCGACGGAACGATCGACATAGTCAATGAACATGTTGCGGCCCGCTGCAACAGGATGATAATCTCCGCCTTCTTCCGGTAGATACATTTCCGTGTAACTTATGGGACGGATCATATCGGCGAGAGGGGTTGCCAGTGCACGGAATGGCGCAAAGGCCCGTTCGCCATTCGCCACATCGCCTGCATAAACCATCATCGCCAGGATGATCAATTTGCCATGATGTTCCTCCGCTAAAAACGGCATCGGTGGCGCGGGCATGATGTTCGCGATGGCCGAAAGCTCCTCGGAGGCAGATTCAGCCTCGGCGATGAACGAAGCGATCACGTCTGCGGTTGCCGGCAGGATGAGCATCCCGCCGAAAATATTATCCACCTCATGCAACCGGAACTGGAAACGGGTGGCAACACCAAAGTTGCCGCCACCACCGCGTATCGCCCAGAAGAGATCCGGGTGTGTGACAGAGTCTACATGGAGCAACTGGCTGTCTGCTGTCACGATATCAGCAGCCAGCAGGTCGTCGATCGTCAGGCCATACTTGCGCACGAGGTAGCCGACGCCGCCGCCAAGTGTGATCCCACCGATCCCGACCGAGCCGGTATCGCCGAAGCCGGTGGCGAGTCTATGAGCGGCAGCCGCGGTCGTATATTCACCGGTAGTCAAGCCAGGCTCAACCCATGCGGTGCGTCCTTCGACATCGATTTGCAAGTCCCGCATATTCGAAAGGTCCAGCACGATGCCACCTTCGGAGACGCAGTGCCCGACGGGGCTGTGGCCGCCGCTGCGGACCGCGAGCTCCAAACCGGTCTCACGCGCCAGGGAGATCACTTGAGCTACTTCGGCTGCATTCTTCGTGCGGATGATCACTGCCGGCTTGCGGTCCATCCCGCCATAGAAAACGGTGCGCGCCGTGTCATACCCGTCGTCGCCGGGCGCGATCACCCTGCTATTGAAGGTGGCACGCAGTTCGGGGATTGAAAGAGTGGAGGGTTTATTCTTCTTTGATGATGGATCTTTCTTCACGGGCATGATTTTTTCTCCAAATATACTTAATGTTTTTTAGAACATCCCATACTGGTTAGCGGACTTTTCCGGGATCAGCTGGCCGAGATCCCACAACTCCACAATCTTTCCGTTCTCGAATCGGAAGATATGGACAACAGCCGCCCCGAGATCATCAGGTTTTTGTCGCACATGGGAGTGAGTGACAACAAAATCATCTTCGGCGATCACCCGCTTCACCTCAAAAACCTTGTTCGGATTCTGACGCGCATTTTCCTCCATCCCTGCTCGAAGAGACTCTACCGATCCTTCGAAAAATGGGTTGTGATGTCGAAACCCGGCTCCAACGAACTGTAAATAGGCTTCGCTCACCTTCCCGCTGGACGCCATCTCGAGAAAAGAAACAGCCATATCTTTGTTGCTACTTTTCATAACGATTCTCCTTTTGAAATCAACCCGCCCTATTTTAGAACATATATTCTGTTATGTAAAGATGGAAGTTAAAACAAAAAGCGTACTACTTCACACGCGTCATGACCGCGTCATACGAGTTTTCAGGGTTTTCCTCCTCGCCTTTCTTCGGCCTCCAGCCACCCGAGAGGATCATGCCGTCCTCGCTGAGCGTGCCCGTATACCTCGACGATGCATCCGAGTGTGTCACGGTATTTCCCTGCACATCCCAGGAGTAGGGAAGGACATCGCCTCCCATACTGGAATAGACGCTTGAAGGAAAAGTATCGGTCGATGGATCATAGGCAATGATCTCCAGGCTCTGTAGCTTGACACCCTTAAAGTTGATCTCGCCTGCTGATTTAAGAAAAAATCCACCCGACAGCCACTCAAAAGTATTCGATCCGGTGATATTTTCTTCAGCGGAGTCGAGCGTGTGGCCCTTTAAGTCCCAGGTACCGATCAATACATCCAGACGTTTGAGCGCGGGATCCGGTTTTGGCGGTTGTTGTGCTTGAGAATTGGGTTCATCTTTTGTCATGAGATCCTTCTTTGTATTTAACGATGCAGATCTTCAAATGATGTGTGTCCTGAGGAATTAACCCTGCTGGCTCTTCGAGTGTATACAAAATCTTATCATTTTCTTATGATGATTTTTACCTGTGGCCGCAGAGTCTGGTCCAGACCCGTCTCTACTGAGCCTTCTTCATGCCCAGGTAATGATCGCGCTGCTTTTTATCGAAGTGCTCGATGGCATAGCGCAGGGCCACACGTGGCATGGTGGCGGCATGCTTATCTAAAAACTTGAGCAGTTTTTTGCGGTTCTTATCGCCTGCATAGCGCAAGGCCCAGCCAGTGGCCTTGTGGATCAGATCCTGCTTGTCGTCGAGCAGGAGTTCCGCCAGCTCAAACGCGTCATCCACATCGCCTTTTCCAATGAAGTACAGGGTGCCCACAATGGCTGTGCGGCGCTCTGCCATCTTTTTGGAGCGCGTCAGCTTGTACAAGGGTTTACGCGGTTTATCGAACAGGTAGCTGCCAACCACATAAATTGCACTGCGATCCACCAGGTCCCATGTATCGATACGGTCGTGGCGCCGCATATAGAGATCGAACAGTTCTTTTCTGCGTTCGGGAGAGGTTTTCTTGCTGCGAGCCTGGAAGTCCATGATGCTGACCGCGCCCACCCGGGCCTCATGGATCGGGCTTTCGAGCAGTTTTTCCACTTCATCGAAAGGTGTGTTAATGAATTCCTTGGCCAGTGCAAAGACCTGCCCCATGCGCACACCGATGATCACATCCTTTTTGTCGGCTGCGAGGTGGCGGTGTGCTTTTGCTGCTTGTGGGGAGCCAAGGGCTTTTAATCTTTCCAAAAACTTCTTTGCAGTCAATTGCTCTTTGGCTGGTTGGGCCGTGGTCTTCCTGGTAGTTGGCATGTCGCATCCGCCTCATTTTTTATAGTGTTTCAAATATGATGGTTATCTTCATGGCCCTATTTTACCGCTGGACTCATGAGACATACTGTCCCGCAGGTTTGATGGTTCCAAATCTGCGGGACAGTTAAGTTTGACTCCTCAAAGTACTTCTACGGTTTCTGAAAACTGGCAGCCATTTTATCGAGGCTTTGGTTCAAACCGAGCTCCGCGTTCCTGCCCATCTCCGTATCTGCGGCGGGCATGTTGTACTCTGTGACCGTCATCTCGGTCTTGTTGTTACCCAGGTCCTTGAAAGTTATCACGGTACGCGTATCGCGTGGAAATTCCGGCGGCAGGCCAAGCTTGAGAGGATCAAGAAGATTGCCTTTTTCATCTGCCAGGTTTTGGATGAATTCGATCCGCTCCATGGGCACGATCTGTTGGTAGACCCAGGTGCTGTACATATCCTGACCACCGAAATCCTTCGGTGCACGCATACAGACGAGTGACGTGCCGCCCTCGCGAAAATCGATTACCGCGCTGGGCGATGTAAAGTGATCTGGCCCCCACCACTTCATCACATGTTCGGGATCGGTCCAGGCCTTCCATACCAATTCAACTGGG
>CAZJYB010000041.1:0-26566 GCA_964549865.1 uncultured Anaerolineaceae bacterium
TGAGGCGTCCAGCAGGTCGTCGATCATTTTGGCCAATCGGTCTGCCTCCTCCTCAATCACCGCAAGCGAATCGCTGATGGTATGTTTGTCCCATTTCGCATCGTCGCGGCGCAGTGTGGAGGCATACCCTTTGATGAGCGTGACCGGTGTGCGAAGTTCATGGCTTACAATTGAAATGAATGTGGCCTTGATCTCATCTGCAGTTCTAAAATGCGTGATGTCGCGCACGCTGACGATGACGTTACGGAGTTTTCCTTCAGCGGAAAGAAGCGGCGCGTAGGTAATGCCAACCGGAAGCGGGGGCGGCAGCGGGCGTTCGATATCGCCCTCCACGTAAAGAGATGCATTGGGGGTCAGGGGCCAGCCCTCGGCCACAGACTCTTCGAGCTTTTTACCCTGTGGTTCACTCTTCCAATGGATGATCTCATCATGCGCCTTGTTCACAATCTGGTCGCGCGTCTCGCCGAAGAGTTTTTCAAATGCCGGGTTGCATCTTTCAACAACCAGATTGGCGTCCAGAATGAGAATGCCATCTGCGGCGGAGTCGAGCAGTGCGTCGAGGCGTTGCTTTTCGTAGGAAATTTGTCCATAAAGCTGTGCATTATAGACTGCGATCGCGGCCTGGTCTGCAAAGGATTGCAAAAGCACCTGGTCGTTACGTGTAAAAAGATCGGCATAATTACGAAAGATAAAGATCACGCCGATCACCTGGCCATGAGCAGCAAGGGGAAGGCCCGTGCCGTTCAGCAGGCCCATACTGGCGGTATAGGTCAGTTCCTTTAACATGCGATTGAGTTCGCGCACGTCCAGTTCGCGCACTTTTTCCTCGGCAAGCAGAGGCGTCAGGTAGCTTAAAAATGCGGGCGCAATCCCATGCGCAGCAGAGACGCGCCAACCGTCGGTTTGTTTAAGAGCGATCAGCCCTGCCTGGCCGGCCAGCATTTCAATGGAGACGCGCAAGATCCGCGCCAGGAGCTTCTCGAGGTCGAGCTCCTCGGTAAGTAGGCGTGAAATTTCGAGTAAATAGTCTCTTTGGCGAACGCGGAAATCAGGCAGCATGGCTTATAATGAAGAAAATTACCGATTTGAAGGATATTTTATCATCTGGGCCAAACCAAGCGCGTATGAGTTGTGTTAGCAGGAGAATGCGGCCCGCCTGCTCGAGATCGGCAATTCCCTGTCAATAACAGCAGTTGACCATGGTACCGATTGCCCATACAATAGCCAGAGACGATTTATATCCATGGATTTTTCCAGATGCAATGACCCAGCCCTTGAGTTTGGTCGCTTTTTTGCCTGTTTTTTTGGAAAACAGGCGCTGACGAACAAACAGCGAAACTGGCCCTAAGCCGTTTAGCTGTTTTTTTGTGTGTAAGGAATTTTACATAAACCTTTTGCTGGAGACTCTTTAATGTATTTGAGTGGCAGGTCAAACCGGAGACGCGCGCTGAAAGATATCTTCCAATTTGCACTTATTCTCGTATTTCTCAGCGTGTTCTTCGGCGCCAGCCCGGTTGAAAACATAGCGGCGCGCGGGGTTGAGCCAGCGCCTCTTCCTGAAACCATTTCCAGCGCGCCGTTGCTTGCCCCATTGGCTTCAGTGACTTTAGCGGTTCCTGCAACTCTTCAAATCGGGGAGGCTTTCAGTTTTACTGCCACATTCGATAACACGGATGCGGATGAGGTTGGGTACGGTCCCTTCATTGATGTATATTTTCCAGTGATAGGAGTGGATGGCGCGGGAGCGGCAGTTGACGACGGTATTGATTTCGTCAGTGCAAGTTTTCTCGGTGGCAGCATCACCACGGTATCTCAAACTTTCCCGGCCGCTCCACTTGGCGGGCCATGTGGAGCGGCGCAGTCGCCGGTCAATCATCCATATGCCGTTGATGCTACAGGTGCATTCGTTATAGTTTGCGGTACTCCGGGCGATAAGGTTGTCACGTTCCTGCTCCCATTTGGTTCATTCACTCCGGGGCAAACCCCAGCCGTTGTCACCGTCCAGGCTACCCTGAGTAATTTCGCTGATGAGGGCACGGCACTGTCTCTCCTTGCGCGCGGAGGTTACCAGTACGGTTCCACGCCGCTTAATGACTGGTGTTGCGGTGATCCTTCCATTGTCAGCCACGCGCCAGACACTGGCACCTGGCCGGCATCTTCTGTCACGCCAACTTTGTTGAGCATGACCAAGACATACAACGGGCCCGAGAACGAGACCGCTACTGGACCCAATTACCTGCGCCAATATACGCTGGCTGTCGATATTGCCCCTGGTCAAACAGTCACAAGTCTTATAGTTACAGATACTTTTCCGAACAACATGCAATTCGTCAGCGTGGCGAGTACCACCCCGGCTGCCATCTGTACTACTGTGCCCACGCCTCTGATCACTCCTGGAGGTACATTAACCTGTGATTTTGGGTCTGTCACCGGTGGGGCTGGAACCGATGCGACCGTGGTAATAAATTTTTACATACCGCTCAATGATTCCGGCGGCGCGCCGGTGATCAATGCGGCCGACGGCGACGACGAGACCTCAGATAATACTTCCGGCGTTTCCGGCAGCTGGGATCCATTGGATAGCCGCGATACGATCACCGCGGTGACCGCAAGTGCAGTCTGTCCCACAGACTGTCCATCGCTGAACGATCGCTCCATTGCCATTCAAAAATCGGTCGCGATCGTCACAGACGTGGGTGTGACGGGAACCAGCCCAGGGGACACGCTCCAATATACGCTGGTCTTTCAAATCTCCGACTTTTTCTCGTTTCAAGGTGTGGTTCTTACCGATGTGCTTTCTGATGGGCAACGTGTCGACCTGACCTTTACGCCAACGCTTCAAGTAAATGGGAATGGTTTTACATCGGCTTCTGCCGGAATGGCCGCAGCCAATTATTCTATCGATAATACACAGATCGGCAACAGCGGGCCAAACCCACCTGCCGATGGTACAGACGGCACGCAGACCATCATCTTGCGTGCCTCTGATGAACTTATTACACGTGGTGAAACCGGCAAACTGGTAGGTGGTTGTATTCCGGTGGCCGGTACAGGCGGCCCAGTGCCGAGCTGTCTCTCTTATGACAATGGTGCCACAACAGGGACGATCATCTTTCGCGCAATCATCCAGGATCAGTTTACAGATACCTATCCATCCGGCGATCCTTCAGTCGATCATGGTGATGTACTTGCCAACGATGTGACCATTATCGGTAATTTACTCTCGGTGGTTGATAATAGTACACCGACGGGTTCTTCTGAACAGGATACAAGCTCTGCAGGTTCGACAATCGCTTTTGGTACGCTCGCGAAATCCGTATACGCGATCAATGACACAGTCTGTCCGGATGCGGTGGTTTGTCCGGGTGCCGGCCCTTATGAAATCAAGCCTGGCGACGAGGTAACCTATCGGATTCAGTACGGTCAGCCTTCAAGCGATTTCGAGCAGACCGTGCTTACCGATTATCTTCCCTTGCCGGTCTTTAAAGCTGAAGATCCCGAAGCGGACGGTGGAGCTGCCACCGTATGGTCTCAGGATCTCACAGCGGCAACCACGCCTCCAGCGGGCGAGTGGAAATATGGCCCGGCTGATAGTACGCATCTGCGCCCGGGCGCACCGACTCCCACTACGGCAACCGATGCCACCGACAATACACTGGCCTTCACTTACGCGGCCTATGATGATCCCACAAATACTTCGTCGGCAATCGATCTGCTTTTCACTGTCACCGCAACCTCCGAGCCTTTTACCGACCAGTTATTCCTGACAAATCAACTGACAGTGGACGAAGGCACCACAAATGCCGGCAGCCAGACGCTGAATGCCATTGTGCAGGTAATTCTCACACAGCCCGTGCTCACGACAAAGAAGGGGATCGTTGAAAGTAGCGATGACCCGGCGAATGGCGGCGATGCCGTTTACACCCCAGCTTTGCCGGTTTCACCGGACTTCACTGAACCGGGTACAGCGGGACTCCGCTTTACGCCTCCGATCCTTAGTTCCAGCGGAGCTGGGAATAGCAATATATCGAATGTTGACGCAGGCGATCTGGTGACGTTCGTTATCTTCGTCGAGAACAGCGGTTCAAGCGTTAATGGTGCCTTCGATATCCGCATTCGGGATACCTTAATGCCGGGCTATGTGATTCCCGGCGGCGCGCCCGGGTTGAATCTTGATGTACGGCGCGGCGATGGCTCGGCGGTTGGTTTTACCAATATCGGTACTGGACTATTCGACGCTGCCGGTGGAATCGAAATCACTGATCCTGGCCTTGGCGTGGGAGCCTGTGAGCACGGTGCAGTCGGCAATGGACGTAATGTCATTGTCATCACTTATGATCTGCAGGTGGATGTCAGTTTCACCGGTGGCACGATCATCAACACGGGTACGCTCTTCAATTATGCCGGCTCCGAAGGTGGATCCGATCATACAACCCCCGATCTCAGTGATACAGCCAGCACCACCATTATCGGTGCGCCGGTCAAGTCCATTATCAGCACTTCGGAAGTTGATACTGTTGAAACAGGTGTGGGCACGACGGCCGATCCACGTTTGGCCGCCGTCGGTGAGATCGTACGCTACCGAATTTCGGTGCAGATCCCAGAGGGTACGACCAATAATTTCCGCATGCGGGATAATATCCCGGATGGGATGTCGTTCCTCGACGATTCGGACACGGTGAGCGTGGCTTTTGTTTCTAATCAGGGTACATGTGGACAAAATATTTCATCCAGCACTTTGGGTACCAGCCCCGGTCTTTGTGGCAGTACAGTCCTCACGCCCACTTTTTTCCTGAACTTTGGTAGCGTCTCGAATGATACCGCTGTTTCAAGCTTTGACTCAACAGACCCCTTAAGTTACCTGGCCGATGACGGTGACACGTATATCAACGGCACCGACGTGTATTTCAAACTGGGAAATATCACAAATGACGACCGGGACTTCGATAGCGAATATATCGTGATCGAGTTCAATGTTCTTATGAGAAATGAAGCTGTGAACGTTTCGGGGGCCAATCTTAATAACACGTCGATATACCGAACCGGAACAAGCACGTCGAACAGCACGGCTTCCAATACCACGCGCGCCCGCGTAGCAGAACCTCTGATTACATTTGGTAAGATAATTGTCTCTACGCCGACTCCATTGGATGCAGGCGGCCAGGTAACCTATCGGATCACGGTGGCAAACGGCACTGGCGCGAATGTAAGTACTGCGTTCGATCTGGTGGTGGTTGATATTCTGCCCAACGCACTGACGCTGGATGCCCTGCCCGGCAGTGTGGTCGTGACCCCTCTTACGGGTATGGTGGGCGCAGTTGATACGAGCAATTCTGCAGTAAATTCCCCGCCCGGCACCCCGAGCAGGATGGATGTACGGATTGTATCGCTTGCGCCAAATAGCAGTGTTCAAATTGATTACACCGCGACGATCAACAGCAGTATTACTCCGGGTCAAATTGTCACCAACACCGGTAATGCCACCTGGACGAGCCTGCCGGGCACAAACGGTACCACCGGGAATGGCACCCTTTCGAATACCCCGGGTAATTCCGGGGATGCCGACGGTGAGCGTAATGGGAGCGGTGGTGTCAATAACTACAACGCCACTGACTCCGAGAGTTTGACTGCCGACTCATCGGCGCCGGTCAAATCGATTGTCAGCACTTCCGCCATTCATACCTCGGAAACAGGTGACGGGTCAGCCGGAAATCCGCGCGATCTGGCCATTGGAGAGACCATTCGTTATCGCCTCGCAGTTCAGATACTGGAGGGGACCACGTCTGACTTGCAGCTTGTGGACACATTGCCGGCAGGCTTTACCTTCCTCAACGATGGTAATGTTCTGCTCTCTTTTATTGCGGATAATAATGTGACGGAAGAGGCCGATCTTGCCGGGGCAGATAACGACGCTTTACCAGCTACTTTCGTTTTGCCGGCAAGTCGGATCGCTGTTGCAGGACAGGTCGTAACCTTCACGGTTGGCGACCTTGTCAACAATGATAGCGATGCCGGCCAGGAATTTGTCGTTATTGATTTCAATGTCCTCGTAAATAACGATGCCAATAACAACAATACTGATCTGGATAACAATGACTTTGACCTTGTCGTTAGTGGAGTAACTGTTGCCACTTCCAATACGGTTGGCACGCGCATTGTCGAACCCGTCTTAAACATTACAAAATCGGTTACCGATCCTGCCCCCGCAGTTGGGCAGGTGGTATCGTTTACGATAACTCTCAGCCATGACGTCACCAGCACGGCCGATGCATTCAATGTGGTTATTATGGACGACCTTCCAACTCAGCTTGCCCTGGCGTCGCCGATTACTGTTTCGACATCCGGTCCTGTGGTCAACGCAGCGAGCACAGTATCGGCCGGGGATGTGGTGCAAGTAACGGTAGATTCTATTGGCTTGATTGGGGCTGGCACGATCACGATCACGTTCGATGCGACCGTCGTCAGTGCCACTCCGCCAGGTTTCCAAAATGACGCGATCTCCACCTGGACCTCCCTGCCAGGAACAGTAGCAGGTGAGCGCACTGGCGTTGATGGTGTCGGAGGCCTGAACGATCATACTGATACCGCCAGCGTGGTTTTCAACGCAAATCGCGCCCTCGCCAAGAATCTGATCGCCACGAACGTCACCAGCACAACCACGCCGGACGTCACAATCGGCGAGATCGTGACATATGAGATCGTGCTGACGATCCCGCCAAGCGCTGACGGTGCTACAGACAGCGCCATTGTCACAGATACGCTGGACAGTGGTTTGGCTTTCGTTGATTGTTCGCAAATGACGGCTGGACAAAATATTTCAACCACCACCCCAACGATAGACTTCACTGATGTGAACAATTGTAATCATGGTACCAATGTATTAACGAATAATCCAGTGATCTCCAACTCTGGCGGAACGATCCGTTTTGATCTTGGAAATATCGGTAATTCTGCAGGCACTGCCCAAACCATTACACTTACCTATCGCGCGATTGTATTGGATTCTGCTGCGAACGTTCAAAACCAGGGCGTTCTGTTGGATAACGATGTCGATTGGACATGGGCCACCGGAACTAAAAGCGTCACGGTATCGCCCGCTCTGGAAATTGTCGAACCGGATATGCAGATCGAGAAAACAGTTAATCCTGCAATTGCCGCGCTTGGCAGTATCGTCACCTTTACGATCGACATCGGCCATACACCGCTTAGCCAGACCACTGCCTATGATGTGATCTTAACGGACAATATACCGGCCGGCCTTGTGCTTGTCCCGGGGTCTGTGACCGTAACTGAGACTGGCGGTGTGACAGCCGGGGACGATTCAACGTCCACTCCAACTTCAGTGGTTGTTTCATGGGATATATTTCCATTGAATGGAACCGCCAGAGTTACTTTCCAGGCTACTTATACCGGCCCCGACGCCGTCTTCAATACGGCCAGTGTTGAATGGTCGACTCTGGAGATCGACCCAATCCTGGGTGTCTCAGTTCAACAATCGACTTACAACGTCCTCTCGACCGAGCGTCGCTACGATCCATTGGACGCAACGGGTGTCAATAATTACATAGTATCTTCCTCAGTGCGATTAAGTATTCCACAAAGGCTGCCGCGCACAGGTTTTGCCCCCGGTGTAGTTACAAACCTGCCTGAACAGCCGAATGACTTTGCTTATGCGGCACTCGGTGACCTGTGGCTTGAGATACCCGATCTGGGAGTGAGGGTGGATATCGTAGGAGTGCCGTATGAGGCTGATGATTGGAATCTTACATGGTTGGCGGCGAATGCCGGTTATCTCGATGGAACAGCGTACCCCACGCATGCAGGCAATACTGGCATCACAGCACATGCATATCTGGCAGATGGGACCCCGGGTCCGTTCGTGAAGCTGGACACGCTCGGTTATGGAGACCAGGTCATTGTTCACATGGGTGCGCAGCAATATATCTATGAAGTGCGCGAGGAAAAACTTTTGCGCCCCGATTCTGTATCTTCCGCGCTCAAGCATGAAGAATATCCCTGGCTGACACTGATCACCTGCAAGGCTTATAGTGAATATACAAAGGAGTATGTCTATCGCACGGTGGTGCGCGCAATATTAGTGGATGTGATCCCAGAATAAGATCGCGAGATAATTGAATCAAAAGACGCCAGGCTGCCTGCCTGGCGTCTTTTGTATTTGCTCATTCTTATTTCATTATTTCTTTTTCTGCCAGCCCGATCGCTTCATCGAACACGCGCAAGCCCTCGCCCACTTCGGATCTTGAGATCGAAAGGGGTGGCGCGATGCGCACGACACTTCTGCCACAGGAAAGCATCAGCAAGCCGCGCTCAAATGTCAGGCCCACCACGCGGTCGGTGATTTCCTTTGCAGGCTCCTTGGTTTCCCGGTCCGTCACAAATTCCACGCCGATCATTAATCCTTTGCCGCGTACTTCTCCAATGGATGGGTGCCTGGCTTTGATCTCTTCGAGCGCGTCCATCGCATACGCGCCAACTTCCCGGGCATTCTTCAAATATTCCTTTTCGATCAGGTCGATCGTCGCAAGCGAGGCTGCACAGGAGATGGGGTTGCCGCCATAGGTGTTGCCGTGGGTGCCGATTTCCCAGTCCATTACAGATTTGCGTGCGATGCACGCGCCGAGCGGCATGCCGGAGGCAATGCCTTTTGCGGCGGTGATCATATCCGGCTCCACACCGAAGTGTTCGATGGCCCACCACTTGCCGGTGCGTCCCATGCCGGATTGCACCTCATCGAGGATCAATAAAATGCCATGCTTGTCGCACAGCTTTCGCAGCGCGGGATAGAACCCGGCCGGCGGGATGATATAGCCGCCCTCGCCCTGGATCGTTTCAACCAAAATTCCCGCCACATCATCCGGTGGAAGCATTTGTTCCAGCACTTCGTCCTCAATGTAGCGTACGATGGTTTCACCATAGTCTTCACCGCGTTTGCGATCCAATACCGGGCGATATGGGTTTGGAAACGGTACATGTGTAACGCCGCTCATCAACGGAAAAAAGCCGCCATGATATTTCGCTTTGCTGGCCGTCACTGAAATGGATCCCATCGTGCGCCCATGGAATGCCCCGGTAAAGCCGATCAGGTTGGTCCGCCCGGTATGATAACGTGCTAATTTGATCGCAGTTTCGACGGCTTCGGTGCCCGAATTCGTCATGAAGGAAAGCGCATCCTCTTCGAACGGGGCGATCTCACTTAGTTTTTCGCCCAATACCACCCAGTTCTCATGATAAAAATCCGATGAAATATGGACGAATTTCTCTGCCTGCTGCTGGATCGCTTTCACAACTTTTGGGTGTGCATGTCCCGTCGCAACCACTGCAATGCCGCCCATAAAATCCAAAAACCGATTGCCGTCCACATCCCATACCTCCGTCCCTTTACCGTGATCCATTACGAACGGATACGCCCGCGGATAGGAAGGCGAGATCACTTTATTATCCCGCTCTATCATTGCCCTGGCTTTGGGCCCGGGTACATTAAGTTTTGGCATGCGTACTCCTTGGGTAAAACGATGGATCAGGAGCTCATTTTCAATTCAGCCAGCGCACGTGCACCCAGCAGGCCGGCATCGTCTTTGAGCGCCGCCGTGGTGATGACAAGATTTTCCAGGTAACGCGGATGGAACACGCGCTTTTTCAAGCTCTCGTGGAATGAGTCGAACAATAAGGGGCCGGCTCGCGAAACCCCTCCTCCAAAAATTACAATGGACGGATCGAATGCATGTAAAAAGGAGGCCACGCCGATCCCAAGATTTTCCCCCGCCCGTCGGAACGCGGCAATTGCAAGCGCGTCGCCTTTTTGGGCGGCCTCAGCAACCTCACGGGCAGAAAGGTTTTCATTCCGCTTCATACTGGACCTTGTGCCTGATTCCAGTTCCCCAAGCACATACCTCACGATCGCCGGCCCTGAAGAGAAAGATTCCAGGTGGCCGAAATGCCCACAGGAACAGAGCGGGCCGTTCGGGTCAATGATGCAATGACCCAATTCTGCAGCGAGTCCATGATAACCCTGCAAGAGCCTGTCCCCGGTGATCACGCCGCCCCCGATCCCGGTACTGACCGTGATATACAGCACATGGTGATGACCCTTGCCGGCGCCGAAACGATATTCCGCCAGGCCGGCCAGGTTCGCATCGTTATCCAGGTAGGCTTTCGTACCAAAGTGCTTTGATAGATTGGGAGTAAGTGGAAAGTTATGCCATTCGGGGTTATTAGGTGGAGCCAGTAAATACCCGGTATACGGATCCAGTGGACCGGGAGAGCCAATACCGATCGCATCCACTGTTTTGCTTTCCGGCCAAACATCTTCGATCAGATTAATGAGGCGGTCAAAACCGCCGGGCTCAGAGGCCAGGGTGGGGATCCGTTTTTGCTTGATTGGCCTGAGGTCGTCTTCAGATGTATAAGAAGCGGCGCGCAGTTGCGTGCCGCCTATGTCCACTGCGATGATTGTACCCATATAACGACATTATACCGTATGGCCTGTTTAAGGCCGGAAGTGGAAAAGGTGCGCTTTGTGGAAAACCGGACCACACCGTTCGCGGTAAAAAACCAGACTTTCAGACACTCTTAAGTAGGCGTGAACTCTATCTTCATCCAGAATTGACTCATGCCTTCATACCTGCTATCATCTTTATTCATGTGGAATAGATTTATATTTACTGCACGCGATGTGGGGCGTTGGTTTCGGCCTGGGCTGGGCGTCAAACGATGGTTCTTGTTCGTCATGTTGGGTATCACACTGCTTGGGCTTGGCTTCGCAGTCATATTGATCGAGCTTTATCGAACCGATTCAACAGACCCCGTTTTGCTCACCGTGCTTGCCTATGCATCATTGAGATTTCTGCCGCGCATCCTGCGCGCTGTGATCTTTGGCGGGCTGGGGATCGCGCTGGTGCTCTTTGGCATTGTGCGGTTGAACCGTTCGCTGCTGGCACCATTTCTTCGCCCCGGAAGCGATGTGGTCGATCAGATACGTCTGTTTCGCCGGCGCGAGCGCGGCCCGCGCGTGGTTGCCATTGGCGGGGGGCATGGCCTGTCCACTTTGCTACGCGGACTTAAAGCGCATACCTCCAACCTGACGGCCGTTGTGACCGTTGCAGATGACGGAGGTTCATCCGGCAGGCTTCGTGAAAGCCTGGGTATTTTACCGCCTGGCGATATTCGCAATTGTCTTGCCGCCCTTTCCAATGACGAGGATCTGTTAACCCAGCTTTTCCAGTACCGCTTCAGCGGCTCGCATGATCTCGAAGGTCATTCGTTTGGAAATCTGTTCATCACCGCGCTTGCGGATATTACCGGAAGTTTTGAAGATGCCGTGGTTGAATCCGGCCGCGTACTTTCTGTGAATGGACGTGTGTTTCCATCCACCCTGCACGATGTAAGGTTGATCGCTTCGATGGAACTGCCGCATTCGATCAACGAGGTGCGTGTCGAGGGGGAGAGCCGCATCCCGGAGATGGCCGGACGCGTGCGGCGTGTGTGGCTGGAGCCGGATAATGCGCCCGCCTTCCCGCCCGTCATTAAAGAGATATTGAATGCCGATGTGATCATTGTCGGCCCCGGCAGTTTATATACGAGTCTTCTTCCCAACCTGCTGGTACAAGACCTGCTCGCGGCAATGCATGTTACACGGGCCGTGAAGATCTATGTTTGCAATATCGCCACCCAGTCCGGCGAAACGGATGCTTATACATGTTACGATCACGTTCGTGCGTTGGAAGGCCATGTGGGCGAGGACCTGTTCGATGTCATTTTGTGTAATGATAATTATTCCGGCGAGATCGGCCCCTCTTCCCAATGGGTGATCGCGGACGAAAAGACATTGTCTGATTCGCGCGCATATCCCGCCGATCTCGTAGATACCAACCATCCATGGCGGCACGATTCTGTAAAACTCGCACAGACGATCGTGGACATATTCCTCGAGCGCACCGGGCCCCTGAGCGACAGATTTGTATGACAATAACGATGGTAAAAGAACGGGGTTTATATTAAAATGCTCTGGGCTTTTACAGGAAATTCCTGAATAAGTAAGCCGCCTTACGCATTACGCACCGTCCCGAAGGTTTCCTTGAAAAAAACCTTGCTTAGCCGATCAAACCTTCGGGACGTTCTGTGTAAGCTCAATAAATAACCTGGGTCGCTACCCGGATAGTTTCCACCGCGGGGAACACCAAGTCTCGGCGCTGAAAAGGTTTTACTGAAGCACAAGGTAGCAGCTTGAGTTAAATCACAACCAAATTCACTGGAGGATTTTGAAATGGCAGTAAAAATCGGTATTAATGGATTCGGCCGCATTGGCCGTCTCGTCTTTCGGACCATCAAGGCCCGTCATCCAAAAGAGATCGAAGTGGTCGCGATCAACGACCTGTTCGACCCGGCGACCAACGCTCATCTTCTTAAGTACGATTCGAACTACGGGCACTTCGATGGAAGTGTCGCTGTGAAGGATGGCAACCTGGTCGTGGATGGTAAGACCATTAAGGTCTCGGCAGAGAAGGAGCCGGGCGCGATCAAATGGAAGGATATGGGTGTGGATCTCGTGATCGAATCCACCGGCTTCTTCACGGATGCCACCAAGGCAAAGGCCCACATCGACTCTGGCGGCGCGAAGAAGGTCATCATCTCGGCGCCGGCCAAGAATGAAGACATCACCATTGTGCTCGGCGTGAATGACGAGAAGTACGACACCAAAAAACATAACATCGTCTCCAATGCATCCTGCACCACGAACGGACTTGCTCCCGTGGCCAAGGTGCTTAACGATAAATTTGGAATCGACCGCGGCTTGCTCACCACTGTGCATGCCTATACCAACTCGCAGAAACTGCAGGACCTCGGCGCAAAGGACTTGCGCGATGCGCGCGCCGCTGCGCAGAATATCGTTCCATCCCCAACTGGGGCGGCCAAGGCTGTCGGTCTTGTCATCCCCGAACTTCAGGGCAAGTTTGGCGGCATGGCTTTCCGCGTGCCCACCCCCACTGTATCGGTCGTTGATTTCACCGCCATCCTGAACAAGGAAGCTTCGCAGGACGATATCCGCGCGGCCATGCTTGAGTATGCCAATGGCCGTATGAAGGGCATCCTCGACGTCACCGATGAACCGTTGGTCTCCACCGATTTTCGTGGTACCACATTCTCCAGCATCTTCAGCGCCATCGATACATTGGTCCTTGGTAACCTTGTTAAAGTCGTTGCCTGGTACGATAACGAATGGGGCTACGCCTCCCGTACCGCAGATCTCACAGCATTGATGGCAAAAAGTTTGTAGATGAACAAGAAGACGGTAAAAGATATTGATATCAAGGGCAAACGCGTGCTCATGCGCGTGGACTTCAACGTTCCGATGAAGGACGGCAAGGTGACGGATGATAAACGCATCCGCGCCGCGCTCCCCACGATTAAATATGTTCTGGACCAGGGCGCCTCATTGATCCTGATGAGCCATTTGGGGAGGCCAACCTCCGCTGCTGACCCCGCCTTTAGCCTGCGTCCCGCTTCCGAGGTTTTATCCACGCTGTTGGGGATTCCCGTGCAAATGGCGCCTGATTGTGTCGGCCCACAAGTGGAAAAGATGGCGAAAGCGCTTAAACCCGGCGAAGTATTGATGCTCGAAAATACGCGCTTTCACGAGGGTGAAGAAAAGAACGACCCGGAACTTGCCAAGCAAATGGCTGCGTTGGGTGAAGTGTATGTTAACGACGCGTTCGGTTCCGCGCACCGCGCACATGCTTCCACAGAGGGCATGGCGCGCTTTCTCCCGGCCGTCTCGGGCTTTTTGATGGAACAGGAACTCGAATATCTCGGCCGTGCCGTTGCCCGCCCGGAACATCCCTATATCGCCATCCTTGGAGGCGCGAAGATCAGTGACAAGATCCTTGTCGTTGAAACTCTGCTTTCTAAATGCGATAAGTTGATCATCGGCGGGGGAATGGCAAATACCTTTCTCGCCGCAAAAGGTCTGAATATGCAAGACAGCCTCGTGGAAGAAGCTTCGCTGGAAACCGCGAAGTCGATTATCGCGAAATCCAGTGAAAAACTGCTTTTGCCGGTCGATGCAGTCATCGCGGACAAATTCGCCGAGGATGCGAACACACAGATCGTGGATGTGGATAAGATCCCTGCCGGCTGGCGTATGCTGGACGTGGGCCCCAAAACCATCGACGCGTACAAAGCTGCTTTAAAGGATGCCAAACTTGTTGTCTGGAACGGACCGGTGGGAGTCTTTGAAATGCCTAAATTCGCAGAAGGCACATTTGCCCTCGCGAAGTTACTGGCCGAATCAGGCGCAACTACCGTGATCGGTGGCGGCGACTCAGCCAGCGCGGTAAAAAAGGCCGGCGTTGCAAAACAGATGACACACGTTTCCACCGGTGGTGGCGCTTCGCTTGAATTCCTGGAGGGCAAGGAACTGCCCGGCGTCGCGGCATTATTGGATAAGTAATCCTGAAAGAGCCGGAAGATCATCTCTTCCGGCTCTTTTTATTTCAGTATTCGTACATTTTGTGTTGCGGCAACCGGAATTAACGACACTCGGCTATAATCGGGGAAAATTGTCAGTGGAGATCATCTATGTCGTTCAATCTTGGTGAAAACATCGGGCCCTATAAGATCGTCGAACAGCTGGGCCAGGGGGGTATGGCTACAGTCTACAAGGCCTATCATGCCGCGCTCGATCGTTACGTGGCTTTGAAGGTTTTGCACCCGGCTTTTCATGAAGATCAAACATTCATCGCGCGTTTCCAGCGCGAGGCGCGTGTAGTAGCCAGGTTGGAACATCCCAACATTGTGCCGATCTATGATTATTCAGAGCATGAGTTACGGCCCTATCTGGTCATGAAATATATTGAGGGGGATACGCTCAAGGCACGCTTGAACCAGGGACCATTGTCTTCCGATGAGATCGAGAAGGTGGTCAATTCTGTTGGCGCCGCGCTCTCGTATGCTCACCAGCAGGGCATCCTTCATCGTGACATCAAACCTTCCAATGTATTGCTCGCAACCGACGGAGTGATGTATCTGGCCGATTTTGGCCTCGCCCGCATCGCGCAGGCGGGAGAATCCACGCTTTCCTCCGATTCGATCATGGGCACGCCTCAATATATTTCGCCGGAACAGGCAATGGGCAAGAAGGATCTCAACGAAGGCACGGACCTTTATTCGTTCGGGGTCATGCTTTATGAGATGGTCGTGGGCCAGGTTCCTTTCAGTGCCGATACGCCTTTCTCGATCATCCATGATCATATATATACGCCTTTGCCTTTGCCGATCTCAATAAATCCCAAAGTGCCGGAGCCGGTGCAGCGCGTATTGTTAAAGGCGCTGGCCAAGGAGCGCACCGATCGTTACGATTCGGTCGAAGAAATGGTGCGGGCTTTCAAGAACGCCTGGACGGAAGCCGGCATTCCCATGCAAGGGACCTCGATCACGATGCGCCCCGGTTCGCTTAAAGCGGCCCAAACGGATTCAAAACCCAAAGCGGCCCCGATCGGCGGGCAAACAGTGGCAGCCAAAGGTCCCGCGAAGAAGCGTTCGCCATGGACCTGGGTGGCCGTTGCTGTTGTCGCCTGTCTATGCTTGAGTGTTGCTGCCATTGCGCTCAGGAATGGTGGCCTGCCGGCTGAGGATCTGCCAACAGATGTTCCTTCTGCAACCGTTCTTGCGCCTGCCACAGAGACGCCTCTGCCGAACGATCTGCCTCGAACTCCATTGGGTGCTGCCCCTGAAATAGCTGCAGCATTAGAGCTGGTCCAAAAAGATCCTGGTGATCCGAATGCCCATTTGCAACTTTCGCTGGCTTATTGGGATGCAAAACAGTTGCGTCCTGCCCTGGAAGAATTGGCGCAGGCTGCAAATTTAGCCGGGCCAACCAACCGGGAATTTTTCCTGAAGGCCTCGCAGGAATTTCATACGCGTGAAGCATGGATACCCGCGGCCGGAATGGACCTGCGCGTTGTTGCAACATATTCCGGTGAAGAATTACCTGAAAGCGTCGAAGAGGACTTCCATGAATCTGTCTACAAAGCGGCAGAACAAAAAGACATGCCCCTGTTTGTGTTCTTCGAGCGAATTGACAGCGTCAGCCTTCCATTAGGATACATTGCACGCGGGCGCTATGCCCTGTTCAATGGCACCATGCGGGATGCAAAAGCGCAGCTGGAAAATGCTCAAAAAGTAAAATCCGACATGTATGAAGTATTTTTGCTCGAGGCGGAGATCAATCAAAAAGATGGCCAAAATCCGAGGGCAAAAAATATCTTAACGTCGCTTGCCTCAGACCTGGGTGCGCCAGAGTGGATCCGTTTTATGGCTGAAAATTTACTAAAATCAAGTCAATAGGAAGATTTATGCGAACACCTTTTATTGCCGGTAACTGGAAGATGAACAAGACGATCGTAGAGGCGCGTGACCTGGTCTCCGCGTTGAGTGCAGGGTTGCGTGAGATCAGTGGCGTGGAAAAAGTGTTATGCCCGCCATTCACGTCCCTCATGGCTGTTTCCGCGGCCCTCGCTGGCACAGATATTGGCCTGGGTGCGCAGAACATGTATTGGGAGGAAAAAGGCGCGTTCACCGCTGAGATCTCACCGCTGATGGTGAAAGAATTATGTGGCTATGTGATCCTCGGACATTCCGAGCGGCGTGCGTATTTCGGTGAAACAGATGAGACCGTGAATCGGAAATTACGCGCGGCTCAAAAATTTGATATCCTCCCGATCGTTTGTGTGGGTGAGACACTGGATGAATACGAATCAAACCGTACCCGTGAGGTGGTTTCGCTGCAAACAAGCCAAAGTCTCAGGGACGTTTCTGCGGATTTCGCCGCGCGCATGATCGTAGCCTATGAGCCTGTGTGGGCGATCGGGACCGGCAAGGCGTCCAACGGGAAGGATGCCAACGCAGTCATCAAGGACATCATCCGCCCCGCGTTGGCTCAGTTATATGGTGAAAAAACCGCGCAAGCGATCCGTGTGTTATATGGGGGTTCAGTGACCTCGGTCAATGCGGCTGAGTTCTTTGCCCAGCCGGATATCGACGGTGCACTTGTGGGCGGCGCCAGTTTGAAGGCGGATGAATTCATTGCGATCACAAAGGCGGCGGTACAGTAAGGCGTGCAGTTCGCTGGCTTGTTCTCGTTTCTTTTAATGCTCCTGCCGCTGGTGATTCTCCAGCGGCTTTTGCATCGTGAGATCCAGGCGGTATTTCTGATCCTCACGCGCAATCCGCAGTTGACCATTGGTTTATTCTCTGTATTATTTTTCCCCGGTGTCTTCCTGCATGAGTTGAGTCATTTCGTGATGGCAAAAGTATTGCGCGTACCCACGCGTGATTTTTCATTGATCCCGCACTCACTTCCCGATGGGCGTGTGCAAATGGGCTACGTGGAGACCGAGAAAAGCGATTTTCTGCGCGATTCGTTGATCGGCCTGGCTCCCCTGATTTCCGGCACCCTGTTCATTGCTTATGCGGGGTTGAACCGGCTGCAAATTGATGCGATGCGAGGCTTGCTGATAGCTGGTCAATTTGATCTATTGGTGATGGAGTTGGGGCGTTTGCCGCAGGTGAACGACTTCTACTTGTGGTTCTATCTTGCTTTTACAGTCTCCAGCACGATGATGCCGTCTGAATCGGACCGGCACGCGTGGCTTCCACTTGGGTTGTGGACAGTAGTGCTATTCGCATGCGCATTGCTCGCAGGTGCCGGCCCGTGGATGCTGGAAAAGCTTGCGCCTTTTTTGAACGATTTTCTCGGCGCGGCTGCCACGTTATTTGGATTGAGTATTGCTCTTCACATCGTGCTTCTATTGCCGGCTGTGATCGGACATCGTATTGTTTCCCGGGCGACCGGGGTGGACGTAAAGTAACAGTGCACTTCACCCGCCTGGCCAAAGCGGAGAAAAATCTGCGCATACCGATACCGAAAACTAGTCCCTGATCAGAACCACGATTATCTTAAGTCTTTCTTTCAGGTACTAAGTAGTTGTCTGTATGTTTTCAGACAAAAAATAGCTTGCTCAAGCCGCCGTCCTCGGCGGCGGGGACGCCGCCTGGAGCACGGTTTTGTAAAATTATTTTCGACTGACCACTTAACGGGCAAAAGCCCGAAAGGGATTGATGTGAGTTAGTTGATTGATCATTTGCTCATCCACGCCGGCAGCTCGAAGCTTTGGTAAAAACTGGTCCACAAGATACGTATATGGTTTGGGAACACCGCCACCCGGCAGGGCTGGGTCGTACCAGCCTCGGTCATGACTGAGGAGCAAATGATCGCCCAAATCTGCATCTAACAAGCGTTGAATATGTTCGAGAAGGTATTCATCGCTCCTCCACTCTGGATTGCCGATGCAATCGTACTCCAGCCAGGCGCCACGGCGGGCCATTTCGAGGTGTAGCTCAAAATCCGGCTCTGCCTGGGTATGGATCCAGATAAATCGACCTGCAGCGTGGCCCATCCCTTCGATAATATCGAGTTGGTCTCGAACAACGCGGCCACGGATCGTGTGACTGCCGATAACAGCATTTGTTTCCCGACCGGCAGTTGCAGCCGCCCGTAAAATTTTGGTTTCGCAGGTTGTTAATCCATCATCGCCTGCGCTTAACTTGATCCAACCGGCTTGCACGCCGCTCTGTTCGATTTCACCTTGCAGTTCGCTCAGCATCCACTCAGTCAATTTGGCTTCGCTGGCCGCATGTGCCCAATCGGGAACCCAGGGTTCACGATAAATACCGGTTGGGATCACCAGGGGTAGATTGGCCGCCTCAGACACGGCTCGGTCAATATCGGCCCGTCGTCCCACCCCAACGGTACTGCATTCCACAATGGCTGTTACACCGGCTGCTTGTGCCCTCGTTATTTCCGGAGCCATTAGCTGGATGACTTCTTCAACTTCAGCCTCGGCATAACCGGGAGTGTTCCAGGTCCGCAGATCTACGAAGATGTGTTCATGAGGCAAAATAATGCCTAACTCGGCGGAACTTCTGGGTCCAAGCGTGGTGATAATTTCAGTCATAACACTATTCCTTAAAAAATTAAAATTTCCAAAGGTGGGTCAGCATGAAAAGATGTTGGGGAGGACGAACCCTGGCCGGAAATCGGGCGTGCTAACGCTTTTACCGCGCCTCGGGCATTTCCGCTTTCTTGTTAAATGTCCTGCACTGATTATGGCACAAAACCGCAATTTGTGTCCGCTGACAATAGATCCACAGGCGATTCAAATCCTTGACTGGGGACATGCCGACGAATGCTTTGGTATTCCTGCTCATAATGATTTCATCAATACTTTAACATTACGCCCGTATGGGTGATGGATTACGCGTTATTTTTTTTCAAATCCTATGTTTTCATGAAAACCTTCTCCATAAGGGTAGTGGTTGGATACAACCGCCGCCTGTAGAATGCTATTGGTAGCACTACAGGAGAATTTGAAATGAAAGAAACCATCGTGGTGGTCGGAAATGGCATGGTTGGGCACAAGTTCATCGAACTGATGTGCCAGCATGAAGGGCAAGCGCGCTATCATCTCGTGACGTTCTGCGAAGAGCCTCATACTGCTTATGACCGCATCCACCTGACAGACTATTTTTCCGGCAAGACAGCCGATGATTTGATGCTGGCCACTCCCGATGGTTATCGACAGAGTGGCGTACAGGTTTTTGTGGGAGACCGCGTGGCAGACATAGACCGCCAGGCGCAAAAAATTACTTCTTCCAAAGGGGTGGTGATCCATTATGACAAGCTGGTATTAGCCACTGGTTCATCCCCCTTTGTCCCACTGATTAAAGGAAAAGAAGCGGACGGTACATTCGTCTATCGCACATTGGAGGATCTGGATGCGATCAAACTGTATGCACAGAATGCAAAAACTGGGGTTGTTCTCGGCGGAGGCTTGCTGGGCCTGGAGTGCGCCAATGCGTTGAAACTGCTTGGGCTGCAAGCGCATGTAATTGAATTCGCGCCGCGTTTGATGAATGTACAGATTGATGATATGGGCGGCGTGTTGCTGCGTAAAAAGATCGAAGCGCTCGGCGTACAGGTTCATACCGGGAAATCAACAACAGAGATCATCGCCCTGGACGGCAAAGTTTGCAAAATGCTTTTTGGCGATGGCAGCGAATTGGAAACCGACATGCTCGTGTTTTCAGCGGGGATTCGTCCGCGCGATGAATTGGCGCGCCAGTCTGGCCTGGCGGTGGGCGAACGCGGCGGCATCGTGATTGACGAGGGTTGCCGCACATCTGACTCCAACATCTACGCGATTGGCGAATGCGCATTATATCAAAACCGTATTTATGGTCTTGTGGCTCCCGGTTATCAAATGGCGGCGGTGGTTGTGGATGATCTTGTATCGGCGCCAGCAGCCAGCCGCTTCACGGGCGCGGATATGTCCACGAAGCTCAAATTGATGGGTGTGGACGTTGCCAGCTTCGGCGATGCTTTTGCGGCTGTATCCGGGGCGCGAGAAATCAGCATCACCGATGCCTTGACCGGCACCTATAAAAAAATTGTGGTTGACGCCAAAGGCAAACGCCTGATGGGCGGAATTTTGGTCGGCGATGCCAGCAACTACAACATGCTGCACCAAATCATGCAGAACGGATTGGCCATACCGCCGCACCCGGAAGATTTGATCCTGCCCGCGCGTGACGCGAAAGCCGCTGGAATGGGCGTGGACATGCTGCCTGCTTCCGCCAAGATCTGCTCCTGCGAGAACATCAGCAAGAGCGTTATCTGTGATTCAATCCGTGAGAATCAACTGACCAGTGTGGCCGGCATCAAAAAGTGCACAAAGGCAGGCACAGGCTGCGGTGGTTGTGTGCCACTGATAAACGACATCCTCAAAGCCGAGATGAAGAGCGCCGGGGTGCCAGTGAGTAATCATCTGTGTGAACATTTTTCGTATTCCCGACAGGAACTCTTTCATATCGTCAAAATTCAGGGCATTCGCACTTTTAATGAACTGCTCCAACGCAACGGGGTCGGGTTGGGCTGCGAAATTTGCAAGCCTGCGGTTGCATCCATTTTGGCTTCAACCTGGAACGATTACATTCTGCAGGAAGCGCACGCTCCTTTGCAGGATACCAACGATCATTTTCTGGCAAACATTCAACGTGATGGGACCTACTCTGTTGTGCCGCGTATTCCGGGCGGAGAAATTACGCCGGACAAGCTAATCGTCATCGGGCAGGTTGCAAAGAAGTTTGAGTTGTACGTCAAGATCACGGGCGGACAACGCATCGACCTGTTCGGAGCACGCGTGGATCAACTGCCGCATATTTGGAAGGAACTCATTGAAGCGGGATTCGAATCGGGGCACGCCTACGGTAAAGCCCTGCGCACGGTCAAATCCTGTGTAGGCTCCACCTGGTGCCGCTACGGTCAGCAGGATTCGGTGGCGATGGCCATCCGCCTCGAAGAACGTTACCGAGGACTGCGCGCGCCACACAAGATCAAATCAGCGGTTTCTGGCTGCACGCGTGAGTGTGCCGAAGCGCAGAGTAAGGATTTTGGCCTGATCGCTACCGAGAAGGGCTACAACCTGTTCGTATGCGGCAACGGTGGTATGAAACCCCAGCACGCCCAACTGCTCGCCGAAGACCTGAGCGAAGAAATGGTCGTGAAATATGTAGACCGCTTCCTGATGTTTTACATCCGCACTGCAGACCGCTTGCAACGCACGGCACCCTGGCTCAACAATCTCGAAGGCGGCATGGATTATCTGAAGCAGGTTGTCATTGAAGACAAACTCGGCATTTGCGAAGAATTGGAACGCGATATGCAAAACATCGTTGGTGCGTATCAGTGCGAATGGAAGACAACGATTAATGATGATGAGAAACTCAAACGCTTCCGCCACTTCGTCAACACTGATCAGCCAGACCCAAATATTGTTACGGTTAAGGAGCGCGGGCAAAGGCGCCCGGCCCATGCCAATGAGCGCGAACTTTTGGTCCCCGCAGATTTCATTTCAGTAAGTTCTGTGAAATAGAGAAAGGATGCTGACCATGGACACAAATTGGACCAAAGTATGCGATGTCGTTGATATTTCGCCTTATTGCGGAGTTGCCGCACTCATTCATGGCCTGCAAGTTGCCATCTTTCGCTTGCAATCCGAGTTTTATGCCATCAGCGCTTACGATCCCTTTAGCAGGGCGTATGTACTCTCACGCGGCATTGTCGGTGACCGCGCTGGTGTGATCAAGGTTGCTTCGCCGATCTACAAGCAATCCTTCAGCCTGCTGACCGGTGAATGCCTGGATGATCCTACTGTCAAATTGCCGACCTACCCTGTTCGGGTGGTGGATGAGGTTGTTTATATCTCAATCCAAATGCAGGAAAAAGAAAATCCATCTATATATCAAACAATTTCTTCCGGGCAATAACCCGGCATCCTGTATTTTTATGTTAGCCGGGCACGAGAAGATTTTGCAAACCCATTAATGGAGCAGAGAGCGATGAACAAAAAAATGATGAGTCGAAGAGATTTTCTCAAACTGACTGGGGTGGGAGCCGCTTCTTTGGCGCTGGCTTCCTGCGGAGTCAACCCGGCGGCAACACCCGCGGCTGCTGGAACTGGCGCTGTGATCCGAATAGGTTTCATCCCCTTAACCGACTGCGCATCCGTGGTGATGGCCGACAAATTAGGCCTCTATAAGCAGTATGGCCTCAACGTCGAGGTCACCAAAGAGTCCTCATGGGCCAACGTGCGCGATAAATTGCTGACGGGCGAATTGGACGCCGCACATTGTTTATTCGGAATGCCTTTCTCGGTCTACACCGGCGTGGGCGGCACGGCTGGTACAGAATTGAAGATTGCCATGATCCTCAATGCCAATGGGCAGGCCATCACACTGGCAAAAGAACTGGCGCAGTATGCAGGCTATGCCCAGATCGAAGGCGTTCCAGCGGCTGTTGAAGCGCTGCGCGCCAAGAAAGAGCCGACCTTCGCCATGACCTTCCCAGGCGGCACGCACGACATGTGGCTGCGCTACTGGTTGGCAGCCAGTGGCATTGACCAGACGACGGTCAAGATCGTGACCATTCCTCCGCCACAGATGGTGGCGAATATGAAAGTAAATGCGATGGACGGTTTCTGCGTAGGTGAACCGTGGCCAGGCGTCGCCGTCAAGGACGATGTTGGCTATACCCACATTGCCACTCAGGACATCTGGAAGGATCACCCCGAGAAAGCCCTGGTTACAAATGCTGACTTTGCCGCCAACCGCCGCGACGATTTGAAGAAAGTGATGAGCGCGGTGATGGAGGCTTCGATCTGGCTCGACAAGATCGAGAACCGGGCGCAGGCTGCCGAAATCATCAGCGGCCAGGCTTACGTCAATGCTCCCGTGGATGTGCTCAAAGACCGCCTGGTCGGCAAGTACAACCTCGGCGCGGACCTGGGCGAAAAGATTTTTACGGACGATTACATGCTCTTCCACAAGGATGGTTTTGTAAACTACCCGCGCAAGAGTCATGCCATCTGGTTCATGAGCCAGTACGTACGCTTCGGCTACCTCACCGATGCTCCAGATTATGCCGCCATCGCCGACAAGTTGATCATGCAAGACTTGTACAAAGAAGTGGCTGCTGAACTTAAGATCGCTGTACCGGATGACGATATGCAACCATTTACCCTGAAGCTGGATGGAGTCACATTTGATCCGGCGAACCCAACCATTTCTTATGGAAGCACTCTTGCAAAAGTTTTTTAGTGCCGCCACTTTTGGGAAGTTAATAAGTGATGTTACGCACCGTCCCGCAGGCGTTGTCCTGAGCCTGTCGAAGGGTTTGATCTAAAAAACAGGTTTGAGTTACGGCAACCTGCGGGACGTTCTCCCGCTACGGGGACTTCGTGCGTAAGGTGAGTTAATAATTACTGTAAAAGGAGATGTCCCTATGATCACGGCAAAACAAATAAGCTTACAAACGGATGTGACCAACCTGGTAATTCCATCTAACAGCGCCAGGCTGGCCAAGCAAGTGAAAACCAGCGTTGCCAACTTGCTCTGGTCAATTGCCGGGTTTGCAGCAGTACTTGTGGTCTGGCAAGTAGTGGCCATATTTAGTAAGGATCTGCCTGGACCGGCCGCGACCCTGCCAGTATTCTGGGGGTTGGTCAGCAATCCTTTTTATGACAATGGCCCCAATGACAAGGGGGTTGGCATTCAGGTATTGTTCTCCCTTGGGCGGGTCTTTTCAGGATGGATCGTCGGGTCGTTGATCGCCATCCCGGTCGGCATTGCCATGGGAAGCAATAAAAAAATCATGCAGGCTCTTAACCCTGTGGTGCAGGTCCTGCGGCCTGTCTCGCCACTGGCATGGTATCCGATTGGGTTGGCAGCGTATCACAGTGCTGCAGATGCAGTGGTTTTCGCGATTGTGATCACTTCACTCTGGCCAACGCTGATTAATACCATGTTTGGAGTCACCTCGCTTCCCAAAGATTACCGAAACGTGGCGCGCGTCTTTCGTTTCTCGAAATGGAAATATCTGACAAAAGTACAGCTTCCTTACTCCCTGCCCCATATCCTGACCGGTTTGCGGCTGTCGCTGGGCATCGCCTGGATGGTGATCGTGGCTGGCGAAATGCTGGCGGGTGGCACAGGTATTGGGTTCTTTGTCTGGGACTCATGGAACGCGTTATCCCTGGCGAGGGTCATCAGCGCCATTCTCATCATTGGCTTCACCGGCCTGATATTGGACCGCGGTTTGGAAGGTTTAATTCGCCGGGTAAGTTATACCGCCTGACCAGCAAGGAGCTTTCTTATGAATAATGCAAGATGGGCACCGCAAAGCCTGGCAACTCAAACAACTACGGAATACCTGTCTATTAAGGGCGTGATGAAGGCCTTTGATACTCCAAGTGGACAAATGATCGCCCTGCGAGATATTAACCTTGATGTGAGGCATGGCGAGATCATTTCTTTCATCGGTCATTCCGGCTGCGGTAAAAGCACGCTGCTGAACATTGTGGCGGGGTTGTCGCAGCAAACCAGCGGAAAAGTGACATTGAACGGGCGTCCCATCACTGGCCCCGGGCCGGATCGCGGGGTTGTCTTTCAGAACTATAGCCTGCTGCCCTGGTTGTCAGTACGCGACAATGTGTTTGAAGCGGTCGATGCTGTGTATAGATCCAAATCCCGTAGTGAAAAACATACCCTGGTGGATAATTTCCTGGGCAAGGTTGGTCTCGCTGAACATCGAGCTAAAAAGCCCAGCCAGATTTCCGGGGGCATGAAACAGCGGGTAGCCATTGCGCGCGCCTTTGCCACGCAACCGGAAGTGATGTTGCTGGATGAACCCTTTGGTGCGTTGGATGCGCTTACGCGTAGTTCGTTGCAGGAAGAACTCTTGCAGATGTGGACCGGTGACAACCAGACGAAAACGGTCATCATGGTCACGCACGACATTGACGAGTCGATTTATCTCAGTGATCGTATTGTGGTGATGACCAACGGCCCGGCTGCTACGATCGGCGAGATTATTGAAGTCCATCTGCCTCGCCCGCGTAACAAACAGGCTTTGCTCCATACGGCAGAGTGGACAGAGATCAAGGATCGTTTGTTGTACTTATTGACGGTGGCGTATGCGCATCCCGTACAAGTGTAGTGTCATGTCAACTCTGTTTACTGATTGAACGACGATATGTATTGTGATGTCAAAAAGTAACAACATGGATGCTTCCGGCAAAGCCCTTTGCCCGTATTGCGGGGTGGGTTGTCAAATTAAACTCACCACACAAAATAGCCTGATCGTTGAGCTAAGCGGTGCGGAGGATTCCCCTGTCAATCACGGGCGTCTCTGCCCGAAGGGCGCGCTGCTCAGCCCGGTGCTGACTCTGCCTGGGCGGCTGACCAGCCCTCGGGTACGCGAGACCCGCTCCGCTGATTTCGTGGATGTGCCCTGGGACGGGACCTTCGCTCACGTCAGCCGGCGCCTGCGCGAGATCATCGACCGGCACGGTCCCGATTCGGTCGCGTTGTATGGCTCCGGGCAGTTGGATACGGAAGCCTGGTACCTCGGCAACAAGCTTTTCAAGGGTTACATCGGCTCAAACCATGTGGACAGCAACAGCCGTCTGTGCATGACCAGCGCTGCAGCTGCCTACCGTATTACGCTCGGCAGCGACGGTCCGCCTACGTGTTATGAAGATATTGATTACAGCGATTGCTTCCTGATCGCGGGTAGTAACATGGCCGATACGCACCCGGTTGTCTTCCAGCAGATCAAGGCCCGGCGCAGTCAGCAGCCGAAGGCAGCCATCATTGTTGTTGATCCACGTTATACCCATACTGCGCAGGCGGCCGATATTCATATCCAACTTAAACCCGGCACCGATATTGCCTTCTTCAATTTGATTGCGCACTTCCTGTTGGAGCGCAAAGCTGAAGATTTGGATTTCATTCATCAACATACATCTGGTTTTAATAATTACGTGGCCCTGATCCGCTCGCTGGATGTGGAGTCTCTGATCGAAGAGTGTGGCGTGCCGTTGCAAGTGATCGAACGCACCGCCGATGCAATTGCCCGCGCAAAAGCCCTGCTCTC
>CAZJYB010000042.1:0-25988 GCA_964549865.1 uncultured Anaerolineaceae bacterium
TGCTTTCGCATGACCTTTGATAGTAGCGGGGGCAGGACTTGAACCTGCGACCTTCGGGTTATGAGTGTCAATCTTCGACCGCAATATTACCAACTACGGGCCGTCGTTATTGAGCAGCCCTGCGGTTCTTGATGCAAAAGAGCCTGTAGATTTTTGATCGCTAAATTAACGATCATTGTATAACTGTTATAACATAAACGAAATTATTTTTCAATCAAGGATCTTAATGTTTTGTCATAGACAACGAAGAACAAAGTGATCTTAACCTCGATCACAGACTCTTTGATGTATGGCGCGAAAGATGGCGCAATGACAAATGCTCTGTCCACCAGCCGCAGGAACAGGTAGCCATGCCGATGGCGAACCGGGTGCGCAGGGACATGGTTCGTTTCGCTTTACGGCTCATTCGCTGACCTCGCTCATCATTTTCAAGAATACTTCCACTACTTGCGGATCAAAATGCGTGCCGCTGCCGGCAAGGATATGCTCCCGCACTTTCTCTTCACCCCACGCTTGGCGGTACGGGCGGTCTGACCGTAACGCGTCGTACACATCCACGACTGCGAAGAGACGCGCGGCCAGCGGAATTTCCTCGCCTTTCAAGCCGCGGGGGTAGCCTGTGCCGTCCCATTTTTCGTGATGACAGTAGGGAATATCCAATGCAGGGCGGATATATGCGATGGGCGAGAGCAGTTCAAACACAAAGGTGGGATGCTTGCACATGACAACCCATTCTTCGTCCGTAAGTTTATCGGGCTTGAGCAGGATATGATCCGGCACGCCCATTTTGCCGATGTCATGCAAAAGCGCGCCGCGGCGCACTTGCGTCAACTCTTCTTCGGTCATGCCGGATGCCTGGGCAAGTTTCAAGGTCATCACAGTAACGCGCTGGGAGTGACCTTCGGTCTCTTTGTCGCGCAAGTCGAGCGCACGCGACCAGCCTTCAATGGTGGTATCGTAAGCCAGTTTTAATTCCATATTTGAGCGTTGAAGGTCTTTTTCCCGTTCACGCAATTCCGCGGTGCGCTCTAGGATCATTCCTTCAAGATTCAAATTTTGATCCTCCAATTGGAGGTGCAGGAAACGGGTCTGTAACAGATTTTGGATGCGCAGGGTAACTTCGGTGATATCAAAGGGTTTGGTGAGGAAATCCATTGCGCCGCTGGCGAGGGCGCGTTTCCTGATTTCAGCATCAATATCGGCAGTCAGCATCAGGATCGGCAGATAACCCCCGGGTGGCGTGAGAGGCTTGAGCGCATCCATCACGGCGAAGCCGTCCATATGCGGCATCATCAAATCAAGCAGGATCAGGTCTGGATGCCATTCCTGGAAAGTGGGGATCACCTGACGTGGGTCGCTCAGGCTTTTTTGGTTTTTGTAGCCAAGCCTGTTCAGCAATTCCTGCAAGATGAACAGGTTGGCTTGATAGTCGTCCACGATTAGGATACGGCTGTTTTTTATTGACTGGAATGGCATGGTTTAGTTCTCCAATAGCTCAGGTTGTTTGCAGCCCGACAGTTTTATCCTTGCACATTGCTCCTTGCGCGGAGGGGATTCTTCGTCGCGGAGTACGCTCCTCACATCGTCCCGATGTTCTTCGGGAGCATGACACTAAGCAGCGAGCACATCACCAACCACTTTGAGAAATTCTTTCACGTCAATTGGCTTGGTCAGGTAGGACTGCGCGCCGGCGGCGAGCATCTTTTCGATCTGATGCGGCATGGCATCTGCGCTCATCATGACGACGGAGATGTCCTTTGTCTCGGGTTCGGCGCGTAATTTGCGGAGCACCTCGTCGCCGTTCATATCGGGCAGATGCATGTCGAGCAGGATCAGCGTGGGTTTGTGCGTGTGCGCCAAATCGAGGGCGAGACTGCCCTGCATGGCGGTGATCAATTTCACCTTGGGCAGACACGCCAGAATTTTCTCCACCAATTGAATGTTAGAGAGGTTGTCTTCCACATACAGCACCAGCCCTTTCTTCGAGGTAGGATTGGATTTTATATAATCGTCCACTTCAGCCATAACGATCGCCTCCTTATTGTTGTAAGGTCAGCTTCAGGTCCAGCCAGAACGTACTGCCTTCGCCAACCACGCTTTGCGCGCCGATTCGTCCGCCCATGGCTTCGACCAATCCCTTGCTGAGCGCGAGTCCCAACCCCGTGCCTTCCACCATGCCCGAGTCCAACTCGAGGCGGTCGAAGGGTGTGAAAAGCCGTTCCATTTTTTCGGGCGGGATGCCATTGCCCGTGTCGCGCACCGCCAAATGCAGGTATCCATCCACGAGCAGGCTGGTGGTAATGTTGATCTCGCCATTTTCGCGATTGTATTTTACGGCGTTCGAAAGCAGGTTGAGCAGGACCTGATTAAAACGCTGGCGGTCAGCGGTGACGAAAGTATCCTGCGAGGAAGGGGTATTGATGAAGATGCGAATGCCGCGTTGATCTGCCAGCGGGCGGATCAATTCCGCCGCGCTCTTGAGCGCCTCAGGCACCTGAACAGGTTCGGGCCAGATGGGCATCTCTCCGCTTTCGATGCGCGAGATATCCAGCACTTCGTTGATCAAATTCAACAGGTGCTTGCCCGATCTGAGAATTTGATCAAGACTGCCCATCTGGTCGGGCGATAGTTCGTCCATCTTGAGCAGTTGGGTAAAACCCAAAATGGAGTTCATGGGCGTACGCAGTTCGTGGCTCATGCGCGAAAGGAATTCGCTCTTGGCGAGGTTGGCGCGCTCGGCAGATTCACGAGCCAGGCGGTCCTCCTCGGCGCGTTTGCGCTCGGTGATTTCATGGAAGGCTCCAAAGATACGAACGGTTTTTCCACCCTGGCGTTCGGCCGCTCCCTGAGCGCGCACCCAAATGCGCCGGCCTTTGGCTGTTATTAACTCAAGTTCCAGATCCCACGGCGTACCCGCCTCAATGGCTGTCTGCACCGCGGCGGATATGATGGGCTGGGCTTCCGGCGCGTAGAAATTGATCGCCTCGGCTACATTCGGTTTAATCGACGGGTCGACTTCATGGATGCGATAGACCTCTTCCGTCCACGTCAGCGTTTGTAATTCCAAATCCAAATCCCAGCCGCCGATCTGCGCCATTCGACCGGTGAGGTTGAGCAAGTCACGCGAACGGCTCAGCGCTTCCTCCGCCTGTTTGCGCAGGATCACGGCGGTCAACTGGTTGGAAATTATCTGGATGCGATTCAAATCCCGTTCCGTCAGGATTTCCGCGCTGGGGACATCGAACAGGCCGAAAACTTTTTTGTCTGAGACCAGCCGAATGATGATGGTGGAGCGGATATTCAATAATTTGAAAATTTGAGGAATGAGCTTGCGGATTGGCGCTCGAACTATTTTGGGCAGGGTACTGGTTTCGGCAAATTCCGTTATCCATTCCCGAATGATTTCAGGATCGGTGGTCAGAACGTCTTTTTCCGAATGCAAAATACGATCGAAGTATTTGCCCTCCCTGATGGGAATTTGCAGCAGGGGAATCTGCCTTCTGATCAATTGTTCGATCTTTTTGATCGAGTTTTGGGAGCGGTCCAGGTTTTGCATGACAAGATTTTTTCCATCCGGGCTGAGCAGGTAAAATGTGGCTCCTTGATAGCGGCTGATTTGATGGAGTTTCTGTGAAAATGATTTGAAAATGTAATCCAGACTCTCGCCGCGATTGGTCTCTTCGTTCAGCGAGTTGATCAACTCCATATCATCAGTTCGTTCCTGGATTTCGATCTCGTCCAGTTTGCGCGCTGTGATATCCTGGATTGTCCCGCGCATTTTGACGGGCTGGTTGTTCGTGTCCGTTTCAAGCTCACCCAGAGCGTGCACCCATCTCTCTGCGCCGTCGTTCTTTCTAACAATCCTGTATTCCTTGTCGAAGCGCATATGTTTTCCCAACACTTCGTTCGCAAAATAATCAGACATTTCCTGCCGCAAGTCAGGGTGGACAATCTCATACCAGCCTTCGATTGAGTAGTTATACGACTCGTCGATCCCAAATATCTGTTTGAGGATATGCGAGCCTGTCCATGTCCGCGATTGGAAATCCACTACATAACTTCCCAAGCCTGCGATCATCTGCGATTCCCGCAGGGATCTTTCGCTTTCGCGGATGGCTATTTCCGCCTGCATGTGCGCGGTGATGTCAACCATTGAAATGATCACTTTGGAAAAAGTATCTTCATAGCCCTGCATCACCGACAGACCCAGACGGATGATGATCTGCCTGCCATCCAGGGTCTGACTGACGCCGTCCCATTCAAATTGAGTTTTTCCCTGCGCGATGCTGATCAATTCATTTTGGAATAACTGGTCCGCATCGTCGTTGATGAAGCGGCCCAGATCCTGGAACAAATCAGCCTTGCGTTTTGCCCCGTATAATTTGAGCGTAGCCTTATTCACATCCACGATTTTTACGAGCGACATATACTCCAGGGCTGTTTGCGGATGCGACGCAAAATAGGCGCGGAAGTCTTTTATCCCTTCATTACGCAGGGCATCCAGCCGAAGTTTAACAGCAGAGAAGTCCTCCTCCCAAAGCGAGATCGGCGAATCTTCAAATAAGCTGCGATAGCGCGCTTCGTTTTCGAGCATCACTTTTTCGGCCAGTTTGCGCTCGGTGATATCCTGGAGTATGCCAACGGAACCTGTGGGAATATTATGTTCATCAAGTATTTGGATGGATGAATCGAAGAGCCAGCGTTCCTCTCCTGAGCGGGTACGAATACGATGTTCACATTGCCATATAACCCTGCTTTCCCCCTCGCGCACAAGCCTCATAGCTTCTGCTATAGACACCCCTTTAAACCTTCCATGCATGATTGACTCTACTATAAACGAATTGAGCAAGGTTGGGGTTATCTCGGCAACAGAATGACCAACAAATTTTGTGATCCCTTCGCCCATAAAGGTGTAATGGTGAGGGGCATAGTTCAGACTGTATGGAATGGCATCTGCAGCTGTAATTGCCTGGCGATAGCGCGCTTCACTGTCGGCAAGAGCCTGGTCGGCGCGTTTGCGCTCGGTAACATCGCGATAATTAACCACGATCGCGTTGACGCTCGGTTCATCGAGCAGGTTGGTGGCGACCATTTCTATCCAGCGCCACGAGCCGCTGGAATCTTGCAGGCGGTATAAACCAGATGCTGAACTTTTTGGTTTTTGAACAATTTCAGCAAACTGGGCGCGGATAGGTTCCAAGTCCTGGGGATGAACCAGATCAAACATGTTATGACCGATAAACGCGTCCTGTGCGTAGCCCAATGTCTGAGTGCTGGATGGACTTTCCCAGAGCAAAGCGCCGTCCGGACCCAGTAGTGAAATACTATCGAGGCTGTGCTCGATCAGCGAGCGAAAGCGTTTTTCGCTTGCCAGCAGGGTTTCTTCCGCCTGCTGGCGCTCGCCGCGGAGTCGTTTCTGCTCCAGCGCGCTTTTCACCGCCGGGCCGAGGCGCGTCAGCCGATCTTTCATCAGATAATCATCCGCGCCCAGCTTGAGGCTCTCGACCGCGATGTCTTCACCGATCGTGCCGGAGATGAGGATGAACGGCAGGTCCAGGCCGCGCGCCCGCAGAAGGCGCAGGGCGCTCAGGCCATCGAATTGGGGCAGGCTGTAATCGGAGAGGATGATATCCAAAGCCGGGTGGAGGGCGGCAAGGTACTCTTTTTCCGTCTCCACCCGCTGCCATTCGGGATCGAACCCGGCCTGGCGCAGTTCGCGCAGTGCCATTTCTGCATCGGCGGGCTGGTCTTCAAGGATAAGCACTCGTAGGGGAGTGGGCATAAGAACCTCCATTATGTAGCGTCGCGCTGTGCGTTAGATCGCCGGCGATTGGTTGAGCAGCAACCAGTACATGCCCAGTTGGCGGACAGACTCGGTAAACTGCTCGAAGTCCACCGGCTTGACGATGTAACTGTTGACACCCAGGTTGTAACTCTCGACAACGTCGCGATCCTCGCGCGAGGAGGTGAGCACCACCACCGGGATCGCCCGCGTGCGCGGGTCGGCTTTGATTTGCCGCAGGACTTCCAACCCGTCCACTTTCGGGAGTTTTAAGTCCAGCAGGATCACGCGCGGGTTCTCTGCATTCTGGCGATCCGCATAGGCGCCGGTGGCGAAGAGGAACTCCAGAGCCTCGGCGCCGTCGCGCACGACCTCGATACGATTGGCAATGTTGTTCTTCTTCAGGGCGTGGAGCGCCAGTTCGACGTCGTTGGGATTGTCTTCGACCAAAAGAATTTCGATGGGTCTATCTTTCATGACTGCCTCCTTGTTACTTGATGGTTGTTGAGCAAAACGAGAAAAACCCGTCTCGCTCTATGCTTGGATGTGCTCCAAAATGGATGCAATTCCAAATCTCCGCCGAATGATCCCCGGCGGAAAATAGGCGCACAAAATCCCCAGCGCCGCGCCCAGCCCAATCAAGCGGCTGGCCATCTGCCACCAATCTTCCGCGGACAAACCTGTCAGCGAGGCCGCAAACGAGCTGCCGAACCAAAGAATGATGCACCACGAGACGAGCAGAACACGATAACGCTGTGTCGCCTCGCGCATGCGGAAAAAAAGCGTGAAATACGCCAGCGCAGCCAGAATCTGCGGGAACACGAGCAGGACGAGTATCAGTGTAAAAAAAAGTCCTGGGATAGGATCAGCGTAAACAAGCCGGGTGGTCCAGCGTGTGATTTCCACGCCGGCTGGACCGCTGGCGGTAATGTAGTAAACCAGCAGGAGGTAATAAAGAACGTAGAAAATCGTGAGCGGGACCAGGAACCGCTGGCTGCCCGTGAAGAGATAGACGAGATAGTAGAGCAATCCCCACAGCGCGATGCAGATGAGCAGGATGTTGACGTACGTCAGCGCAACAAAGAATGGAAGAGATGCCATGTTGAACGCGCCGAGCAAATACTGGATACTGCCCAGCAGGGTCGTCGCGGCGAGACAGTACCACCAAAGACCGAACAATTGCCAGGCAAATCGCGCCTCCGCGCTGGAAATCGTCCGCTGGCGCAGGCGCGCGGCCACATAACCGTAAATTGCCGCCGTCACAATGGAAAAAAGTGCGCTAATCAAGAGTGTGATTTGAAACATCGTTGCCTCCAATACTCATCAGATCAATTCCCGCGCGCGTTCCGCTACTTCATCCACTTTCTCGATGACCGGCGCAGGCGCTGCGGGTTCAACAAAGGGCAGTGAGAAATAAAACGTCGCGCCGTCGTCCACTTGACCCTGCGCCCATACGCGTCCACCGTGCCGATGAATGATTCGTTGGATAATCGCCAGCCCCACCCCGGTGCCTTCGTAATCTTCAGAACGGTGCAAGCGCTGAAAGATGCCGAAAAGCTTGTGCGCGTACTGCATTATCGAAACCGACGCCGTTATCTTTGACGAAAAACACCTGCTCGTCGTTTTCCTTTTTCCACCCGATTTCAATACGGGCGGGGTCGCGCTGGCGCGTGTACTTGAGCGCGTTGGACAGCAGGTTGATCCAAACCTGTTTTAGCAGGCTCGGGTCGGCCTGACATTCTGGCATTTCAGCGACCTTGAACTCAACCTGCCGGCCGTTCGTCTCTGCGTTTAGTTCGTCAAGCGCCTGGCGAATAAGCGCAGTCGTTTTCACAGATTGTTTCCTGGGTTCCTGGCGGCTCAGGCGCGAGAAGGCAAGCAGATCGTCCACCAGGTTTCCCATTTGCCCGGTGTTGTCGCGTACCAATTTCAAATAGCGCAGCGCTTCGGGAGCGAGTTGCAGCGCATAGTCTTCCATCAGGATGCGCGAAAATCCGTCGATCGCGCGCAGCGGGGCGCGCAGGTCGTGCGAGACCGAGTACGAAAACGCCTCCAGTTCTTTGTTGGCGGCTTCGAGACCTTTGTTGAAGGCTTCCAACTCTTTGTTGGCAACTTCCAATTCCGAGTTGGTGGCCTCGAACTGCTCCTTCACCTGCGCCGCCCGTGCACGGAAGCGATGCATCGCCTCGGCGACGCCGGAGATCATCATGCAATTTATGAAGAAGACAGCCATGCCCAGCCAATCAACGGAATCTCTGATGAAGGGTTGGGCAACGAATACTGGTAATAATAACCATACCGTAAGACAGGAGAGAAATGTCCCCAACAAGCCAGCAGAAAAGCCACCGTAGAATGCAACGATCATTACAGCCGGATAGAACGTCAGCCAGGGTAGGCGCACTCCAAGAGCGCGCAGCAGCCACACCCGCAAGGCGGCGGCTATGGCGATAAGGGCTATGGCAACCACATAAGGTCGCCATGCGAAGCGAGTTGTCTTATTCGAGTCCATACCTGTTGCCATCCCTAGCCTAGGAACTTCCGCCGCCCGTGTGTTTGCGTTGTGTTTTCATGGGCTTCCTGAGTTCCCATCTGAGTCGTCCCGAGTATGCCGAGCAATATCAGAATTGCCAGAGCGAAGCCAAGATTCGGGCGGTTATTTAATATCCAGCGCTTCATCCTCAATACCTCAAGTGAACTGGCTGAAAAGACGCTAAAACTTCATCATAATGATAGGACTGGGCGCGCTTCAAAACAGGCTTCAAGAAACGCGAATATATGCAGATCGAACCGGATTCGGCTGTGTTTGCACCTGCTTGCTGGGTTGAGGGAGTGATGTCGGTCCCCCCCCGATTCCGGGTAACGACTCTGTTTACGGGTATAAGTTTACCCATCCTGTCCCATTTGTCCATGCCAAAAACGTTGCCGATTTTGTTAGGTGGTTGTCACCGAGCACTGCGCACCTTGAATGGACTACCTTGGTCCCAAGAACTTATCTCCGTTGAAATGAATCATGTGCGATGGCATCTCTGCGATCCAAACTTCAGTTTCCACGCAATATCGTTACCATATTTCTTGTAGGCGGCAAAATCAAGAAAAGCAGTCACATATACTTTTCCTGCTTTGCACTTTTCAAAAAGTTTCTCCAGCTCAACCTGGCGTTTTGGGGAAACTGGACCATGCGTGGTTACAGCCTCAATCAGGAAAAGCCATTTCTTTTTCGCGTCCTACAAAATCACATCAGGGAATTTCCCGTGTTGTGAAAGAGGAATGCCAAGTTTGGCAAAAGCAGGTTCATCGAACACCAATGTCTTTTGTGCTGTATCGCCCAGATAGATGCGTTTTGCTCCTGGCGCAAAACGCGGACAGAATTCTTTCACGATTACAACTTCAAGTTTATTGTGCTTCATCCTGGCCGAAGATCACAGTGCGGTTGCGCCCACCTTCCTTGGCTTGATACAAGGCTTCATCGGTACGCTGGATGATGCGCTCGACGTTTTCGTCCAATGGCTTGTGCTGCAACTCGGCTATTCCAATGCTGAGAGTGATGGTAAATGGTTTATTGTCAGTCCCGACGCGCAGGGCTGCAACATTCGCGCGAATACGCTCCGCGACGGGAAGCGCCTGTTGCGCACTGGTAGCCGTACGTTCGTGGGATGAGTATGTCAGGAAGAATTGCCCACAGGATTACCCTTGGTATGCACCCATCCAACAGAACTGGGGCGAACAAAGGCTTTCAAATATCGCGCCTGGCGAAAACCGTGGCACGGCACTCAATCGCCGTTTGAAAATCCTGGAGCAGGCTGCCGGACTTGCTCATAAGTCACCTCACAAGTACCGGCATGGCTATGCAATCTACGGACTCCAACACTGCCAAACCATGGCCCAGTATCATGCCCTCTCGCGCAATCTCATGCACGCCAATATCGCCATCACCGATGAACGTTATGTCCACCTTGAAGAAATGGAAAGAGGAAAACTACTTGGTCAGGTTTCCGATAATCAAATTCAGCTGCCGAGCGACGAATTACAAACCTTGCTCACAAAATTAGATAAGGATGATTTACACCGGGCGATCACGATCGCTGCTGGCCTGCTTGTAAAACGATGATGCATTACCAATCTCATGACCGTCCTGACTTGATCTTACAATCTCCAATTATCCGCAGGGCTCGCCTTGCGATGCGCCTGTTCCACATCCACCTCGGCCACGCGGGCATAATGCTCCACCATATCCAGACTGCCATGACCCAACAGCAGCTTGAGCGTGAAAATATCACCGCCCGAACGCAAATACGTGATCGCGAACGTATGCCTGAAACGATGAGGATGACATTTCTTCACACTCACCTTGGCACCCAGCGAATTGATTAACTGGCGCAGCGCGTCGCGATTAAATGGCTTATTGAACTTTCCGAGGAAAAGCGGTGCATCCAGATCGTCTGCATCATCACGCTCAGCCAGATAACGCCAGACGAATCGCCTGGCAGATTTTCCGATGTAAACAATACGTCCCTTGCCCCCTTTGGCTTTGCCGGCTTCACCGGAGCGGACCACGACCTTGCCGATTTTCATATCGACATCCGCAATCCGCAGTGCGCATAATTCACTGGCTCTCAAACCGGTATCCAATAATGTCAACAGAATTGCCTTATCACGTTTACCTGTCGATCTTTGCATAATGAATTTGTGGCGGCGGTCCGTCACAGCTTCTTCGCAGAAGTCGCAGGCTTTGATCAGCAATTCGATTTGCTCTTTTTTAAATGGCTCCACCGGCGCATCTTCCGGCACACGCGGCCGCGGGACATTCTTCATGGGATTGGACAGTTCAAATTCGCGACTGGCCCATGTCAGGAAAGATGCAATACTGACGTAGATGTTGTATACAGTCTTGGGGGCAAGCTTGATGGAATTATCTCCTGCAATACGGCGCGGAACATAATCCGTCCGCATATAATTCAGGAAAGACAGGATGTGTTGCGAATTGATCTTGCCGACATCCATGTCCCCCATGTGCTCGATCCATAGTTTTAGATCGCGTTCATATCCTGTAACCGTGACAGGTGCGAGGCCCTCCGCACTTTTATATTGCAGGAAGCCGGCTATCGCTTTTTCCACCTTCAAGCCTTGAGGTCGTTGGTTCATAAAAAATCTCCTTTTGTTGGAGACTCTTTGAATCAAAAACCGCCGGGCTAGCTGATTTAGCAGAGCCTGGCGGTCTTCGATTGACGTTTAGTAGCGGGGGCAGGACTTGAACCTGCGACCTTCGGGTTATGAGCCCGACGAGCTGCCACTGCTCCACCCCGCATCGTAGACGGGCGATATTACCATAGGCGCCATATAAAAGTCAAGCAAGGGCGTATAAATGTATTATCAGAAACTATCTATTATGAAAACAGTACCATTGGCTGGTTTAAACCGTTTTTACGATTTGGTGTATAATGCACCAACCTTAACAAGCTTAAAACGCCTTGTCAGGGGCCAGACTGAGATTAATTCGCTTATCAAGACTCATATGAAGACCACCACACTTTTGGTCATCGAAGGCCGTCACTCAGAAATCCCTTCTTTCGCTGCAGACTTGCAGAAGAAGGGATTTGATGTGCATACAGCACAAAACGGCAGCAAAGCCATCTCCAGGCTGAAAGAAGTAAGCCCCAGCCTGATCGTGATCAACGCCGCTTCGCTGCGCAGCACCGGACTGCGTATCTGCCAGTCCATTCGTGAAAAAGATTCGCGGCTTCCGCTGATCCTGATCGTTGAAGACGATACGGACATTAGCAAGGACGCCGCCGATGCGGTGCTTGCACTGCCCTTCACTGTACAAAAACTGGTCAACAGAATTAAACCGCTCCTGCCCGGTGACGGAAAAAATGTCTTACATGTCGGCCCCATCCGCCTGGACCTGGAAAAACGCCGTGTGCGCTGCCTTGGCAAGAACACAAAGCTCACACCTCGCCTTGTTACGATCCTGCATCTATTGATGGACAAACACGGTGAAGTGATGGAACGCGAAACGTTGTTCAAAAAGGCCTGGGAGACGAATTACACCGGCGATACCCGCACGCTCGACGTGCACATCTCCTGGCTGCGCCGTGCCATTGAGCTTGACCCCGATAACCCCAGATTCCTCAAGACCATTCGCGGCGTTGGCTACCGCCTAGATATCTAATTGATATTGCTTTCCCTGGATAGTTACAAATCGGATGCAAGCCTTGCGTCCGATCTTTATTTTTAATTCCAGAGGAAGATCGCCGCTTCGCGCGTGACGTTTGGCCTGCGCGGCACTTCTAAAAGTCTTCCCATCCCAATCCGGGTCGACCTCCCAAAAATCCAGGTCAACCGTCGTCTCCATACGAATCCCCCCTGAGGATCTTGTTATTTTTACATTCTTTGACTTACTAATAAGAGAATAGGCGTTATTTTCGTCGCGCTCGAAGGAAACGACGGGGCTTAAAGCTATCAGCCTGCTTCTTGTTGTGTGCATGGCGCCGAAGGTTTCATCCACTGCAATGAACTTGCGTCCGTTTTTCGCGGCGACGAACGCCGTTGTCCCTGAACCACTGAAAAAATCAGCAATCAGGTCGCCTTTATTGGATGAAGCAAGAATAATACGTTCCAATAACGCTTCAGGCTTTTGCGTGGGATACCCTGTTCGCTCGTTGTGCAAACGCGCAACCACAGGGAAATACCACCAATCTTCAGGGACCTTGCCGCGCTCCAAGTTAGGGATTTTGCCAAACCCGGCTTTGCGCGACGACTTGAATGTGGCCACGGTATTTGGGTTATAGGGCTCACGTACTGCATCTGCATTGAACGTATAGTCCCTTCCCTTTGCATAGGAGAGGATCGTGTCATGCTTACGATTAAAAGCAGTCTTTATGGGAGATGGCCCATGATATGCCCAGATGATCTCATTGATAAAGTTCTCGGCGCCGAAGATCTCATCCAATATTAAGCGTGCGTAGGCATCTGCATGCCAGTCCAGATGAAGGTAAAGTGTGCCATTCGGCGAGAGCAAACGATGCATTAACGAAAGGCGCTCGTAAAGGAATTGTAAATAGGAATCCAGATCGAGCCAGGCATCGTGATAGCCTTCGGCCAGTTTCCATTTGGATGGCTTGCGCGAGTCCTCCCCCCGGCCGATACGCGCAGTAAATTTTCGATTGGTGAAAAATGGAGGGTCAACGTAAATAAGATCAATTCGGCCTTCACACTCCGGAAGAAGCGCGGCCATTACAGGTAGGTTATCCCCCAGGATGAGACGGCCATCCGGCTGCGTCTTTGGGTAACCGCGACCGCCCGGGTAAAGGACCGAGTCCTGAATAAGGGTGGCAGGCGCGAGCGGCGCGGGATGCTTTCCCGTCCAGTGAAATGAAGGCATAAGAGTTGATAATGGTTTGAGAGATTGAGTCTAAGCCGGGGAATAAATCCCCGGTCTAGTAATGGATTTCCACCAGAGTACCAATCTTGGTATGGTTCGAGATCGCGTCTACCGTATGTGGAGGCTGCGCCCAACGGAAGATCCAGTTGGCCTCGTTGCTGCGCATGTTGATGCAGCCATGGCTCATCTCTGTGCCAAAGTTCTCATGCCAGTAGGTGCCGTGAAAGGCGTGCCCCGCCGGCGTGAAGAAGCAAGTCCACGGAACGCCAGGCAGTACATAACCATCTTCATCCGCCAGCAGGTTACCGCCCTGCCCGATGCTGAAATAGCTGTTGCCCATGTGTTTAGCCGGCATCTTATCGGTGATCGTAAAGCTTCCACTGGGTGTAGTGGTGGAAAGTCCATCGCCGCTAAAGCCGCCTCCGCGAATCCCTGTTGAAACATTGGTTTGAAATACGGTCTTGCCATATTCATAGGCCGTTAGCGTTTGCGTGGTGAGATTGACCTCGATCATCTTCGATTCGTAAGGCACTTCTGGAGAGATGGGGTCGAAAATATCGTTGTTCAAAACCTGCAAATGGATCGCGGGGACATAATACGGCACGTTGGAATCAAGCTCATCGAAAATACGATACCAGGGACCGGAGTAATCTGCCATAAGCGGTCCTTCTTCGAGCGCATCCACCCAGTGAACGGAACCATAATAGATGGGCGGCGTTAACGGCTCCCAACCGCGTGCTTTCGAAAAGCGATAAGGCGTGGTGAACGGCACAGTCACCTCGGCAAGCCTGCGTGTACCCTCGGGGATATCCAGCGGTTTTTGATAGATGGTCTTTACGCGGTGTAATCGCCCGCGATGCAGGTATCCGCCCCATACGCGGTACCAAATGGGATTGTACTTTGGCTCTTCGGCCCTGAACTCTTCGTAGATGTGCACGAGATCATCGCGGTACCAGGTTAATTCAATGCGGCTTTCGTCGTTGGGCTCTTTGCGCACAGGCATTTGACTTGTGGCAATGCGTACCACGAAACTATCGTTAAAATCGGTGAGGCCCGGTAGAAAAGGAGAAAAAGCCATTCCACCCAGCGTAAGGCCGCCGAGTTTTAGGAAGTCGCGTCGGGAAAATTTTGATTTCATGCTGAAAATTGTACACCATAATCTTTAAGATTTAATGAGAGTTTGGTTAAACAAAACCACCCTCCGCGATGCGGAGGGTGGCCTATATATTCAATTTTGGTCAGGCTACCACAGGCTCAACGATCAGATCCTTGAGCACGATCTCAAGCGCCATGGAATGTCCGCAACGCTTATGGGTAAGGAAGAACTCGCAATCACAGCCAAACACCCCGTTATCGTATGTTACATGATGGTCATTATTGTCCCCATGAAAAGTAAGGTCGAACTGGTTGAAGCGGAAGCGATGCCGGTCTTCGGCGTAACGCTTGGCTTTTTCCAACTTGCCGATCAGTCCATAATCCATGGCAAAGGTCTCCTTTTCGTGAAACATAAAATAAAAGACACGCAGCTAACGCCGCGTGTCTCTAGAACCAAACTTTTGTATGATCGTGAAATAATCGCATAAAAACTTTTACCACTATGCAGCGAGTATAGTACTTTTCAAAGTGCAAGTCAATAACAAACTGGGGGGTATCATGGATTCGTATGGGAATTGTAGGGTTGAGACCTACACGCATCAAACTTAAGCCCGCGCTTGATCCTACTTAATAAATCTTTTCCCGGCCCGAACTCTGCTCTCGCAAGGTCTCTGACCTTGCGATCATTCTTTGCATACGGCGGTCACACATCGTACCCTTCAGGGTAGACCGCCTGTGAGCAGGACTGATTTTGAGCTTCATTACTCTTCCTCGCTCACGGCGGGTCTGAGACCCGCCGATAACAGCAAAAATTCTCTTATATCATCGATCGAGATCAAACAGGGTTTGTCTGTCAGATAATACCCTGCAGTGGACCAAGGATACATTTCAGATAGTTCTACAAGTTTCCATTGTGGCTGGGAGGGATTGTTATGAATGTAATCAAGTTTTTGCGAAAGGAATTTCTCTGTATATACATCGCGCGCATCGTATCCGTCTTCCCAAACCTTGTAATCCTGCTTTACTACCCTGCCTTTTTTCTTCAAAAGATCACATACACGGCGATTTCCTTCAACTTGAAACTGATGGTAAATTTGCCGTGCGGTATGTTTCTTGAAGTCCCGCATGACATCTGACAAAGGATATTTGTCGCTAAATTGAGCAATGAAATGAATGTGGTTTGGCATGAGAACAAATGCAAATAACTTCAATCGCTCTTGTGTCCGCAAATATCGAAGGCTGTCTAGCAGAATTTTCTTGACCACATCAAGATTAAAAATATGCAGGTGCTCAACAGCACTGGTAGTCACAAAATATAAATAATTGGGGTTGAAATTCGGCTTTACGGGCACGTTACTTCGCTATTTTGTTGCTCTCACAAAGTCTATGGCTTTGAGATCTTCCTACCCATACGGCGGTCACAGACCGCCTTAGAGCGGGTCGGTTATTTCTTTTTTGGTTTGGAAACTTTTTTCTTGACGGCTGCTTTTACGGCAGTTTTTTTTACGACAGCCTTCTTTGGTTTTACAGCGGATTTTGCCGCGGGTTTCTTTACTGCTTTCCTTACCGCGGGCTTTTTCACCGTTTTTGTTTTCGCTGCGGTCTTTTTTGCAATGGGTTTTTTTCCTGTGGCAGGCCTCTTGCCGGTCGCGGCTTTCCCGGGTTTTTCCGCTTCACTGCTACTAACGTTGCCAAATATCTCATCCCATTTTGCCTGTATGGATTCCATGCCTGCTCCATTCAATGCTTCGCAAACCGTTTCCCAGCGTTCATCCTCCACGAATCTCCAATCCATGAAGACGTGTTGCTGGTACGCGCCCAATTCCACATACAATCCTTTGAACCACAGGTCATCGCATGAACGAATATATTCCAAATGCGTGACGTAATCCTTGAAAATAACATACCCTTCGTAGGGAATCCCCAAGCCCTCGCAAAGCGATTTTTGCCGCAGGTCACCCGAACGTTTATCCATATACGCCGCGGAGGATTTGACCCAGCCGCGCGTATCGCCAAATTTATTGTGATAGATCACCAGCGCGCGCTGCTCGCCGTGCATATTCGAATAAGCAAAGACATTTTCGTCAACACTTCCATTGGCAGTGAAAAAGTCGTAGAGCAGGAATTGTTCGACGTCCGCGAACAGATATCGGTGGTGAAGAAGCGGGAAAATCTTCCACTCGTGGCCGCGGATCAAACCCTCGTCTGGCTGCTCGTCCCACTTTGGACGACGGAATTCCATCCCATATTTTTCGGCATACCCCTCCACTTGTCCGTGGCCGAACATGGGCAGCCCAGGCAGCGTGGAGAGCAGGGTGGCGATGCCGAAGTATTTATCGCCACTGCCAAATTGCTCAACTGCGGTCTTTTCATCCGGGTTGTTCATGAAATTGACATAACGCTTGAGTATCTGAGGATCGAACTCGAGCGTGTTCTTGATGGCCAGGCGATACTTGGCATTATCTTCATCGCGCAGCATGTGCATGAACGCAGAGTTATACACACGATGCATTCCCAATGTGCGGACGAAATATCCTTCCATCAGCCAGAAAGCCTCGGCGAGCAGCAATGTATCCGGGACTTCGGCCGCGACGCGGTCCACGACCTCGCGCCAGAATTCATTTGGAAGCAACGCGTCGAACTCTTCCCTTGTAAGGCCGAACTGCGAGCGGGAGGGAATTGCGCCACCCGCACCCGGCTCCGGGAACCACAGGCGTTGAATATGTTTTTTGGCCAGGGTCATGGCGGCGTCAAAGCGGATGACCGGGAAATTATGCGCGACATGCAGGATGGTTTGAATGACCGCCTCGCGCACTTGTGCTTTGGTGTAGTCGAGCTGCGCGGTATCGTTCCACGGAAAGGATGTGCCGTCGTTGCCGTGATAGATGTAACGCAGGTCACCGGTTTGCAGGTCACGGCGTTGAAAGACAACGGCCGCGTCAGTCCTGTCGTAATAATGGTCTTCCAGGTAGATGCCCACGCGCAGGTCGTCCGAAAGATTTTCAGATTTGAATGAATAAGACGGATAGGGCGCATGTGGAATCGACAGGAACCAATCGGGGTGTTCGACCACCCAGGCCGAATCGATCCCCATGTGGTTGGGGACCATATCCGCAGATAGACGGATCTTGCGCTCCCAGGCACGCGCTCGTAAATTGTTAAGCGCGTCCCAGCCACCCAGGTCGGAGGCAATATCATAAGAGAACAATGAATACGCAGAAGCGACCGCGTCTTCCTGCCCCATGCGTTGTTTGATCTTTTGTGAGGCGCGGCTTCGTTCCCACAGGCCGATCAGCCATAAGCCGGTAAATCCATGCGAGGCAAGCAGATCCAGTTCTTCGTTCGGGATCTGGTCCAGCGTGCGGATCTCACGTTGATATTTTTTCGAAAGCTGATGAAGCCACACGTGCGTATTCTTGGCGATCAATACCAGTTCCGGCATCCAGTCTTTATCCTGACTAAAACGTTCGTAGTCGGCATCGTCCCGGCTGGTAAAGGTATGAACCTGAGCTTGCGGTTTGAAATCGTGTGGTCCCTGGTGGCGAATCACCTCTTCGTGGATGTAATCCAGCCCGCGAAGGATGCGCGAGGAGAAGGCTTCGCCAAGGATATGTCCCCATTTTTCGATCATGAAGCGGAGCTGTCCTTCAATTGAATTCGGGCTTGCCTTGATCGGCGCGAGCAGAATTTCAGGCAAGGTATCGCCGCGGGACGGATCCTCATTCCCCAGACCCGGCTGGCTGGCAAGGAATTCGAGCAAGCGGATCATGAATTCTTTATATGCTGAACCGTCCATTACAGAGTCATCGAACAGGTCCTTATAAGGCAGTAAAGCGGGGTTGTGATTCGCGTTGTTGACTAACAGCATCTCTTCGAGGGCAGCCTCATGGGCAGCGTCCGTGGAGAGATGGATATCCGCACTCTGCTCACCAAGAAACACAGGGATCGGAGGAAATTCTTCAGTGAACTTAATAAAAGTTAACTCATAACTCGAACCGAGAGTGGATCGCAAAGCCCCCATGGCACGCGCCCAGACGTTGGAATACCTGCTGTAATAATATTCAAGAATGAGATGGTAGGCCTCATCCAGCAGGGAAATGGCATATAGGTCAGTGGCAGGTACGGGGTCCGTGCGAAGCGCTGACATTTGGGCCGCGAAAGCCCGGGCCGAGGAAAGATCCCCAAAGATCACGTGCCCATCCGGGCGAAAAAAGTCCAGGGGAAAATCGTATTGGGCACGGGAAATTCGGGCGGTAAGCATTACAACAATGATAACCCGATAATCTCACAACTTCAAGTAAAATCCGGGCAGTATGATCGACATTTCGCAGACACAATTTTCTCTTTTAATTTTGCTGGTGGCCCTGTGCGCGCCCGTGACCTATTTCATCGTCAAACGCAGGGAGGCGAATCTCATACGTTTGAACAAGGAACTGTATGAGGCGCGTATGCAATTGGAAAAGAACAACCGCAACCTCGAACGGCTCGACAAAGCCAAGTCCGACTTCATCAGCATTGCATCCCATGAACTGCGTACCCCATTGACCGTGATCAGGGGGTATACGGAAATGCTGTTGGAGGATCCTCAGCTCGACGCTGATATTAGATTGGCGATCAAGGGAATTCACGAAGGCACGATCCGCCTGCATGAGGTGATGGACTCGATGTTCGATATCGCGCAGATCGATGCGCGTTCGCTTAAGCCGCACCTTCAATCTGTTGAGCTGGGAAGCTTGATCCGCGAAGTTTGTGCGCAACAGGCGGAAGCCATCCACGAACGAAAACAATCGCTGGTAGTTGACATTCCCTCCCTGCCGCACGTGAGAGCCGACGCCAATTTATTAAGAAAGCTGTTTCATCATCTAATTCGCAATGCCATCAAATTCACTCCGAACGACGGCAGCATCTCCATCACGGGAAACAACATTTCCGCGATCATCGACCTGCCAAACGGCGGCGTTGAGATCATTATCAGCGATACCGGCATCGGCGTGGACCCACATCATCACGAGATCATCTTCTCAAAATTTTTTCAACCCGGTGAACTGGGAAAACATTCCACAAGCGGAACGCGCTTCAAGGGCGGGGGGGCCGGCCTTGGCCTGGCCCTCTCCAAGGGGATCATCGAATCGCACGGAGGCCGCATCTATGTGGAAAGCCCGGGCTACGACGAGATCAACCTGCCGGGCAGCCAGTTCCATGTCATCCTGCCACTGAGCAAGCCTGAGGCAGGTGCAGAACAAAAAATGAGCGACGCAATGAAGTTTGCGATACATATGATATAGTCACGCGTATGTTCAATCTTCCACGCGCGTTCTGGCTGCTTTTTATCGGCACGCTCATCAATCGCGTTGGCGGCTTCGTCGTCCCCTTTCTTATATGGTTCTCTTTCATGACATTGTTCTTTGGCATGATCTACATGCAGGGGAATGTGACATTACCCATCGACATGGCATCTCATGGTTTGGGTCCCGATCAGTATGGCATGGCCGTTGCGCTAAACGGCATCCTGATCGTATTCCTGACGATCCCCATCACGAACATGGCCGTCAAATGGCCGCGCTTTCAAACTGTTTCCATCGCGGCGGTCTTCATGGCCCTTGGTTTCGGTTTTACCGCATTCGCGGATACATTCCTGCTGTTTGGATTAAGCGTCGTCATTTGGACATTCGGCGAGATCGCGGCTGCCTCTGTCGCGCCATCCATTATTGCGGACCTTTCGCCGGTGGAATTGCGCGGGCTATATCAAGGGATCTTTGGCTCTGCGTGGGGGCTGTCGTTCTTCCTCGGTCCTCTGCTTGGCGGCTGGATACTTGAAACTTTTGGGGCAGGTACATTATGGAGTGGATGCTTTATCCTTGGAATGACCTTATCGGCTGCTTACCTTTTATTAGGAAGATTTGCAAGCAAACCAAACTTGCGGGAGCAAACAACATGAAAGAGGCTGGCGCGGGTTGGGATTGCTGTCTTAATCGGAAATTCATTGATGAAATTGAATTGGAGCGCCGGTCATAAAGCAAACGTCCATGCTATACTTGAGATATTCCACTGTATCGAGGCACCATGGCCAGCAAAAAGCATGAGGAAATGTTAAAAAAGTACGCCGCTGCGATCGTTAAAGTCGGTTTAAATCTACGGGCGGGACAGCGATTAATTATCACACTGGGTGCAAATCGAGGCGTTCCCCACCAATTCGCGCCGCTCGTGCGCGAGATCGCAAAAGCCGCCTATGGCGTGGGCGCAAAATATGTGGAAGTATTATGGGGCGACGAAGAAATGCTCCCCTTGCGCGTGCAACACGCACCAAAAGATTCCTACGATGAATACTCCACGTGGCAGGTCGATGCGATCATGAACATGATCGATAACGGCGATGCTTTGTTATCCATAGCCGGCATGAACCCGGACCTGCTCGGGGGTTTGGACCCTGAGATCGTGGGCCGTATGCAACAAACCCATTTACAAAAATGGGGAAAGATCGGCGAGAAGGTCACCACCAACGCAACCAACTGGTGCGTGGTAGCCGCGGCCGGCGACGCCTGGGCACAAAAAATATTCCCTAATCTCACACCCGAAAAAGCGCAGGCGAAATTATGGAAGGCGATCTTTGAGACCTCGCGCATCGACCAACCAGACCCGATCGCCGCCTGGCAGCTGCATATCGACAGTATGAAAGAGCGTGCGAAATACATGCAGACACGTCAGTACACAGCCCTGCATTATACGGCGCCCGGCACAGACTTTACTTTGGGCCTGCCTTATGGACATAAATGGATCAGCGCGCAGTCCCTCGCGCAGAACGGCGTGGCCTTTACTGCCAACATGCCAACCGAGGAAGTCTTTACATTACCGGACCGTAATCGCGCAGACGGGGTCGTGACATCCACATTCCCGCTTAGTTATGGCGGCATCTTAATCGAAGACTTTAAAGTGACGTTCGAGAATGGACGCATCACGAAAGTCACTGCGAAGAAGGGCGAAGCCGCATTGGAAAAGTTATTGGATACAGATGAAGGCTCGCATCGGCTCGGTGAAGTGGCACTTGTCCCTGCCAGCTCCCCGATTGCAAAACGCGGGCACCTCTTCTACAACACACTCTTCGACGAGAACGCATCCTGCCATATCGCCATCGGACGCGCCTATCGTTTCACGCTCACGGGAGGCGAGGAACTGACCGATGAAGAGTTCATCCAAAGCGGAGGCAACGTCAGCCTTAACCATGTGGACTTTATGATCGGTTCCTCAAAGATGGACATCGACGGCATCACCAGGGACGGCGCTCACGAGCCCGTCATGCGAAAAGGCGAATGGGCTTTCGACGCCTAAGTTGAAATGAAAAAACAACCCGATGGGCATTCAGCCATCGGGTTGTTTTTTTGAGGCAGTATAATTACACAATGCCCACCAAAAAATCCTCTCCCATTGAATTAAGTACCGAGATCCTCGCCGAGGAGTACGAATACATCGCGAATACGGCAAGCCAGGCCAATGAAGACCGTGCGCGGGTCGCGTCTTTTTACCTGATCGCAGTGGGTTCCCTTGTGGCCGCCCTCTTCAGCACGCAGCTGCTGGATCAGGACTCGAATATCAAGACCTTGAGCTTGCTTTTTAGCGGTCTGTTCTTTGTGCTGACCCTACTCGGTACATTGACTGTGTCCCAGCTCGCACGTTTACGCGTTGCCTGGTACGAATCGATGCTCGCGCTGAACCAGATCAAGGAATATGCCATCAGCAAGGATAAAGATATTGCAAAAGCCTTCCGTTGGCATGCTAATTCAATGCCAACGTTATACAAGACCAGCAGTGTGTCATACCAACAAACCCTTGAAGTGGCTTTACTCAGCGGGTTGACCTTTGGCGCGGCGATCTACTTCTTTCAAATAGGCATCAATTACAACTGCACCACATGCAACTGGGCATACACAATCGCGGGCGCGTTGTTTGCATTTTTGTTCCAGTTATATGTATACAAGCGCTTTCTGGTGCCCGACAAAAAGGAAAAATAGTTCATGCCTCGCAATTACGAAAACCAGTCCGCCATTGCGTTTCAACGCAGACCGCATCTCACGCAAGACGATGAGTGGATCCGCGCCTTCCTCAAGGAAGCCAAGATCGGGCACATCGCCTCCTCACGCGACGACTAACTTTTCCTCAACCCCACCACATTCTGGTTCGACGATGAGAATCACCAGATCGTCTTCCACTCCAACGCCGCGGGGCGCGTGCGTTCGAATATCGAGAGCAATCCGAAAGTCTGCCTGGAAGTTAGCGAGCTGGGTAAATTGCTTCCATCCAATGTGGCACTTGAATTCTCGCTTCAATTCCGGAGTGCAATCGTATTTGGTACCGCTCGTCTTATTAGCAACCCTGTAGAAGCGCGGCGCTTGATGTACAGTTTGATCGGAAAATACTTTTCCAAAATGTCCGCAGGGAAGGAATTCCGCGAGATCACGGATAAGGAACTGACCGCGACGTCGATCTACGCCATCCAGATCGAATCGTGGAGCGGAAAGGAAAACTGGGCCGATCGTGCAGACCAAAGCGATGAATGGCCCTCACTCGATGAAAAATGGTTCGAGTAAAGTTGTTATGCAACGAAAATCTGAATAAGCCGTAGAATTTCATGACGTCTATTTCAGAACTTGGAGAATAAAATGCCCAATGGTTTCCGTACTGAAGAATTCAAGGTCGAAGGCGAAAAACTACTCGCCCGCATCAAGGAATTGATCCACGAGGGGAATATCCGCAAGATCATCATCAAGGATAAGGAAGGCAAGACCGTTCTTGAACTTCCTGTGACCATGGGTGTGGTCGGCGTGCTGCTCGCGCCACAGCTTGCGGCCATCGGCGCGATCGCGGCATTATTAACTGAAGCGACCGTGGTCGTGGAAAAAGGAGAATAAGAGGAGAACATGACCAAGTTTGAAATCGCATACTGGCTCGCCATTCTGGCAGAGATCATCATCCGCGCGCCGTTCAATAAAAAGCGGAAAGCGGAAAAGATGAGCGAAAGGCGTATCACAACGCAGGAAATGATTCTGTTGAACCTGCTCCTGTTGGGAGGTTTCGTCCTGCCGCTTATCTATTCTTCAACCAACTGGCTGGATTTTGCAAACTATGCCCTGCCAGAGTGGGCAGGATGGCTCGGCGTGATCATCATCAGCGCGGCGATCTTTGTATTCTGGCGCGCTCATGCAGACCTCGGATTGAACTGGTCGCCCTCGCTCGAGATCCGTGAGAAGCATGAACTAATCACACGCGGCATTTATGAGGTGATCCGCCACCCGATGTATGCATCGCAATGGACCCTGGCCATTGCACAACCTTTACTGTTGCAAAATTGGATCGCAGGATTCTCCAGTCTGTTGGTCTTTATTCCCTTTTACATATTCCGCGTCCGCGCCGAGGAACAGATGATGACCGAGACCTTCGGCAACCAATACAAGGATTATATGATGAAAACCGGGGCTGTGTTTCCGAAATTAGGAAAGTAAAAGCATCCAAAATGGTGTCACCCTGAGCTGATGGTCGAGTAGGCCGAAGGCCGTATCGAGACCCAGCAACACTTGCGCCGCACTGCGTGGGACGCAGTGCAGGTGAGGGTCTCCGTCTGGGCCGTGTGAGACCATTCGGTCGCCTATGATCTCGATACGCTTCGCTACTCGATCAACGGCTCCCTTAGAGTGACACAAGGAGTTTTTATGAACCGCGACTTTGAAAGAGCAAACAAGGCTTCGCGCGAAAGAATGCGCAGCCTGACCGAGAGCATGAGCGACGACCAACTCGCCCTCCCCACTGTCGCTGGCTGGACAATTTCCTCGGCGCTCGCGCATGTAGCGTTCTGGGATTTTCGGATTTTATATTTGCTAAAACACTGGAAGGAAAACGAGATCGCGCCTTCCCCCTACGACGTGGACGCGATCAACGAAGCACAGAAGCCTTTGTTCCTGGTTATGCCGCCGCGTACAGCCGCAAACCTTGCTCTGCAAGCCGCGGAAGCGATTGACAGCGGGATCGAAAAGACTTCAGATGAATTGGTGGAAAAGATACGATCTGCTAAAGTTCAATTTAAGTTCGAGCGCAATGAGCATCGCGAATACCATTTGGAGGAGATTGAGCAGGCATTATCTTTGAAACGAAAATAATCGCAGTTCACGATTTTCTGTGAACACCCCCTGCGCCCTCTACACTGCTCAAGCCGCCGGTCCTTCGCGACACTTGCGCCGCACTGCGTTTGTTGCACTCGCCGTTGAGGCTCGCAGGTGAGCATCCCACTGGGACGGCGGCGAGACGCGCCGCCTGGAGCAGGGTTTACCTCCTCACTACCCCCAACCCTGCGCCCTGCGGCAGGGATATCTTGGCTCCATCGTATTTCAACCCCACATACGGATCGTTCTTGATCAATAACGGCCCATCCAGGTCTGCATAATCGCACAACGGAGCCAGATGCGCCGCGGCGGTGACTCCTACCGAGGACTCCACCATGCAGCTTAACATGATCTGCATATCGTGCGCCCGCGCCGTATGGATCATCCGCAGGCACTCCCGAATCCCTTCGCTTTTCATGGTCTTCACCACCACCCCATCAATCGCACCTGCGAGTTTTGCAACATCGTGTGAGTTCTTGGCCGTTTCATCTGCAAAGATGGGCATGTTCACTTTTCGAGCGCGCAATTTTTCCTTGAGCCAGAAATAGCCTTCTACATCGTCCACAGCCAGCGGCTGCTCGATGAATTCAAGGTCATACTCCACCAAACGCGGGATGATGTTGAGCGCTTGCTCACGAGACCAGCCGGCATTCGCGTCCGCGCGTAGTTTGGCGTTCGTAACTTTGCGAATCGATGCGACAATCTCCTCATCTCGGTCGCTCCCCAACTTGATCTTCAATATCGGATAGCCACATGCCTTTGCCTGTTCTGCCATGACCTCGGGTTCATCCATGCCGATGGTGAACGAAGTAAGAGGCAGGTTATTGGGATTCAAACCGAATAATTTATATAAAGGCTGTCCCAGCTTCTTCCCCCACAGATCATGTAATGCTTCGTCGATTGCGGAGCGCGCCGCACGCGAACCAGCCGGCCTGCGCGCAAGGATATTATCCATATCAAACGGATCATCATCCAGATCCGGAACAGATTTGAGGTATTCGAGGATCCCATCCTGCGTCTCGCCATAATATGGAACAGCCGCGGCCTCCCCAACCCCGTCATCAAGAAAAACCAGCACATTGAAGCGCTGGTCGCTCGCGCCATGGGCCACGCGAAACGTCGTTTTCAGGTCGAGCGTGATGGGTTCCCAATGTAATTTCATATTTCCACCCGTAGGGGCGCGGTCTCCGCACCTCGCGAAGCATCCCCGAAGGGGGCAGGGCGAGATGACCTCGCCCCTACGCGTCATTCCTCTTAAGAAAATCCAGCACCTTCGCCAGCCATTCCTCGCGGCGGTCTCTGTGCACGTTGTGCCCGGTCTTTTCGGGGATCCACATCTCTGCGTTCGGGATATTCTCCGCGATGTATTGCGCGTGCCGGTCCGGCGCGTTGACCTTATCGTCTGTACCCATAATGACCAGCACCGGCTTCGTCACCTTCGCGAGGTCAGTAGGCGTGTAATTCGGTTCGGAGATGATCTCATCGACCGTGATCTTCAGCAGGTCGCGCCAGTAGTCATCCCCGTTCACTTCGCTGTGCAAGGTGATCATCTCGTTCATCCAATCGGGAGATTCACGCGCTA
>CAZJYB010000043.1:0-25477 GCA_964549865.1 uncultured Anaerolineaceae bacterium
GCCTTCCGAATCGCGTTCCTCCTCCACGGCCCCAATGATGACGAATTGCCATCCATCCACTGCGCCGGCTTGTGCAACCGCATCGACAAAACATGCCAGCGGACCCTTCGCATCCACCGAGCCGCGGCCATAGAGCAGGGGCGACTCATCAGTCGCCCCTACGATCTGAACGGAAATCTCGCCGGGCACGGTATCGATATGACCGAGGAGTACGACCTGCTTTGGCCCCTCTCCCATCACGCCAACGGCATTGCCCGCTTCATCTATAAAGGCATCCTTGCACCCCAGGGATTTCATGCGAGCAACCAACCATTCCACGGCCGCGCGTTCCTGACCGGATGGACTATATTGAGAGACGAGGCCGATCAAAGTTTCGTATGCGTCACTCATCCGTTTGTTCGCTCACCAGCACATTCGTCAAGACGTTCACGAGATGATCGATCTGCTCGTAGGTGATCACCAATGGAGGCAGCAAACGGATTACGGTCATACCCGCGTTCAACGCGATGATCTTCTTCTCCTGCAACACCTTGATATAAGGCGCGACCTTTTCTTTCATCTCGATGCCGATCATTAATCCCAACCCGCGCACTTCACGAATGTTCGGCGATTCGATGAGTTTTAATTTATCCATCAAATATTTCCCTTTGGCCGCGGATTGACCGGGCAGGTCTTCCTCTTCGATGACGCCCAATGCTGCAATAGCGGCCGCACAGCATAAGGGATTGCCGCCAAACGTGGAGCCGTGTACACCGGAGGTGATGTTCTTTACATTTTTACCGATCAACACCGCACCCATTGGAACACCGCCTGCGAGCGATTTGGCACAGTTCAACAAGTCTGGCGTGACTCCAAAATGTTCGATCGCAAACATTTTTCCGGTGCGGCCGAAGCCAGTTTGGATCTCGTCCAGGATCAGCAAGGCGCCGCGCTCATCGCAAATGCGTCGTGCGGCCTGCACATACTCCGCGCTGGCGGGATATACGCCGCCTTCGCCCTGCACCACTTCAAAAATGAAAGCGGCTGTTTTATCGGTGATCGCTTTTTCCAATGCTTCGATATTGTTATAAGGGATATGACTGAACCCGGGCAGCAGCGGCTCGAAGCCTTCGCGATATTTTTTATTAAATGTCGCCGAGAGCGCCCCGAACGTGCGACCATGAAAAGCACGCATCGTCGCGACCACTTCTGTGCGGCCGGTGGAGAGGCGCGCGAATTTGAACGCGGCCTCCACGGATTCAGTGCCTGAGTTGCAGAAGAAGACCCTATCCAAACCGGGCAGCAGCGCCGTGATCTTTTCCATCAGGGCCGCGCGTTGGTCGTTGGGGAAGGTCTCGAAGAGCGTGATCAAGCGCTTAGCCTGCTTGTAGATCGCCTCGGCAATTTTCGGGTGCCCATGACCGAGGTTGGCGACGCCATGTCCTGACGAACAGTCAAGATATTCCACATCGTTCACGTCGAAGAGTGACGCGCCCTGCCCGCGTACGATCACGAGCGGCTGCTTGGTGTAAGTGCCCGATGTATGTTTGTTTTCGATCTCAATGATATTTTGCATGATGACCTCTCAATTTGAAAAATGACTTTGTAAACTGCGATAGCGTAATTCGTTCTGGCTTAACGCCTTGATCGCCAAAACCGCCGCGGAAGCCGCCGAGAGCGTGGTCAACAGCGGGACGTTCATGGCGATGGCCGCGGAACGGATCTCGGCTCCATCGCTATGCGCGTGCGGACCAAGCGGCGTGTTCAACACCAGGTGAATTTTTCCGGCGCGGATCAGGTCCACGATCTGTGTGGAACCATCCTGTGCCTTCTCAACAATTTCCACCGACAAGCCGGCCTTCTGACACATATCCGCGGTGCCGGGCGTGGCATAAAGCTCGAAGCCCATGCGATGCATATCGCGTGCGAATTTCAACCCTGCGCTCTTGTCGTAATCATTGACCGTGATGAGCACCGCGCCGTTTTGAGGCAGGCCTGTGCCGGCTGCGATCTGGGATTTGGCAAACGCATGACCAAAGTGTGAAGCGTGTCCCATCACTTCGCCGGTGGAATGCATCTCCGGACCCAGCAAAATGCTGGCACCCGGAAGTTTCTTGAACGGCAGCACGGCTTCTTTAATGAAGAAACCGTCCACGCGCGGTTCTTCGGTAACGCCAAGTTCCACGAGTGTCTTCCCAGCCATTACTTGCGCCGCGATGTATGCGAGGTTCAATCCCGTGGCCTTGCTTGCATAAGGGACAGTCCGCGAGGCGCGTGGATTCACCTCCAATACACACACCACTTCATCTTTCATTGCGAATTGCACGTTCATTAATCCGCGCACGCCAAGTGCAAGCCCCAATTGTTCGGTGTACTCGCGCATGATGCCCTGGTGATAGGCGCTGACCTTGTAGGGCGGCAGCACACAGGCCGCATCACCCGAATGCACGCCGGCTTCCTCGATGTGCTGCATGATCGCCCCGACAACGACGCGTTGCCCGTCTGCCAGCGCATCCACATCGATCTCGAATGCATCCTCCATGAATTTGTCGATCAGGATGGGCTGGCCGGGCGCGGCCTCGATCGCTTTTTGGATGAAGCCTGCCAAATACTCCTCTGAGTCCACCAATGCCATGGCTCTTCCGCCCAACACAAACGACGGCCGCACCAGGACAGGATAACCAATTCTGTCCGCAACCTGGCGTGCCTCTTCGAGCGAACGCGCGATCCCGTTTTCCGGTTGCGCAATATCCAGTTCTTTGAGCAGTTTTGCAAACTCCTCGCGGTCTTCCGAGAGCTGGATCGCATGGGGAGATGTTCCCAAAATCTTCACGCCGGCCGCTTCGAGGCCCGCTGCAAGATTCAATGGAGTCTGCCCGCCGAATTGCACGATCACACCGATCGGTTGTTCGCGATCGATCACATTCAATACATGTTCCAAAGTGAGCGGCTCAAAATACAAGCGGTCGGCAGTGTCATAATCAGTCGAAACTGTCTCTGGGTTGCAGTTGTACATGATGGTCTCGTAACCCATCTTCGATAATGCAAACGCAGCCTGACAGCAGCAGTAATCGAACTCGATTCCCTGGCCGATGCGATTCGGTCCACCCCCGAGGATCAGGATCTTCTGTTTATCCGTGGGACGGGACTCATCGTCCATTTCGTAGGCGCTATAGAGATACGGAGTCTGTGCTTCGAACTCCGCCGCGCAAGTGTCCACGCGTTGGAAAGTTGGCAAGATACCGAGCTTCTTACGCAATTCGCGCACATTTGATTTCGCAAAGCCTGATGAAAGAAGGCGGGAGATGTGCGAGTCGGCGAATCCCATTTGTTTGGCGTAACGCAAAACAAATTTGAGCTCTTTTTCTGTCTTGCAATTCGCGATTTCAATTTCGCAGTTTTTAATTTCATTCATCTGCGCGAGGAACCAAAGATCGTATCCGCTTGCGGTTGTAATCTCTTCAAGTGAAATGCCCTGTTGAATGGCACGGTATACGCGGAACAATCGATCCGCAGCGGGAAGTCCCAGCGTGGAGTATGTTTCGGGTTCAACCGGCCGGCTTCGAGCGGGGCCGGAACCGTCGAGCGCGTCGACTCCGATTTCTAATGATTGGATCGCCTTATTCAACGCTTCGGGGAAAGTCCGCCCCAATGCCATCGCTTCGCCCACCGATTTCATCTGCGGGCCGAGGGTTGCATCCACGCCGGGGAATTTCTCGAAGGCCCAGCGCGGGATCTTGACAACGACATAATCCAGCGACGGTTCGAAGGCCGCCTTGGTTTGTTTCGTGATGTCGTTGGTGATCTCATCGAGCGTGTAGCCCACGGCCACGAGCGCGGCAAGCTTGGCGATGGGGAAGCCGGTTGCTTTCGAAGCCAGTGCAGACGAACGGCTGACGCGTGGATTCATTTCGATCACGACCACGCGGCCGGTTTTCGGATCCACGCCGAATTGCACGTTGGAGCCGCCGGTCTCAACGCCAACCGCGGTGAGCACACGATGCGCCAGGTCGCGCAGGATCTGATATTCGCGATCGGTGAGTGTTTGCGCGGGCGCGACGGTAATGCTATCGCCTGTATGCACGCCCATGGGGTCGAGGTTTTCAATGGAACATACAACGACGAAGTTATCGGCCTTGTCGCGCATTACTTCGAGTTCATATTCCTTCCATCCCAGAACAGATTCTTCGAGCCAGGCCTGCCCGATGGGTGAGGAGGCAATTGCGTTGCGGACTGCCTCGCTTAGTTGATTTGATTCATACACCCACGATGCGCCGGTGCCGCCCATGGCAAACGAGGCGCGCACGAGGACGGGAAGGCCCGTTTCTTTAATAAGCGACTCGGCCTCTTCCACCGAATAGGCCGCGCCGCCGCGTGGGACTGGGATGCCGGCATTTTGCATCGTCTCGCGAAAAAGGGATCGGTCTTCTGCGGCTTTGATCGCATTCAGGTTCGCGCCGATGAGCTGCACGCCGTATTTTTCGAGCACGCCGTTTTCACTGAGTGCGAGCGCGAGATTTAATCCGGTTTGCCCGCCGACTGTGGGGAGCATGGCGTCCGGCTTTTCCTGCGCGATGATCGCTTCCAGCGCTTCCACTGTGAGCGGCTCGATATAGGTTGCATCCGCGATCTCAGGGTCGGTCATGATCGTGGCCGGGTTGGAGTCGACCAGCACCACGCGATAGCCCTCGGCTTTGAGCGCTTTGACCGCCTGTGTGCCGGAGTAATCGAACTCCGCGGCCTGCCCAATGACAATGGCGCCGGAGCCCGGGACGAGGATGGTATGGATGTCAGTTCGTTTCATAAGGAATGGGAGAAATGATGAATGGTGAATGATGAAGTGTTTTTCAAGTTAATTTCTCTCTTCGGTACAGACTGATTTCCTGCTCAGCGTCTGGTCGATTTGTTGCCTTCCATATGCTGCTCAGTTTTTTAATATCTACCGGCACCTGCCGAAACTCGATACTGAATTGATTATTTTTTTCGGTTAATAAGGCGTACTCCGCCCAAGGGTCCAATCGAAATCCTAATTTGCTTCGATCTTTATCATGAATGCGATTTCGGTCATACACGCGCCCTACACTGCCCGGCCGAAAGTAGAATGTATCACCGATCCGCCGCAGGACCTGTGAGTGAACGTGCCCGCCGGTATAGATCCGCGAGGACAGATCACCTCCCAGTAATTCCGCAAGTTCATGGTCTGTCACGGGTGGCAAAATGTGGTCGTCGTAGGATTTCGGTGACCCGTGAAAACAAAACAGACGTTTATTACTGCTGACTTCCATCTCAACCGTCGCTGGAAATTCATCGATAAATTCTCGATCAACCCCCGATAACTTTGAGAGTGTCCATTCACGAATTTCGTTTTCAAGCGGACTCATTTCTTCGATGGTCATCCCTGTAAGAATCCAGTCATCTGTATTTCCTTTGACGATCGGGCAAGCCAGCTCACGCAAGATCGCCATTGTTTCAGCAGGCTGTGGGCCTCCTTGAATTGCGTCGCCCAGGCAGACCATTTCATCCGCGCCAGCCTGTTTTATGTCTGCGAGTACCGTTTCCAAGGCAAGACAGTTGCCATGAATATCAGAGAACACTCCAATCTTCATTCTTTATCCTTCATTAGTTCTTTTGCCTTCATCACTTCAAAGAACTCTCCAAAAATATCATGCGCGTCGTGCGGACCCGGCGCAGCCTCCGGGTGGAACTGCACGCTCAAGACAGGCTTGTTTTTCAATCGCATTCCTTCGAGCGAATCATCGTTCAGGCTTTTGTAGGTGATCTCCACTTCGTTAAGATTCAGGTCACCGGGTGTGACGCAATAATTATGGTTTTGCGCAGTGATCAGTACCTCGCCCGAAGGTAAATGCTGGACGGGATGATTCCCACCATGATGACCAAATTTAAGCTTGTGAGTATCGGCGCCGAGTGCGCGACCGATCAATTGATGGCCGAGGCAAATTCCAAAAACCGGCACGCCGCTTTCGATCAGCCCGTTCACGGCTTCCACCGCGTAAGACAGACCGGCGGGGTCGCCGGGCCCATTCGATAAAAAGACCCCATCGGGATTCAGAGCAAGCACGTCCTTTGCAGTAGCATCTGCCGGCACGACGGTTACATGCGCGCCATAGGAAGCCAAATGCCTCAAAATATTTTTCTTGATCCCGAAATCGTAAGCAACAATGGACCATGGACGATTAACCGTCGACTGACCATTATCTGTTGCAGATCGTCTGTGGTCTTCAACCCACTTGCTACCTGCATCATCCACCCAGTGATAGCTTTCTTCACAGGTTACTTCCTTGACCATGTCGCGGCCATCCAGCCCGGGCCATTCGCGTGCCATGGAAAGAAGTTTTTCAGAAGATGTGCCTTTTGTAGAGAGTGCGGCCTTTTGTGTACCGCCGTCGCGCAGTTTGCGGGTGAGCCAGCGCGTATCCACGCCGCTGATGCCCGGCACTTTATTTTCCGCGAGCCAATCGGAGAGAGGCAACTTCGCCCTCCAATTCGAAATTGCCGGGCTTAATGCACGCGTCACGACCCCGGAAACTTGCGGGAAGTTCGATTCATCATCCTCGAGGTTAATTCCCACGTTGCCAATGTGCGGAACAGTAAACAGCACGCCCTGTCCGCGATAGGAGGGGTCGGTGAGGATCTCCTGATATCCGGTCATGCTTGTGTTAAAGACCAGTTCGAATACGGAATCCATTTCCGCGCCGAAGGCTTGTCCTTCGATAATTGTTCCATCTTCTAAAACTAGAGTTGCAAGTTTCATCTTCATCATTTTATCAAGGTAGAGTCGTTTCGCCCATCAGATAGCGGTCACATTCGCGGGCAGCGCCACGACCTTCATTGATCGCCCAGACCACCAGGCTTTGTCCGCGGCGCATATCTCCGGCGGCAAAGATGCCTGGCAGGCTGGTGGAAAATTTTCCATAATCAGCTTTGACATTGCTTCGTTCATCGCGCACAACATCGAGGGATGCGAAGAGAGAATCGTCGGGGCCGAGAAAACCCATGGCAAGCAGAACCAGTTGCGCAGGGTGAGTCTGTTCCGTGCCCGGGATTTCGCGAGGCCCGAAGCGTCCGTTCGCATCCCTGACCCATTCCACTTGCACAGTCTCAATTTCCTTTACGTTCCCATCTTCATCGCCGATAAAACGCCTGGCGGTCACCAAATATTTGCGTGGATCGTGCCCATGTATTGCTTTATATTCTTCCTGCCCATAATCAAGGTTATAGACCTTGGGCCATTCGGGCCACGGATTATCGGCCTGACGAGTTTCAGGAGGGCGGCCCAGAATTTCAAGCTGCATCAAACTGCGGCATTGATGGCGCAGGGATGTGCCGACACAGTCGGTGCCAGTGTCTCCGCCGCCAATGACGATAACATCCTTGCCTTCTGCGGAAACGAATGGATAGCTGAATGCACCATAACTCTGCGTATCTCCGTGCTTCTGGTCGCGCAGGTTCTTGGTGTTGCCATGCAGAAATTCCATTGCAAAATGAACGCCCTTGAGATCGCGTCCCTCTATTGGAAGATTGCGTGGCTTGGTTGCGCCACAACACAAGACGACAGCATCAAACTCGCTCAGGAGTTTTTCGGCTGCATAATTTTTTCCGACTTCTATATTGGTGACAAATTTGATCCCTTCGGCAGTCATCAAATCAACGCGGCGTCTGACAACTCTTTTTTCCAGTTTCATGTTGGGGATGCCGTAGGCGAGCAAGCCGCCAATTCTATCAGCGCGTTCAAAAACAGTCACCCAATGGCCTGCTTTATTGAGCTGGTCGGCGCAGGCCAACCCGGCGGGACCCGAACCTACGATGGCTACTTTCTTGCCTGTGCGAACGGCAGGTGGAGTGGGGACCATCCAGCCTTCTGCAAAGCCTCTTTCGATGATCGTATTTTCGATGCTTTTGATGGTGACAGCCGGATCATTGATTCCCAATGTGCAGGAACCTTCGCACGGAGCCGGGCAGACCCGCCCGGTAAACTCGGGAAAGTTGTTGGTCTTGAGCAAACTATCAAGCGCCTGCCGCCATAACCCGCGATAGACGAGATCGTTCCATTCGGGGATCAGATTGTTGATCGGGCAACCCGAAGCCATGCCGCTGATCAAAGTGCCTGTATGACAAAATGGGATGCCGCAGTTCATGCAGCGCGCCGCCTGCACTTGTAATTTTGTATCGGGGAAATGCAGGTGAAATTCATTCCAGTCTTTAATGCGTTCCTGCGGCGTGCGGTCCGCTGGGAGTTCGCGCTCATATTCCATAAATCCGGTTGGTTTAGCCATTGTGATTCTCCATCATAAAAAACCTAAACACGAAGGACACCAAGTGCACAAAGGGGATAAGCATTGACTTCATAGGGTTTTCCTTCGTGTCCTTTGTGGTTAAAAAATTATTAATTGCCGCTCACGCGGGCAACATCTTGAATGTTCAACTCGAAGGCCGCCATGACCGCCTCTTCGCCACTCAGCCCGGAAGATTCAACCTCTTTGAACATCTGCATCATGCGTGCATAATCATTGGGCATCACGCATACAAACCTGGGCAGGCTTTCCTCCCAGTTGGCAAGGATACGTTGCGCGAAGGCGCTTTGGGTGGCATCCAGATGGCGTTGCAGCATAATTTTGACATGCTCAATTTCAACAGGGTCGATCAATTTTTGCAGGCTCACCATTTCCTTGTTGCAATTGGCGGGCAGTTCGTCTTCTTCATCGAACACATAAGCGATCCCGCCAGACATACCCGCCGCAAAATTGCGCCCCGTGCGTCCAAGCACAACTACCCGTCCGCCGGTCATATATTCGCAACCGTGATCGCCCACGCCTTCCACCACTGCTTCCATGCCACTGTTGCGCACGCAGAAACGTTCGCCCGCCCTGCCACGGATATAGGCCTCGCCGCTGGTGGCTCCATAGAACGCCACGTTTCCAATGATGACGCAATCTTCCGCTTTGAAAGTTGAACCAGCAGGTGGGTACACAATGATCTTTCCGCCAGATAAGCCTTTGCCGACGTAATCATTCGTATCGCCTTCCAGCGTCAAGCTGATCCCGTTGGGAATAAATGCTCCAAAGCTCTGACCTGCTGACCCCTTAAAGGAAAGGCGGATCGTATCCACGGGTAGGCCTGTCGCGCCGTAGCGACGAGTGACTTCACTCCCGAGGCGAACGCCTACCGACCGATTAATATTGCGAATTGGCAATTCGGCTCGGACCGATTCTCCGCGTTCAAGGGCAGGCTTGCATAAATCAAGCAGGATCTGCGCGTCCAGTGTTTTTTCAAGGCCATGATCCTGTTTCACCTGGCAGGTTTGCAAAGCTTCCATATCTACATCCGGCTGGTAAAGCAAATTTGAGAAATCGAGGCCTTTGGCTTTCCAGTGGGTGATCGCGCCGTTCATTTGCAGCCGGTCTGAGCGCCCGACCATTTCTTCGATCGTGCGGAAACCGAGCTGTGCCATGATCTCGCGCATTTCCGAGGCGATGAAACGCATGAAGTTGACAACGTGTTCCGGATCGCCGCTGAAATTTTTCCGCAGTTCGGGGTTCTGGGTTGCCACGCCTGTTGGACAGGTATCGAGATGACAAACGCGCATCATGATACAACCCAGCGCCACCAATGGACCTGTAGCAAAACCAAATTCTTCGGCGCCCAATAAAGCGGCAATGACAACATCGCGACCGGTTTTTAACTGTCCGTCTGCTTCCACAACGATGCGGTCGCGCAAGCCGTTGATCAGCAAGGTCTGGTGCGTTTCCGCCAACCCCAACTCCCAGGGTAAGCCGGCATGTTTGATGCTGCTGTAAGGGGATGCGCCTGTTCCGCCATCGTAGCCGCTGATCAACACAACGTCGGCGTGCGCCTTTGCCACCCCTGCGGCAATTGTCCCAATGCCCACTTCCGAAACCAGCTTAACGCTGATGCGGGCTTCGTGGTTGGCATTCTTTAAGTCATGGATCAATTCAGCCAGATCTTCGATCGAATAAATATCATGGTGCGGTGGCGGAGAGATCAATCCAACACCGGGTGTCGAAAAGCGTACTTTGGCGATCCACGGATACACCTTGCGCCCGGGCAGCTGCCCGCCTTCGCCGGGTTTGGCTCCCTGCGCTATTTTGATCTGCAATTCCCTGGCGCTGATCAGATATTCGCTGGTCACGCCAAAGCGCGCCGAAGCCACTTGTTTGATGGCGCTATTTTTCGAGTCGCCGTTGGGCATGAGTTTGTAACGTTCGGAGTCTTCGCCGCCTTCGCCCGTATTGCTTTTTCCGCCGATGCGGTTCATGGCAATTGCCAGGGATTCGTGTGCTTCCTTGCTGATCGAACCATAACTCATCGCACCAGTTTTAAAGCGATGCATGATGGCTTCTATCGGCTCTACTTCTTCGAGCGGAATTGAGCGCGCTGGGATCTTGAATTCGAATAAACCGCGCAACGTTCCTTTTTGAGCGTTCTCTGAGTTAAGCAATTCCGAATATTCCTTGAAGACCGGGTAACTATTATTGCGGACGGCCTTTTGCAGTTTGTGAATGGTTAGCGGATTAAACAGATGGTATTCGCCGCTCTCCCGCCATTGATACTCGCCGCCCGCCTGCAAGTATTGCGCGCCCATTGAGCGGGTGGGATACCCTTGTTGGTGCCGCATTTCGGATTCTTGCGCGATGATATCCAGATCGATCCCGCCAATGCGCGAGGGCGTCCCTGTGAAATACTTGTCGATCACGCTTTGGTGAATGCCAAGCGCTTCAAAGATTTGCGCGCCGCAGTAACTCTGAATGGACGAGATGCCCATCTTCGACAGGGTTTTGACGATCCCTTTGGTGGCCGCTTTCAAGAAGTTCTTTACGGCGTGTTTGTAGTCAATATCCTTGAGAACGTTTTGGGTGATCGAATCATCGAGCGATTCATAGACCAGGTAGGGGTTGATCGCAGTAGCGCCATAGCCGATCAGCGCGGCAAAGTGATGTATCTCGCGTGGTTCGCCGCTTTCCAGGATCAAACCGACCTGCGTGCGCTTCCCGGCGCGAATCAAATGATGATGCATGCCCGAAACAGCCAGCAGCGCAGGAATGGGAGCGTGGTCTTTATCCACACCGCGGTCTGAAAGAATGATCAGATTAATTCCGCGCGCGAGGGCCGCATCCGCCGCTTTGAAAATATCCTCCATTGCCTGCTCAAGCCCTGCACCGCCCGAACCAGCATGAAACAAGATCGGCAGCGTGGTGGAAACAAAACCTGGGATTTTGCTATAGCGGATCTTCGCCATGTCCTGATCGGTTAGCAGGGGATAATCGAGCCGGATCTGATGACAGCTTTGCGGGGTTGGCTCAAGCATGTTGCTTTCAGCGCCGACCATCACCTCGGTGGAAATCACCAGCTCTTCGCGGATGGCATCCAGCGGCGGGTTGGTCACCTGTGCAAAGAGTTGTTTGAAATAGTCATAAAGCAGTTTGGGTTTGTCCGAGAGGACAGCCAACGCGCCATCGTTTCCCATGGATCCCAGCGGCTCAACGCCATCCTGCCCCATGGGCATCAAGATCATATTCAGTTCTTCACTGGTGTAGCCAAAGGCTTGCTGGCGTTGTAATATGGAAGCATGATCAGCGGGCGGCGCTGGTTCTGTTTTGGGTTTTGGAAGATCATCGAGAAACACCTGGTATTTATTGAGCCAGTCGCGGTATGGATGTTCAGAGGCCAGTTTTTGTTTGATTTCCTCATCGCTTATGATGCGGCCCTCACAGGTATCCACCAGCAACATGCGCCCAGGTTTGAGTCGTCCTTTGTAAGCGATCTCTTCGGCTGGGATATCCAGCACGCCCACTTCAGACGCCAGAACAAGCAGGTCATCTTTTGTGATGTAATAACGCGCAGGGCGCAAGCCGTTGCGGTCGAGCGAAGCCCCAACCATCACGCCGTCGGTAAATCCCATTGCAGCAGGGCCATCCCAGGGTTCCATCAAGTTGGCGTGAAACTCATAGAATGCGCGTTTGTCATCGGGCATGCTTTCATGATGCGACCAGGGTTCGGGGATCATCATCATCATCACATGCGGCAATGAGCGCCCGGCCAATGTCAAAAGTTCGAGGCAGTTATCGAACATGGCTGTATCACTGCCGTCAGGCTGCAAAATGGGCAAGGCTTTCTTGATCTCATCGCCAAACACCACTGATTCAAGAAAATTTTCCTGGGCGCGCAGCCAGTTCACATTGCCGCGCAGGGTATTGATCTCTCCATTATGAGAAACGTATCGATACGGATGAGCGCGCTCCCAGCTGGGAAATGTGTTGGTGCTAAAACGCGAATGGACGATCGCCAGAGAGGTTTCCATATCAGGGTCGGATAGATCGGGGAAATATCCCGCCAGTTGGTCGGAGGCAAGCATGCCCTTGTAAATGAGTGTTTTATAGGAAAGACTTGCCACATAGAAAAAATTCCCGCCTTCAAACACGCCGCCAAATCGAATTTCATTTTCAGCGCGTTTGCGAATGAGAAAGAGTTTGCGCTCAAAAACCATATCCGTTTTGATCAGAGGATTGCGGGCAATAAAGATCATGCGCATTTTGGGTTCGGCGCGTTTGGCGGTATCGCCCAGCGCGCGATTATCCGTTTTGACCGTGCGCCAGCCGAGCACGCGCTGTCCCTCAGACGCGATGATGGTTTCAAAGTGCATCTCGATCACGCGCCGATGGTTCGAATCGGGCGGCAGAAAGATCATGCCCACACCATACTGACCTGCCTCGGGCAAACTAAAATTATGACGCTCGGCTTTTTTCTGCAAAAACGCGTGCGGCACCTGCATGACGATGCCCGCGCCATCGCCCGTGTTTGCCTCCATGCCGCGCGCGCCGCGATGCGTCAGATTGGTCAGCACAGTGACAGCCTGTTCGATAATGCGGTGCGATTTTTTACCCTTGATATCGACCACCATGCCCAAACCGCAGGCATCGTGCTCATATTGTGGGTCATATAAACCCTGCTTGGGCGGCAATCCGATTTGTTGGGAATTCTCTTTTCGATTCTTATGCATGGCATTCATCCTTCATTACTCGATTATCGTGCCGTTCCCAGCGAGCGCATTTGAAATTGGATTTTGGATTCTTCCATCTGCGATGATGACGCGACTTACGCCGCCCTTCAATGCTTCTTCCGCTCCCAATACTTTTTTCTTCATACGGCCCTGTGCCGCTTCACTCGCCGCCGAGAGTTGACTCTGCGGCAGCTGCCGAATGAGCGTGGACTCGTCCGGGAAATTCTTCATCAGCCCAGGCACTGCCGTGAGCAAAAGCAGAGTTTCCGCCTTGAGCGAGGCCGCAACCATCGCCGCAGCACGGTCTGCATCCACATTCAGCGCCTCCCCTTTTTCGCTGACGGCTACCGGTGCGATCACTGGCAGGCAGCCGGCATTCAACAACAGGTGAAGCAGGCCGCTATTTACATTCTCGATCTTGCCCGTGTAATCGTCGCGGATGATCTTGCGCTTCCCGTTCTCAACGCTCTGAACGGTTTCTTTTCGCGTGGCTTGCAAAAGCTTTCCATCGAGCCCGCACAACCCAAACGCATTGACTCCCAGCATCTGCAGCTGTTCTGTCAATAGTGAATTAACTTTACCATTCACCGCCATCAGAAATATTTCAAGTGTCTTTCTATCTGTATATCTGGACGTGTATCCCGAAGGAGAAGTGATCATCTTCGCGGGTGTACCAAGCGCCTCGCCCAGCGCGCTGGCTTCCGCAGAGCCGCCATGCACAAAGACAAGTTGCCTGCCCTGCTTCAACAGTTCAGCCGCGTCTGTGCAGATCGCGGAAAAATCCACGCCTTCGGTGCCGCCAAGTTTAACAACAATGATGCTTTCCGTCATGAATTCTCCAGTTACATGTCGTTGCGAGGAGGGTGCTCTTTCCGACGAAGCAATCTCCTCTGAATGACACATTCTTCTCAAAACGAGTTTCCCATTTAAACAGGAGATTGCTTCGGGCGACGAACAAGAACGCCCTCGCAACGACATGTTAAATAGGGTGCAACCCCATGAATTCCAAACCGGCAGTCTCATCCAGGCCCAGCATCAGGTTCATGCACTGCACTGCGGAACCGGACGCGCCTTTCATCAGGTTATCGATCGCGCACATGGCTACAACATGCCCGTTCGCTTCGTCCAGTTCAAACCCGAGGTCGGCGTAATTCGAACCAGCCAGGATCTTCGGCTCAGGCACGCGGTAAATACCGCGTTGTTCCCGCACCACGCGCACGAACGGATTCTCGGTTGCAACTGCGCGATAAGCCTTCCACAGATCCTTGGTGGTTACTCCGGGTTTGACCTTCGCATGCGCCGTTGCCAGCACGCCGCGCACTAAATCCACGGCCGTCATCGTGAGAGACACATCTTTGACACCCATTTCCTGTATTACCTCGGCGGTATGACGATGTCCGAACGCGGAAAATGTTCGTATGACGTTCGCGCGCTCCGCGTGATGGGAACCGGCATTGCCTTCCGCACCGGATTCGGATGAGCCAACCTTCACTTCGATGATGACCGGAGAACTCAGGTCAATTAACTCCGCCTTGACGAGAGGCAAAAGCGCCAGGTTGCTCGCGGTCGCGTTGCATCCCACCCCGCTGACATAACTCGCCGCTGATATTTCCGCGCGATGCAATTCGGGCAGGCCATATACAAATTTGCTTAACCAGGCCGGGGCAGCGTGCGGTTCCTGGTACCATTTTTCGTAGAACGCCGCGTCCCTCAAGCGAAAATCCGCGGCGAGGTCGATGATCTTCGCTCCGATCTTTGCATACTGCTCGATATTGTGTTGCGCCTGCCCGTGCGGCTGCGCGAGAAAGAGCACGTCCACCGGCTCGAGCGCGGCCGCGTCGCTGAATTTGAGCTGCGTTCGTTTTCGCAAATTCGGATGCACCTGATATACATATTCACTCAGATGCGAACGCGAGGTGACTTGCTTTACTTCAATATGTGGATGACCCAGTAACAGGCGCAGCAATTCTCCTCCGCCATAACCGGAGCCACCGATGATCGATACGCTTGTCATGAAACATATTCCTTGCTTGCCACGCTCACTACATGATCCACGATCTCGCCGGCGATATCGATCCCGCTCAACGGTTGCATGGTATGAAATTCCATCGTGTGGTTGATCTCATTGACGATCAAGCCCCGCTGCGGATGCTCCACCAGGTCCACGGCCAGCACACCGCCGCCCACAGATTTCGCCGCGCGCAGGCTGATATCTTCCACCTCGGGCGTGATCGGGCACAACTCGCCCTCGCCGCCGCGCGCCGTGTTCGTGATCCAATGGTCGGACTTTCGATACATGGCAGTCAATGCACGGTCACCGATGACGATGACGCGTATGTCACGCCCCGGCTTCTCGATATACTCCTGAATGTAAAACACGGAATGCTGCGCTGAACCAAGCGTGGACTTGTGTTCGAGCACCGCCTCTGCCGCGTCGCGGTCGTTGACCTTTGCCAGCAAGCGTCCCCATGAACCTACCACTGGTTTAAGCACAACCGGATAGCCAAATGCTTCAATGGCTTCCAGCGCGGCCTCCGGTGTGAAAGCCGTGGCGGTATTTGGCTGTGGCACCTGGTCACGGGCCAGCGCAGCACTGGTCATCAGTTTATCACCGCATATTTCCGCGACCGATGCAGTGTTCACTGTTGGCACACCGAACGCGTTCAACAATCGCAACGCGTACAATCCGCTATAGTAGCTGATGCTGCGTTCGAGCACCGCATCGTATTGCTGCCAGCGCACGGGGTTGTTCAGGTCGAAATGGATGGCGCGATCGTCGAGGCGGTCGTAGTCGATGCCGCGTTTTTCCATCGCGCCGAAGATCCATTTCTCCTCCACGCGCACGCGGGAATAGAGCACGCCGATCTTAAGTCGTCTTTGCATGGACTACTCGCCCCAGTCTTCCTGCTCCATGGGCGCGAGTTGGATCGTCGCGGGTTCGAGCGAAGTGACTTCGAGGTCCACGCCGCAATCGGGGCAGACGATGATCTCACCGACTTCAGTGTTGTCCGCCAGGATGATCTCGGCGGCACATTCAATGCAAGAAATTGTAGACATGTTTTATTCTCCTTTGATCTTTGTTTTTGCAATTTGGATTTGTTTCTTAACCGATTGGGGACTCGTGCCCCCGATCGCATTTCTCTTTTGGATGGACTCCTGCGCATCGAAAACCTGGATCACATCCGCCTCGAACGGACCGAGGGCCCGCCACTCGCTTTCTGAGAGTTGATCGAGGCCCACGCCTTTCTCCGCCGCGGCACGGACGGCTTTTCCGGTAACTTCATGCGCTTCGCGAAACGTCATGCCTTTGTGGACGAGATAATCTGCCACATCGGTTGCCAGCATCGAAGGGTCGATCGCGGCAAGCATCCTCTCTTTGCTGACAGTCATTGTCTTCAAGGCGCCCCCGAGAACAGGCAGGATCGCGAGCAATGTATCGGTTGCCTGAAAGACCGGGACCTTATCCTCCTGCAAGTCCTTGTCGTATGTGGAGGGCAACCCTTTCAACGTAGTCATCAACCCCATCAACAGGCCGATCATTGTCCCCGCTTTGCCGCGCGTGAGCTCGAACATATCGGGATTTTTTTTCTGTGGCATCAGGCTCGAACCTGTCGAATAAGCGTCACTGAGTTCGATAAAACCAAACTCGGCGGTTGTGAACAGCACAATATTCTCGGAAAGTTTACTGAGATGGATGCCGCATAAACTGCAGCAGAAGAGATACTCAGCCACGAAGTCCCTGTCTGAAACGCCATCGATGCTGTTCTGGCTGGGCCCGTCGAAACCAAGGGTCTTCGCCAATACGTCGCGGTCAACGGGGAAGGATGTCCCCGCGAGCGCGCCGCTGCCAAGCGGGAGGATGGCCACACGATCGCGCAGGTCGGTCAATCGTTCGCGGTCGCGTTGCAGGGACCAGAAGTGACTAAGCAGCCAGTGGGCAAATGTCACGGGTTGGGCGCGCTGCAGGTGTGTGTAACCAGGCATCAGGTCGGTTTGATGCGCCTCGGCAATTTCTATGATGGCGGATTGCAATCCTTTGATCGAGTCGTTCAACAGTGGCAGAGAGTCCAGCATCCATAAACGAAAATCAGTAGCCACCTGGTCGTTACGGGAACGGCCTGTGTGTAATTTGCCTGCCGCGCCAGTCAGGTCGCCGAGGCGCCGCTCCACTGCGGTGTGAATATCTTCATCACTCTCCGAGAACACGAACGTCTTGTTCGCAAATTCCTTCGCAATGGTGTTCAACCCGTTGACGATCTTTTCATGCTCTTCGGCGGTCAATACGTTTGCCTGTTTCAATGCGCCGGCCCAGGCGATCGAGCCGCGCACATCCTGCAAAGCGAGGCGTTTATCGAACGGCAGGGAGGCGTTGAGCGCCCATGCCTGCTCATCCAATTTGGTTGAAAATCGTCCGCTCCACAGGGTCATATCAATCTCTCTTGAAGCGCGAGTAATCGGGTTTGGGCATATCGAGGCCGGAGACGGGCAGCCCGTTCAACGCGCGCACTTTCATCGAAAGGCCGTATAAACGAATAAATCCTTCGGCATGACTCTGGTCGTACACATCCTCCTGGCCGAACGTGGCGAAATCTTCGCGATACAAGCTGAACGGTGATGTGCGGCCGGCGGAAATGATATTGCCCTTGTAAAGTTTGAGCCGTACCATGCCGGTGACCGGTCCTTGCGTCGCGTTCACGAAGGCGTCGATCGCTTCGCGCAAGGGTGTGAACCACAAGCCGTTATAGGTGAGTTCGGAATATTTAACGGCCACCATGGCCTTGAAGTGCATGGTCTCACGGTCGATCACCAATGATTCAAGTTCGCGATGCGCGTACAACAGAATGGTACCGCCGGGGGTTTCATATACGCCATGCGATTTCATCCCCACGAGGCGGTTCTCCACGAGGTCCACGCGGCCGATGGCATGTGTGCCACCGATGGCGTTGAGTGTCTCAATGATCTTTGCGGGGGAAAGTTTTTCCCCGTTCACAGCGACGGGATTGCCGCTGATAAATTCGATCTCCACATATTCGGCCTGCTCGGGCGCATTTTCCGGGGAAGCCGAAATTTGATACATCATTTCTTCGGGCTCATTCCATGGATCTTCCAGCAACCCGCCCTCATGCGAAAGATGCCATAGGTTCGAGTCGCGGCTGTAAATGGATTTGATCGTGGCCGTGACCGGCACATTATGTTTCGCCGCATAGGCGATCGCATCTTCGCGCGAGCGGATGTCCCATTCGCGCCATGGAGCGATGATCTTCAAGCGTGGGTCGAGCGCCATCACGGTCAGCTCGAAACGCACCTGGTCATTGCCTTTGCCGGTCGCGCCGTGCGCGATGGCGTCGGCGCCGACTTCATGTGCCACATCCACGAGATGTTTTGCGATCAACGGACGTGCGACGGAGGTGCCAAGTAAATATTTGTGTTCGTACACCGCGCCCACTTTGAGCAGAGGGAAAAGATAATCGGAGGCAAACTCCTCCTTCATGTCGTGGATCACGAATTGACATGCGCCGCTCTTGATCGCCTTTTGTTCGAGGCCCTGCAGGTCTTCGTCACCCTGGCCCACGTCTGCGCAAAAGCAGACCACGTCACAGCCGTAGTTTTCCTTCAGCCATGGCACGATCACGGATGTGTCCAGCCCTCCCGAATAGGCAAGGACAACTTTCTTTACCTGCGATTTTTGTTTTGTTTTCATACATGCTCCCAAGCGAAATATAAAAAAAACAGCCCTCCGAGAAGGAGGGCTGTTTTGATTGACTGGTATGGTGTGTGTCAGCGCATTGCCTTGCGTCTGTGTTCCATCATCCAAACAAAAAGCTCCCGGCCTTCTCTAGAGAAGTGGGCTTCGGACGACGTGCACGCGGGGACGCAAATGACCTGTACATATTAGGCGGTATTCTACCATCCATGAGGAATATGTCAATGGAAAATTGCCACGAGTTTTTGAATTTGTCCGACGACCCATGTGGTGCAGAAAACTATATCCTGGCCATGGCATGCTCCAAAACATGGTCGATCATTTTCTCCGGGATGTTAACACCCGTCGTCGCGATACTGTTACGAAATTCCATGGTGTGATTGATTTCATTGATGGTCAGACCGTTTTCGGTTTCGAACAGATCAAGCGCCAGCAATCCGCCACCCACCGCGCGAGCGGCGCGTCTGCACAGATCTACAATCTCATCTGTGACCGGGCAATTGGTTGCCACGCCACCGCGCGCTGTGTTCGTGATCCAATTCTCGGATGTGCGATAGATCGCACAGATCGTTTCATCCCCAATCACAAACGCGCGGATGTCGCGTCCCGGTTTGTCGATATATTCCTGGATATAAAAGACCTGATGATTGACCCCAAGCGTGGCCTTGTGTTCAATTAATGACTCTGCCATGGCACGATTCTCCACTTTGGCGAGCAGGCGTCCCCACGAACCGACCACGGGTTTTAGCACACAGGGATAACCCATCGCTTCGATCGCCCGTAAAGCTGATTCCTCTTCGAAGGCCATCAACACCCGCGGGGTGGGGATGCTGTTCTTCGTGAGGATCTGGCTCGTAATGTATTTATCGCCGCAACGTTCGGCCACCAGGGATGGGTTGACCACCGGTATGCCATGTGCTTCGAAAATGCGTGAGATGTACAGCCCGCGTGAATATGAGATCGAACGTTCGAGCAGCACATCCACTTGTTCGGGGACCTGTGTGATGTCGAAGAATGCATCCCCATCGTTGATGCGAACGATCTCGACACCTTCACGTTTTTCCAATTCGTCGATCAAAAGTTTCTCTTCAACGCGCAGGCGTGTGTATAAGAATCCAACTCGTGTCATAAAATCTCTCCTTGAAAACGGATGGCAGATGCTTGTGCTGAGCCTGTCGAAGCATTAGTCTGCCTTTTGCGGACTCAAGTCCGCGTTCCGGATACGGTTCTTGACCTCTTGCGTCACCTGGTTTGTAGTGAGTGATCCACCCAGGTCGGGCGTTACTTTGCCTTCGGCAATACAGGCTTCAATGGATGTGCGCAGGCGCTCTGCATGTTCTGATTCACCAAGATGATCCAGCATCATCGCTGCCGCGAGAAGTGTGGCAATCGGGTTCGCTTTCCCGGTACCCACCAAGGTCGGCGCGCTGCCATGCACCGGTTCGAACACGGCGGCATCTGTGCCAATATTACCGGAAGACGCTACACCCAAACCGCCGACGAACATGCAGGCCTCATCGCTCAGGATGTCACCAAACAAATTCGTTGTAACGATCACTTCGAATTGTTCCGGCGCGCGCACGAGCTCCATGGCACAGGTGTCCACAAGCATTTCACACATGGAGATATCCGCATAATCTTTTGCAACTTCGAACGCAACTGCCCGGAATAACCCGCAGGTTTCGCGCAGGACATTTGCCTTGTGCACCACATGCACGGTCTTGCGGCCAGTCGCCTTGGCCATGTCGAACGCCTTGCGCACGATCCTCTCTGAGGCCCGGCGTGTGATGACGCGTTCGGTAATAGCGCGATTCCCGTTTTCTTCAACGCGTTCGATGCCGGAATATAACCCTTCGGTGTTCTCGCGCACGATGAGCATGTCGATATTCGGTCGCGAGGATTCGTGTGGGATCGAACGACAGGGCCGCAGGTTTGCATACAGGTCGAGGCTTTGGCGCATTCGCACGATCGGGGAAAAATATCCGGGCAGGTTGGGTGGCGTTGTAACGGCACCCAGCAGGGCGGCGTCCGAGAGGCGAATGGCCTCGAGTGTAGAGTCAGGCAACGGGGTGCCGAGTCGCTCATAGGCGCCAAACCCGATATCGGCGCGCGTAAATTCCAGATCCAAAGGCAGGGCGCGTAAGACTTCTTCCACGCAGTCGATCACCTCAGGGCCGATGCCATCGCCGGGCAGCAGGCAGATGCGATGTCTCGTCATGCAAGCAGATCCTGAATGTCGTGCTGTTTCAGGTAATTGACAATGCCACCGGCGTCGGCGATCTTCAAGACAAAATCGGGCAGTGCCTGGGCCTGATACGTTTGCCCGTTCGTGCGGTTTAAAATTTCACCGCTGGCCAGGTTCACTTCAACATCATCACCTTCCGTGATGCCTGCAACTGCTTCCGGGCATTCGAGGATGGGCAGGCCGATATTGATGGCATTGCGAAAAAAGATGCGTGCGTACGACGAGGCGATGATGCACTTTGCCCCTGAGCCTTTGATGGCGATGGGCGCGTGCTCGCGCGAGGAGCCGCATCCAAAGTTCTGCCCTCCCACGATGACGTCACCGGGTTGAACGGTCTTTGCATAATCCGGCTTGATCTCGCAAAAGACGTTCTTCGCGAGTTCCTGCGGAATGATCGTAATGTTGTAACGAGCTGGAATGATCTCGTCTGTGTTCAGATTGTCTTCGAATTTCCATGCTTTTCCCATGATTTTCTCCTTTGTAAAAGTGCACAGGTAAAAAGTAAACACGTACACAGGTTGTATGTGTTTCGTGCCTACGTGTTTACTTGTCTACTTATCTAAATACTCTCGCGGGTCGGTGATCTTCCCGGCAATGGCTGTTGCCGCGGCCGCAGCCGGGCTGCCGAGATAGATCTCTGCCTCAGGGCTGCCCATGCGCCCGATGAAGTTGCGGTTCATGGTCGTGAAGGCGCGCTCGCCCGGGCCAAGTAAACCGCCATGACGGCCGATACACGCACCGCAGCCAACCACACCGATCGTGCACCCGGCATCATGGAAGATCTGGATGAGACCATTCTTCATGGCTTTGTCGTAAATTTGCACGCTGGCTGGTGTGATGATGGTGCGTGTGAACGCGCTGACTTTATGCCCCTTGAGGATCTGCGCAGCGATCTCGAGGTCTTCATAGCGCCCGTTGGTACACGTGCCGATAAAGACTTCATCGATGGGCAGGCCCTCTACTTTCTCAAGGTCTTGTACATGATCCACATCCGGGTGACAGGCCACTTGAGGGCCGATGTTCGTCACATCGATTTCAATGACTTTTTCGTATTTTGGGTTAACCGCCTTGATCACGGTGAAGGGCCCGCGGGCTTTCGTTTCCGTTTCAAGGAATTGGATCGTCGTTTCGTCCGGCGTCATCAATCCGCACTTTGCGCCGATCTCGGTGGACATGTTCGGGAAGATGATGCGTTCGTGCATCGGCAGTGCATCGATGTATGAACCGTCAAATTCCACAGATTTGTACGTGGCACCATCCATGCCCATCATGCCGGCAATATATAGCATCACGTCCTTCGCGAAAACACCGCGCTTTGCTTTTCCATTGATCGTGATGAGAATCGTCTCCGGTGTGCGAAACCATGCTTTACCGGTGGCCCAGGCCACGCCGATCTCCGTGGAGCCGAGGCCGGTACCGAATGCGCCGAATGCGCCGTATGTGTTGCTGTGGGAGTCGCCGCCGATCAACACGCGTCCCGGCTGAATATAGCCCTCCTCGATCAACACTTGATGACAGATCCCCTGATGATAGAACTGGGTAATGCCCTGTTCCTTCATAAAATCAACGATCTTTTTCTGTGCCTCTGCAGCCATCAGGTTGGGCGCGGGATAAGCGTGATCGAAATGGATCACGATCTTGTCCTTATCCAGGATCGGTTTGCCGATCTCGCGAAACGCCTTGATCGCCAGCGGAGTGGTGTTGTCGTGACTCATGATGTAGTCCACATCCAACAGCACGATCTCGCCGGCCTGCACCGGCCTGCCGGCTTTGCGTGAAAAGATTTCCTCGATCAATGTACCCATGTTTCTCCTTTTTCTAAATTCAGGATGATGAATGCAGAATGATGAATGCCGAGAGCAGATTTTTTATTCTGCATTCTCACTTCTTGATTCATCTTTATTGTTTCCATTATATTTTTTCAGCACCATGCGCGTCTCGGTGCGTTTCACACCTTGCACGGTGCGGATCTCCTCGATCAGGTTGTTCAAGGCCGTCATGTTCTCCACATGCACAAAGGCATTAATATCGTAATCACCGGTGATCTCATAAACGTTGCTTACGTTTTTAAATCCACGCAGGCGACGCACCACCGCCGATGTGTATACATGCGACTCGACCTCCAGCATCACCATCGCGCTGATATCATGGGGGATGACATCGATCTCGCGCCCCGTCACCTGCTCGGCGATCTCGAGGATGTCCGCGTCGAAGAGCCGCTTGCGGTCGTCGCCCAGGTTTTTGATGCGCGAAACGATCACCTCCAGCTCTGCCGCGCTGACCTCAATATCATATTCCTCCAGCCGCGAGGCCACAGCACTCTTGCCGGTGTATTTATCAATGATGATCTTTCGCTCCCGTCCCAAAATGGATGGGTCGAATGGTTCATACGTTCGTGGGTCCTTGAGAATGCCATTGGTATGTACCCCGCTTTTGTGGCTGAAGGCATTCTGCCCGGTGATCGGTTTATTCGGTGCGAGGAAAAACCCGGAGACTTTTTCAAGATAACCGGAGATATCCATCAATGGCTGGATGTTGAATTTTTGGTCCCCTTCAAGGTTGTGATATGCAATCACCGTTTCGGCCAGATCAGGAATGCCTGTACGTTCGCCCAACCCATTCACCGTGGTGTGGATGCAATCTGCCCCGGCGCGAATGCCCGCCATGGCGTTTGCGAGAGCCAGTCCATAATCGTTATGGCAATGTAGATCTATTTTACATGGGAGCAATCGTTCGCGTAAAACGGAAACGATTTCAAACATGGTATGCGGCTGCATGATGCCCAGGGTATCTGCAAAACTAATACGATCAGCGCCCGCTTCGATTGCCGCATTACAAACCTTGACCAGGAATTCAAAGTCTGTGCGGGTGGCATCCTCTGGTGTGAAGCGAACTTTCAGCCCAAGACTGTGTGCATACGCCACGTGCTCGCGGATGATATCCAGGGCCTGTTCTTGCGTCTTGTGCAGTTTTGCATCCAGGTGGATCTTTGAGGTGGCATAAAAGATCGCAACGCGATCTGCACCGCAGGCTTTGGCCTTGTCAATGCCTGAGTGTGAAGCAACTGAATGGGCGACGACCTCAGCCCGAAGCCCCAGTGCAGCGATGCTTTTAATCGCTTTTGCCACATTGGGTGAGACGGATGGGTCGCCGGCCTCGATCATGTCCACGCCAATCTGGTCGAGCATGCGCGCGATCTCGATCTTTTCCTCGACCGTAAAATTGACGTAGGGTGTTTGCTCGCCTTCACGCAATGTTGTATCCAAAATTTCAATCATAGGTGTTTTCCTTTTTATATAAACAAAAAACGCTCTCCGTTGTCGGAGAGCGTTTTGGTATTCACAGCACAGGCAGATATAAAGAACTATCGTAAATCTTTGCCCATTCCTTGATTAACCAAAACATGCCCAAACCCGACAACCGAGGTTGCAGAGGTGGGCTTGCGCTTGGCTTTGGCTTCCATAAGAATACTTGCTCGATCTCTAAACATAATTAAGAATATTCTACTACGCATGGGGAATATGTCAATGATTTAATGGTACCCATTTGGGTAATGACGGTTTCTTTACTATCGCTGTATGATTTATAGAATTATCTTAAGAAGGAGATAAAAACATGAAAGCGCCATTTTACGGTCATCAACGTCAGTACGAAAGCATCAAAAGCGAGATCGATGCCAAGATGCAGGAAGTCATCTCGAGTGGGGCATATGTGCAGGGCCCGATGCTCAAGAAGTTCGAGGAGGAACTGGCTGAATACGCCGGTTCAAAATATGCCATTGGGGTTGGCAATGGCACCGACGCGCTGTGGTTAACCTTCATGGCGCTTGGCCTCGGCCCGGGCGATGAAATCATTACGAACGCCAACACCTTTTTTGCCACTGCGGAGGCGATCTGGATCGCGGGCTGTACCACCGTCCTGGTGGACTGCGACCCGTTGACCAAGTGCATCGATCCGCAGGCCATCCGCAAGGCGATCACCAAGAAAACAAAGGCGATCGTGCCGGTCCATCTGTACGGTCAATGCGCCCCGATGGACGAGATCCGGGTGATCGCAGATGAATTCAAGTTGCTGGTCATCGAAGACAATGCCCAGGCCATTGATGCGCGCGGCGCCACCTTCACAGAAGGCCAGCTTTCAGACGCAGTCTGCACCAGCTTCATTATCCAGAAGAACCTGGGGACCTTCGGCGATGGCGGCGCGATCTGGACGGACCGCCAGGATATCAATGACACAGTTCGTAAGCTGCGCAATCATGGTTCGACCCAACGTGAACGCCACAGCTTTGGTTTTAACAGCCGCCTGGACGACCTGCACGCAGGTGTGCTCAGCGCCAAGCTCAAACATATCACCGAGTGGAGTGAGCGTCGCATTGAGATCGCCGATCGCTACACCGAAGGCCTGACAACGTGCAATTTCATCGAGCTGCCTCACGTCCGCCCGGGGTATCGGCACGTCTTTCATTTATATGTGATCGAGACCAAGAATGCAGACGACCGCGAGAAACTTTTGG
>CAZJYB010000044.1:0-25421 GCA_964549865.1 uncultured Anaerolineaceae bacterium
TCGATAATTCCTGCAAAATGGCTGTCGGCTTCGAGCCAACAGGAAATGAACCAGGTCTTTGTGAAGTATTCATACCCAACACTCCCGGCGAACCCGGTCCAACCGGGTGTCAGCTAAACGACGCGATCTGTAGTTCATACGGGGCCGGTTGGTATTTCGATGCCCCGAACTGCCAATGTAATTATTTCGGTTAGCAGCCTCGCGTAACCAAATGGAACCGCCACAAGCAATGTGGCGGTTCCATTTGCGCCGAACTGTTATGACCAACGGGCAGGGTATAATTTTCGAATGTCTGCCTTTTCCCGCATCAACTCCATAATAAAAAATATCCATCCTGTTCTCTGGCATCTGATTTGTTTTGCGATTTCCGTTATTGTTTTCGGCCTGATCTTATTAAATCGCTCGCCGAATTTCCTGCGCCCATTAAGCATGTCATTGCGAACGGGGTTTGGGCTGGTGATCCCCGCTGCTACGTTGTTCGTATATCTCGCTTTTCGCGTCCCCGGACGAATTGGTGAATTGACCGCCATGGCAACTGTTCTATCATTATTTGCCGCGCCACTTGCGGGCCTGTGGGCTTCCGGGCAAACTCAATCAACAGTTTTAAGCGGTCTGATCCCATTGTACGATGCAAGCGCATACTACATAGATGCCTTGAGATTAATAAATGGCCAGGATTTCTCGATTTTTTCAGCCCGGCGTCCGTTATTCCCCGGACTTTTAGCCGTTCTACTTTCAATAACAAATTACAACCTAATGACTTCTCTTGCAATTCTCGCCGGGCTGGTGGGAATTGCATGTTATTTCACTGCAAAAGAAATTCAACGTACGCATGGCGCGGAAATGGCAGTGTTCATATTAATGATCCTGTTCCTGTTCTACCGCGCTCATAGTGGAGTAAGTATGTCTGAAAATCTGGGCGTGGCGCTGGGTGCGCTGGGCTTTGGCCTGCTTTGGCGCGGCGCGGCAGACAGGAGTTTTCCTTCCATCTGGCTGGGACTGCTGATAATCACATTGGCTCTAAATGCGCGCGCAGGTACGTTCTTCATGCTGCCTCTTTTAATTCTGTGGGTAGGATGGATATTTCGTGAGAATAGACTCGTTTCATGGAAAACATTGGCAATTAGCGCAACAGCGGTCATACTGGGCTTTGTTTTAAATCTCACGCTAACTCGGCTGGTCGCGGCGCCATCTGGCGTACCTTTTGCGAATTTCTCATACACATTGTATGGTCTTGCTTCGGGAGGGAAATCATGGGTGTATATCTTTGAGGCACATCCTGAAGTGCTCGTGCTTCAAGAGCCGGATCAGTCTCGCAGAATTTATCAGTTGGCCTTTGAGCTGATCCGTGAAAACCCCCGGCAGGCTGTGCAAGGGGCGATATTCAATTGGAAGATGTTATTTTCGAACAGCTGGTATAACGTGTACTCCTACGTGGGCGGTGAAAACTGGACAGTGAATGTTATCGCCCGTTGGGGAATGTATTTACTCAGTATTTTGGGAATAGGTGCGTGGGTCCATGATCGGAAAGATCCCATTAAAAGTCTTGTTATGATCTCAATTGCAGGCGTATTCATTTCCGTCCCATTCCTGCCTCCCACCGATGCTTATCGAATGCGGCCCTACGCGGCGAGCATTATAATCCTCGCTGCATTACCAGCAATGGGAATTGGCCTGATACTTGAGAAAACAGCCAGGAATATCGTTACCACGGATTCGAACAAAAGTTTGGCCAGCTCTCCATTAATTACGGCATTCAGTATTGCATTAATCATGATTACACTCATCGGCCCCGTTCTCATAAAATCCGTTGCCACGCCAATCAATTTAACTCCTGTACCATGCGCATCGAATGCGGACTTTGTGCTAGCGCGTTTTGATAAAGGAACTTCCATCAATATACAAAAACAAAACCTTTCATTCCTCGATTGGATGCCCAACTATCATGTTGGCTTATTTCGGAAAAACTCCCACTCGCTCGCGGACGGAAACATGATCGCCTGGACAGGCACCATTGAACCTGCAAAGACCATCTTTCTGACAATGGATTACCACTTATCCCAGGGTGTAATGATCGTCACACCGACTACGCTGCTTCCCCATGCAGGCTCGTTTTTGCAAATGTGCGGTCAATATCAAACTGATCATGGCCTGAATATATTTTATGTAGAGCAAATTAAAATATTGCCGCAATAAAACACATGGTATAATTCGCCCGCTCTGCTTAAAAAGGGAGAGGTCGCGTAGTCTGGCTTAGCGCGCACGCTTGGAAAGCGTGTAACCCACAAAGGTTCGCGGGTTCGAATCCCGCCCTCTCCGCCAGAAAAAAACATCCCGCTTGGGGTGTTTTTTGTTTCAGGTTCGCGGGCCTTCATCGAGAAGATTATTCGAATCCCGCCCTCTCCGCCAGAAAAAAGGGACCCGGTCTTAGACCGGGTCCCTTGATTTAATGAAAATCTATGGAGTAGTTGTTGGTGTGGATGCTTCTGTGGGCACTGCCGTTGCCGTAGCTTCAGGCGCCGGAAGGGGCCTGCCAACAAAGATCACCAAATCCGATACCGCTTCGGTATGACCGGGGATCTCTGGCTTGCTGTTGAAAAGGAATTCATACAGCAATGAACTTTCCCACTCCCCGCCTCCAAGAATATCCGTACCTTTCGATTCAGCATCTGCACGACGGGAACCAGCCGTAATACCTTCATAACTACTCAGATCCAGCTGCGCAGGAGAAATGGTCACATCCACAGAATGGCACGAAACACAGGAAAGCGAACCGGGATACCAGAAGTTTGCCTCCACGAAAAGCGGCTTCACCTCTTCAAAGGTGGATTCGCAATTCTGGCCATCCATGTCGCTGAATTGGAAGACCTCCGATTCAGGGGCACCTGCCTCCACCCATGCGCCGATCAAGTCCACTGCGGGAACACGGCAATGAACGGAGACAACCACATCGCCGCTGCCCGTTTCGATGGCAGGCAGCGTGGCAGGTATCAAGGTGGGAATCGGTGTACGATCCACCGGAAACGCCGCACGGTTGCAGGTTAATGTGAATCCACAGGCATTCACAAATAGAAAGCTGATCCAGAGAAATATCCCTGCCAGGAACACAACCAACGCGCCGTAAATATATCTTCGAACATCGTCATTCATTCTGGACTCTCCCTATTGTTCTGCAGCTTCAGTGCGAAGATGGCGTAGATAGTTGACCAAATCCCAGCGTTCGCGAACAGTAAGGTTCTCATTCAATGCAGGCATATAGCCGGAGCCTGAACCGTTACTTATGGTGAGAAAGAGGCTGCCATCGTCCTTGTCTTGAACAAGGTCGCTGGTAAGTTCACCGGGCTTCTTTTCAATCAGGAAGGCCGCGATGGGGCCGTTGCCCTCTCCAGACAGACCATGACACAGCTGGCAGTGAATGCCATAGAGCTGCTGGCCACGCGCAATGGAGGTTTCATCCGGCGGAACCGGGTTGGCCGGCGCACCTGCCCCGGGTATATAAGCAGGGCCTTCAATGGGAATGGATTGTGCAGGCACGGCCCGGGGTTCTTCCTGATTCCCGTACGATTGTTGGATCTCCATGAACCCAACCCACTCAACTTTGATGATGTCGTATGCAAAGATCGACAACCCGCTTGCAAGGATGCCGAGGACAGCGAATACGACAAAAAGCTGCTTCAACAGTCTCATAGCTGTGTGGCCTCCGCAACTTCCACCTTTTCCGCGCCAAGGGCGGTCATGGCTTTGGTGAATTTATCCTTGCTCTCTTCCGGGCATATGAAAAAGACTGCGATCTTGCCATCACTGATCTCTTTCACATACTGCAACGGACGATAGTTGGGAAAGAAACTATCGAGGAAGACTGCAAGAAATGTGGAGAGCAGCATGCCAAGCATGGTCAGCTCGAACAAGAGAACAAAAGTGGGCGGGCCTGGAATATAAGCCTGGGAGCTCACCTGGATGGGATAGGCATACATGTAAGGCGCGATAAACGCCAGGAAGACACCCGCCAGGAAACCCAGGATCGCGCCACCACCGGCAATGCGCGGGACATTCGTCCATTGGGCCGGGCGCCCAAGCATGGCTTCGGTAATCGGAACACCGGAGATCACGTTCATGTGATCGTCGGAAATGCCCAAAGTGCGGAGCTGATCGATGGCATCCGCGGCAGGTTCAAGGTCCGGAAAGACCGCCAACAGGTGTACAGTTTCTGCCATTTGAGTCTCTCCTATTCCAGCTCGGTGACCGTCACAACGGTCTCGCGTCCAAATTTGGTGACTTTGTGAGCCATCTGACCTTCCTGTACTTCCCAGACCGGGATCAGTGGGATTAACTTGGAAGCCGCCATGTAGATCAGGATGAACAGGGCAAACGTACCGATGGCGAGAAAAATCTCCACGCGCGGTTGGTAGAGTCGCCAGGTAAAGGGCATACGATTGATCGAAAGCGAAACGGGAACGATAATATAACGTTCAAAGTACATCCCGACGTTGATCAGCAGGCCCACGATAAACACGATCCATGGTGTAGATCGCCATTTGCGATTCCACAATACGGCCCAGGGGATCGCAATGTTAAAGATCAGCATTGCAAACCACATCCAGCCCAAAGGACCGGCTTCATGAAAGTGCAGCAGCATTTTCGTCCATTTATCGCCGCCATACCATTGCACCAGATAATCGTTGAAGAAGAAATATGCCCAACCCATCGAGATGATGAGCATGAGTTTTGCAATGGCATCGAAGTGCTCGGGGCGGATGAAATATTTCATATGCTTCATTGTTGAGCGTACCACCGCCAGCACCATGATGACAGCGCCCATGCCGGAGTGAAGCGCCCCGATCACAAAGTATGGACCGAAGATCGTGGAATTCCAGCCCGGGCGTGTGGCCGCGGCAAAGTCCCAGGACACGATGGTGTGCACAGAGAACATGACCGGGATGATCGCGAAGGCAAAGATATTCATGGCGGTGCGCAAATGCGCCCATTCACCTTCCGTGCCGCGGAAGCCAAGCGCCAGGGTTTTATAAAAAGTCTTGCGCCAGCCAGTGGTGCGGTCGCGTGCCATGGCAAGGTCTGGGATAAGCGGCAGGAACAGGTACATGGTGGATGAAAGCAAATAGGTTGTGATCGCCAGCAAGTCCCATGAAAGGGGCGAGTGGAAGTTGGGCCACAACATGCGCTGGTTGGGATAAGGCAGGATCCAATAGAATAGCCAGACTCGGCCGAGGTGCATGAAGATGCTGAAGCCGGCCTGTACGAGACCGAACGTGGTCATTAATTCTGCGGCACGTGTGAACGGGCGGCGAAATTCAGCCTTGAACACGCGCAGGATCGCGGAGATGAAAGTTCCTGCATGGCTGATACCGATCCAGAAAACGGTATCGACGAGAAAGAGTCCCCAGTAGGATGGGCGGTTCTTTCCGGTTACACCCAGGCCTTCAGAAACCATGTAACCCCAAACACCCACGAGGCACACAGCTACGATCACGGAAAGGATGCCGAATGCCACCCAGAATTTCCACGTGGTGTACATCATGGATTCCATGACCATGTCGTTCATCTGGCCGCGTGGAATCGGGTCGAGCATCAAGTGTTCTTCGCGCAGATGCTCTTCACTATGAGCTTCATGCGTTGCCTTGGCGTGAACTACTGGTTCTTTTGCATTTGTATATGTGGCCATCATTCGCCTCCCTTGAAGTAGGTCACGTTCGGGAGTGTGCCAAGCTCTTCAAGATGTTTTACGCCGTGACCCTGATGCGCCAGTTGCGAGACCAGGCTTTCGGGGTTATCCACGCGGCCGAAGGTAATAGCGTTGGCAGGGCAGGCTTGCGCGCAGGCGGTGGTGAATTCACCATCGATCACTTCGCGGCCTTCCGCTTTGGCCTTGTCCTCGGCCTTGTGAATGCGTTGGATGCAGAATGTGCACTTTTCCATCACACCGCGGCGGCGGACTGTTACATCCGGGTTGAGTTGATTCGGCAAAGGCTCGGGGCGTTTGTAATCCCTCCAGTTGAAGGAACGCACCTGATACGGGCAGTTGTTCGCGCAATAACGTGTGCCGATACAACGGTTATATACTTGCAGGTTCAATTGCTGGGCCTGCGAATGCACGGTTGCGAATGCCGGGCAGACCGGTTCACAAGGCGCGCTTCCGCATTGCTGACACATCATGGGTTGCTGAGGCGTCATCTTCACCTCGGGATACTCGCCCTCCCAGAAGCGTTCAATGCGGATCCAGTGCATGGAACGACCATAGCCCGAATCCTCTTCGCCGACAAAGGAAAGGTTATTTTCCATGGCGCAGGCAGCTACACAAGCCTGACAGCCCGTGCAAATATCTTGATTGATGACCATGCCCCACTTGCCGACATGCTCTTCAGCCAGCTTTACTTCGGAGATATTCAAATCAGTTGTCATGACTAGTGCTCCTCTCCCAAGCCGATGCCATACACGCCCATGATACTTTCGAGGCGCGAAAGCGGTTTTTTCCGGCCGGTCTTTTCGATTTTGACTTTCATGCCCGCAAATGCAATGTCGCCGGCTTCATTGAAGTGATGACCGAACAGATCTGCAGGATTGACGCCGCGATTCTCGGCGTAGCGGCCATACGAAGTGTGACCCTGCCCGAAGGGAATGGCGATCGTGTCTGGACGAATAGCCGGGTACACATACACCGGCACTTCCAACTCTCCGGCTTCTGTCGTGATCTTCACGACATCGTCGTTTTCGATATGAAGTTCGTGAGCAGTTTCAGGGTTCATTTCAACCCAGGTATTCCACATGACCGTTGTATTGGGGTCAGGTAATTCCTGGAGCCAGGGCTTGTTCGCGCCGGCTTCGCCAAGCGTGGGCGAAACGAACGGGACGAGGAAAAACTCGCCTTCGCCTGCAAACACAGATTCTGCGCTGTTCAGGTCACGGTTAAGCACATCCGCAGTATTTGAAGCGCCAAGCGCCCCATTCAACTTCCACCAGCCGCCATGTTGCTGGAAGTAGGCTGTAAATGTGTTGATCTCCGGAGCGGAGAAGAAACCATCCCCTTCAGTCATCAGCGGTGCGATTTTGCTTTGAATGAACTGCACCTCATCGCTGAATGGCAATGCCTCGGCGAACGCGCCGCCCGCTAATTGTGCGGCGTTCAACAGAACATCTGCAGTTGCGCGGGTATCGTAATAGGGAGAGACAACAGGCTGCGCACCGGAAAGCACCGGCTGGCCCGTACCTGTAGCCACCCGTTGATAACCCCAAGATTCAAGTCCATGATGATCGGGAAAGACATAGTCCGCTTCCAATGCGGTTTCATCCGGGAAGGTCGCGAATGAAATAACCTGTTCCACATTCTTCAATGCATCTTTAAAGCCGAGAGAGGCCGGCAGTTCAAATACTGGATTCACGCCGTGAACGAACAACACCTTGAATTCACCGGCCGACATTCTGCGTACAAACTCTTCCATTTCTTTTACAGAAGCAGGGCGATGATATTCCGTCTGGGTCGGGGCCGCAGCGGACAGATACACACCGCCAGCCTTTCCAAAGTTATTGGGGATAGCGTTCAATGCGAGCACGGCTTCTGCTACGGCAAGTCCGTTGCTCTGACCAAGCGCCGCGCCGCCGGGGACTGCCAGTGAACCGGCAGAACCGGCAAACATCACCGCGAGTCTTTCAAGTGTTTCAAAGCTCACGCCGGATTTGGCTGCTGCGTCACGCGGATCGACATTTGCAAATGCGCGCGGCAGGGCACCGCCGCGAAGGTCGAATGCGAGGCGGCCAATTGCCAGCGCCACCATTGCTTCTGTACCGGGTTTCAACGGGATCCATTCATCTGCTTTGCCGCCGGTTTGCGACATGCGCGCTTCGAATTGAACGAAATAACCGCGCTTCTTTGTCTTTGCTTCGCGCAGACCTGCAAAGCCGCGTGTATAGGAAACCGGGGAGAGCCAGGTCTCGAGGAAGTTCGCACCAAATGAGAAGACCACCTGCGCCCCACCGATATCAAAGAAGGGCAGGCCGGCCTCGCCGAAAAGATTTTCCGCGGCCTTGCTCAATGTAGCGCGTGCTTCGAACATGCTTAATGCGCCAAAACGGACCGGGGCGTTGATCCCTGATTGGGTCGAGAGATCAGTAACCAGGTCAAAAAGATGATCGGGGGCCATGCCCATTAAGAAGGCGATCTCTTCAGGCTGGTGACCCTTCAAAGCGTCCGCTACAACCTGCAGGGCGTCATCCCAATTCATATTTGAATCGGCGTCCTTGAATTCGTCGTTGAGGGGATCAGCTGCGGTATCGTACAATCTCTCGCCGCGTGAATGTTTGATGGGGCCGCGCACACGATTCGGGTTATACAGACCATGCAAGGTGGCCTGGCCGCGCGCACAGGTCTTGCCCAAGTTGAGCGGATTATTCGCATTGCCTTCGGTCTTGAGGGCGCGTCCCTGCATGGTACGGACGACGAGACCGCATCCCGCCGCGCACTCGCGGCAGGTTGTGGCGTAATAGGTGCTTTGGCCGTTGTAGGTGTATTCCGGCATTTGCATGTACGGCTCGCGTTTCACCGTACGCGAAGCCGGCCCACACCCGGTCAGGATCGCAGTTGTCGCCGCGCCCACACCGGCCAGTTTTATAAAATCACGCCGGGAAAATTTTTCAGTCATGTTGGATTCCTCTCGCCCGGTTAATAATGGCACGTGCCGCAATCGGCGAGCTTGATCAGTTTAGCCTCGTCGTCGCCCGCGGATTTAATATGACATTTCAAACAAAAGCCCATGTTCAACACCTGCGGATTCTCGGCCACGGTCACCTTGGCCATATCACCGTGACAATTCTCGCAGTTTTGCCCTGCTGCAACGTGTGCACGATGATTGAACTGAACGAAATCGGGCACGATCGCGACCGGCACCCATTCGATGGGCTCGCCGTTTTCAACGGCCTCTTTCAAGGGCGCAAGAAGCTCACTTGTATCAGTCTTTTCCACTTGTTGATGGCAGCCCCAGCACTTATTTTGTGTCGGGATGCCGGCTGCGGGTCCACGCGCCGCGCCTGGATGGCAATACAAACACTGCACACCGCGCTCGATGTGTGTCTTGTGAGGGAACTCGATGGGCTGTTCAGGCACCGTTTGTGTAATGTTGACGCCAAATGCGGCCAGGCTGAATACTGAAAGAAAAACGATGCCTACCGCGATCAAGCCGAGTGGCTGTATCAACCAGTCAAGAACTCTTTTGAACATGGATGCTCCTGAAATGAACTTTAAGCGCCGCGCCGCCATTGGATAAACGGCGGCGGGAGCGATATTACCTTAAATGTTGAAACGAAAGAACAAGGCGACGGTCCGCACAAACCGCACGACAGATATACATAAAACCCGTCCCGATGGATATCAGGACGAGGAATAAAAACGCGGTGTTCGCAGCGACTTCCATCATAATCTCCACATAAATTCGCTTGCTGAACCCCACCAGCAAGCGGTTTGGCGATTATACAATGAAAGTACAAAAAAGTACATATAAGGGAAAAAATAAGGGAATTTTAAGACATGATACAATTAAACTAACAAAAACGATGAAGACTTCACATATTTTTGGTCTCACTATGCTGGTTCTGATGGTCGTCGCCGGGGTATTGATCGTCTCCGTCTTGAACCAGCCCGCAGCTTCTGCCCAGCAGTTAAATGCCGCGGCAATGCGTGTACAGGTAACGACTACGCCTGCCCCGGGGGACAATTCCGTGATCGGCTCGACGGACGGCATCGTGGTCATGGGAGTCGTTATCGTGATCATCATCATTACCCCTCTGATATTTCGTAGAAAAAGAAAATAGATCGGTTACAGCGAGATCAAGCCGAGTCCAAGTCCTCTTTTGACGGCTTCCGTGCGGCTCGCCACGTTCAACTTTGCATATAAAGAAGACAGATGAAACTTCACAGTATGTTCGCTGATCCCAAGCCGCATCGCGATCTGTTTATTCGCCAGCCCTTCCGCGATCCATTGCAGGACTTCCTTCTCCCGCGCAGTTAACGGCTCAATCAGGGACTGCTCGCCTGAGGAATCTCCTCGTCCGATAGAACGCATCAGACCGCGGACCAAACCTGGCGCGCCGACCCAAAGCCCTTCCCCCACCGCGCGGATCGCCGCGGCCAATTCCTCACTTGCAGCACTCGCAGAGACCACACCCCAGGCGCGCGCGTTTGAATCCAGTAAGTCACGTGCATCCTCGGGATCGTCCGTCAACATCAAGAGACCAAAAGAATCTGTTCGTAGTTTACTCAGATCAACAGGCGAAACCGAGGCCAATACCAGTACCTCGGTCTCGCGTTCATTTATCGTATCGATATTGACTGCCTCACCAATGACCTGGATATCGGGCCGGTTGCTGAGCATTTCGCGCAGGCCCACCCGCAAGGCATGGTTCGGTGAGACGATCGTTACACGGATCAATACAATTCCATTCTTGTCATTCTGAGGAAGATCGGTGGTCGAGTAGCTGCGATCCTCAAACGGCGAGTGCAGCGTATCGAGACCCACCTGACGAAGCAATCCCCACAGATATGGCCGGAAAGCGCCCCTTCAGGGCCGGGATTGCTTCGCTCTGCTCGCAATGACATTAGCGTTCCCCAACCGTGACCTTCACCGACTCCAACTTGCCGCCGCGCAGCACATCGATCGCCGTGGACTTGCCAACGACATCGCCACTCAGGCGGGTATATAACTCATCGTGATGGGCAACGGCCTCGCCAGAGACTCCAACGAGAATATCTCCAACGATCAAGCCACCTTTTGCTGCCGGGCTGTCCGCTTCGATACCAACGATCAATAGCCCGGTGGATTGTTCACGCTTCAGGGACTTCGCTGCATCTGCAGGAATATCAACGGTCTGGCTGCGAATACCGAGATAGCCGCGCTTGATCTTTCCATCTTTTTCGAGGGCAGCGGCGATCTTCCATGCCAAGTCTGCAGGGATGGTGATCGCGGACCCGCTGCTGAAGCCAGACGTGTTGATGCCGAAGATCGTGCCATCTCCGTTCACCAACGGGCCGCCGGAAAAGCCGGGATACGAGACCACATCCGTTTTGATATAGCTCTCGAGCATGCTGCCGCGCCCGGTGCGGACGGGTCCATTGATCGCGTTGACCGTGCCAAAGCTGGATTCGATCCCTTTTGTCGACGGCCGCCCAATGGCGAGCACAAACTGGCCAACGCGTGCGGGGGTCTTTGAAACCTCTGCAGGCGTGGCCAAAGCCTTGTCTAATTTCAATACCGCCAGGTCAGACCCGGGGTCCCGGCCGACGAGCTTGGCCGTTAGTTCTGTTCCATCATGGAGGATCACTTTGATATCTTCATCGCGTTCAACGACATGATCCGCGGTTAAAACGGTATCCACAGAAATGGCGATCCCGCTGGCAGGGAATCTTTTGCGCGCATCCACCAGCACCGTGGATTTGCCTGCGCGTTCGGCAGCCTCTGCCATTGCATCTGAAAGTTCGAGAAAAATGTTTTTAGCCATGGTTGATCTCCTTATGAGTCAGTGTAACTGGCTCATCTACGGAGTGTATCGCCGAAAGGGATAGCTTGTTACTGGACAAACGGGTAGGTAAATGTTTTGCAAGAGCCAAAACTGAACAAATAGCTAATAAATTAACACATTAATCAAAACTAATAAGGCAACCCCAAATACAGCTCGTGGTCCCCAAATAAAACCTGGGCTTTGCAGATATTTTAGTAAAAATTCTTTTTGAGAGGATGGTGCCAATTTCGATTTTTCCACTCCTCCCATATAAGCAATATAAGACTTTGGCCAAAACCACACCCATAAATTTAGCGATACGACTAATACCAATGTCAGCATTGATACTATGGTAAACATAAGCATCTCCCTTTTAATCTCTGCTCGACGGGATGAGACGCCCACGCCGAACGAGGATGAAGATCATCACTTTTTATCCAGTCTGCGATTCGCAAGATTACGCCCGCCAAAATAGGCTACTACGCCTAATGCGAGAGACCAAAAGAAACTCTCGACTGTGTAATCCACTATTTGTGATATTGGTCTTAGTAATATACATGTTGCCATCGATCCTATGAACATAAATATTCCTGTGCCAACCCCAACAACACGAGGCCACATCTCTGGCTTCAATTTGCCTCGTTTAATAAGAATCTGCATAATAATTACTAAAAACAACCCAACTATGAGCATGACTATGGTAATCAAATCTATAAGCTTCATAATCTCCTCATTTCTCGTTCAGCGTGGATCGCAGAGCATCCCACCAAGGATTTATTCTACCCCTTCTTCACTTCACTTCATCAAGCAAAAAGAAGCATATCCAATAAAAGGAAACAACCTCTTTTCAAGAGGTTGTTTCCTGAAATTCAAAGCAAATATCTTTATAAAGCAACAACCGTTTCAGCTTTAGGTAGCGCATCATGATCCGGCAATACGGTTTCCACATCACGAATGTGATGGACGAAATAACCCGCCAGCCCGGCCAGGATTCCGCCGAGGCCGCCGAAAAAGATGAGTAGGGCCATGCCAGCTCCGGGTCCGGGAGGAGCGATCGATCCAAATAATGAGGAGAAGGCATTTGAGGAACGCATTACAGGCTCGAGCCAGTAATCCCCCGCCAGGCCGGCGATCAATGGCGAGATGGGATTGGTGATCCAGGCGATCAACCTGCGCGCAGAAAAGACACGTCCTTGTAAATCAGGCGCGACCTTCGCCTGCCAGATCGCCTGGTTCGAGGAATTCACGACCGGGCCAAAGACCGAACACAGCGCCAGCGCACCCACCCAAAGCGGGATCCATGTGCCCACGCCTACAAATGCAAAAAAGACACTCGAGAGGATCCACCCGGCCAGTACACCGTGGACCTGTCGTTTGAATCCTCCCCACGCGCTCATCAGCACGCCTCCGACCACGCCACCAATTGCTCCCGCGGAAAGGACAAACCCAAGGCTGGCGCTGTCATTTCCCGTACGCAGCAACACCATCGGAGCAACCGAAGCAAAGGCGATCCCAAAACACAAGTTTCCAAAGAAGAAGACCAGTTGCAAACCCAGCAGGCCTGAGCGTTCAAAAATATAACGGAAACCGAAAGCCGCCTCCTTCAGGATGCCTCCTCCCTGGGACTGTGCCCCCTCCTCGGTGCGTGCCGGCTGCGGGATATGGACAAACATCAATACAATGATGGCAAATACAAATGTGATCACGTCCAAAGACAAAATTCCGGTCAAACCAATAAGCGGCAAAAGTGCGCCCGCCAGCAAGGGAGCAAAGACGCCCGGCCCCATCTCTATCAGGGACATCATGCCATTGGCGCGCCCATATTGCTCCTTCGAAACCATGGTGCTGATGGCAGCAGAGTATGCCGGCCATTGGAACGCATTGCCAAGCCCTTGAAAGACCGCAGCCGTGTACAAATGCCAGACCTCCAGAACACCAAATGCCTGCAGTACAAGCACAGCCACCGTTGCCAGCCCGGCGCCCAGGTCGCTGACCATCATCATTAACTTGCGGTTGTGACGGTCCACCCATACGCCGGCCAGCGGCGAGATCAACAAAAACGGTGTAATGAAAAAGACCTGCATCAGGCCCAGCGCTGTGGCGCTGCCTGTTTCTTGAAATACCCAGATCGATAACGCGAAGGCACTCATCTGCGTGGCCAGCACAGACAACATCTGACCCAGCCAGACGAGCGTGAACCCGAACATCCCGGTGGGGCGATTTTTTGTTTGCATGTGTCTCCTTAAGTGCGCCTAAAATAGCACAACTGTAAAAAGAAAACAACCCTCTTGCAAGGGTCATCGCACCATAATAATTAACCTAACGCAGGAATTAATCCCGAAGGGATGAAAAGATTGTAATAATGGATCGGGTTCTTGTTGTAATCCCGAAGGGATGACATGAGCCTTTCAACACCTATGACACTCCTTCGGAGTTGAAAAACTTCCACACCACCATGCAATAATCTTTTCACTCCTTCGGAGTTGCATATACGTAACATCAGTGATTAATATTCCAAAACTCATTCCACATAAATTTCAACGTGCTCGCCGTCCTCTTCATCGGTCACATCGATGATCTTGCCGGTCACACCCATGCGCAGCGCTTCCATCACATTAGACATGTCCACACCCTCCACTTCGGGCGCGAAATGCGCGCCGATCTTCATGCCGGCATCCACAAGTGCCAGTGGGATCTGAACAGAGGCCTTTGAACGTCCGGTGCGGGTGTCTGTCACCCGAATGCGAAGCCAGCGCGCAGAACCACCCATACCGAGAGGCCGCGGCGGCGTGGGAATGCCGCGCCGCGAATCACTTAAGGCGGCAAGCAACTTTGCTCCCTCATCCGCGCTGATCTTGCCTTCCTCGATCATCTTCAAGATCTTCATTCTTTCTTCACTGTTCGCCATATCGATCTCCTAGCCGATGAATACTTGCACGCGCTCGCCGTCATCGCTGTCATCCACATTCAGGATCAACGGCTCTTTTACAGACTTTGTCATTGCGATCGCCATGACCACTTCGTCCACGGTTGTTTTCTTAAGCCCGTCGATGCGGCTCCCGAAATTTTTCAGGAACCAGCTCACCAGTCCTAAAGGGATCGGGAGTGCAATTGTAATATTCTTTGGCCAATCCTGCGCCTGTGTACGATCCACGTTCAAATAGATCCAGCGCGAACCGATCCCACCCGCCCCGAGTGCGATCAGCACGATACCCAGGAAAAGAGGCATGCCGAGGCAAAAGAACCAGAAGTTATAACCGGCACTCTGTTGGACGGAATACATGCCCCAGGCGCTGAAGGTCGTGAACAGGACTCCACCCCACAGTGGGATCATTGCCCAGCGCATCGCCCGCTTGCGGACCTGTTCGAACTCCGGCAGATCGCTTTGTTCGGATCGGAAACCTGCTCCCGGCTCGATGACCTCGATCGGCTGCGCGCTTTCGGTAGGTTCATCCAGAACGCGCATTAAGTTGGCGGCTTCCTCTGCGTTGATCTTTCCATCTGAGACCATCTGCAAAATTTTCTTGCGTTCTTCAGAGGACATTACACATCTCCTTCCAATGCGGAAAGTAACTTATCGGCCTCGTCTGCGGTGATCTTTTTCTCCTGCAGCATCTTTAAGATGACAAGACGTTCCTCTTCAGTGGCTTGCGGCTTGGGAGGAAAAGGTCCGCCGCCCTTTTGAAAGACGTCCCAATTCCACCTGCCCACACCTACATTTAGTTTTGCGTTCACGCGGCGGCCGGCACGCTCCGCACGTCGCGCAACTTCTTCAGCCTGCTTGCCCGCACGACGTGTTGCCTGTTCGACCTGGCGCGAAATGCGTTCGCCAAAACCGGACCAGTCCATATCCATGCCGGCAAAGTTTCCAAAATCCTGGGCAAAGTTACCCGCATCTGCTTGATTTGAAACACGAATGTCATTGCCAGCACTCAAAGTAATATTTGCAGAGCCATCTCCCAAAATAATTATTCCAGAGGTTGCATCATCTTCGAGTTCATTGCCTTTCCAATCAATGGAAATTTCATTTGCACTCATCGTAAGAGTCGCATTGGCTTTGGGTGGCATCACCAACAAAATATCGTCGCCCGCATTAATTGTATAATTTTTTCCGGGCTGTGGATTCAAGTAAAAGACAATATCATTGCCCACATTGGCAGTTACATTCCCGCGTACATCACGCAAAGCAAGATCATTCCCAACAGACTCAAGGGTTACATTCCCAGCTATTTCACGAATAGATACATCACTGTTAGCCTCTTTGATAAACAAATCTCCCTTCGCGCCGCGCAAGCTGAAGTCCGATTGAACCGTGTCGATCGCTACAGAGTTTACGTCACGAATGGACAGGTCCCCGCTGATCTCTTTTAATTCGATACTGCCCAGAATATTTCGAATGGAAGCGTCCCCGTCAATCTTTACGATGAACACCGAAGCACCCTTCGGCGCACGAATGGACAAGTCATCCTCACAGGAAATTTTTATTTCCTCGCCATCCTGCCTGACTCGTATGGAATCGTCATCCCCTTTGACCAGCACATCCTGCCCGTCCCAGCCCACCAGGCTGAGGTCACCCCCAATGGTTTCAATGAAGATCTTTGGAGCGTTCCCTGCTGAAATGGTTTTGGTCATGGTTATTCCTCCTCACCGCGTAATAGACGTGTGGCTTCTTCCGCATTGATCTTCCCGGCGCTCAGGTCTTCAAGGATGCTGTTGCGTTTTTCCTGGGGGATCTCTGTAGGTTCATCTTTACCGGGCTCGAAGCCCAGCGTACGAATGACTTCATGCAAACGATTGCGAATGGTCGGGTAGGAAAGGCCCAGCTCCTGTTCCATGCGATTGATCTTGCCCTCGCAGCGAACGAACGTGAACACGAACTCCAACTGCTCGGGTGAGAGGTTCCCAAAATGGCCCGAAACAAAGTGCCCTTCAATGGATGTATCGCACGTGTTGCAATGCAAACGAACAACAGACAGTTCAGACTGGCAGATCGGGCAGCGTGATGGTGCAGGTCTCATAGAATTTCTCCAAATTAGGATACGGCCGCTTCGGGCAGTGATTTTTTCACGTGGATTTGCCTGTCATACCCACATGGAATTTACTGGTAATATAGAGCGCGGCACTTGCGCTGCGGATATTCATGTTAGAGCTTCGAAACCCCGACCATGGTGTTCTTCAACATGCTAGGCAACCTTCCTGGTCAGTTCTGAGTAATCGGTTTGCATGGCTGAGTGTCGTTTACGCAACTTTTCGCCGCGCGCAACCATCCATTCCCCCAAGGCGACCAGCTTCTTGCTCAGGAGGTTTCTCCCTTTCAGGGCTTCCTCTTCCAACCGAATGGCATCCATCTCTTCTTTTATCCTTCGGCGGTTGATCTCTGAGATCATTTCCGGAGGTAGATTGTTCATGGGAGCCTCCTTAAGAATATTGAGCGTTAAATCAGGAAAATTGATGTATTATCTAGTTTCAAGCAAGATTATAGGCAATTATTTAGTTTTGTCAAGGGATAAATTAATAATATCAATACGAAAGTCAATAATATTTAAGTCTGGCTTGAAAATCCTGGATTTGGAGACTAATGCATGATCCGCTCCCTGTTTTACACGCCTGGCAAGCCCATTCGTACAGATATTCCCCCACAGGAATTTCCCCGCCTCATACGCGACCGAAAAGGGCTGCTCTGGGTCGATTTCATCAGTGAACCCCCGGAACGCGCAGAGCCGATCCTGCGCAGTTTCAATTTCCATCCGTTGGCGATAGACGATGCCCTGCAGGAAACCCACACCCCGAAGGTAGATGACTGGGGAGATTATCTTTATATCGTTCTCAATATGATGAACTATAAGCACGTTGAGGGAATATTTGAATCCGAGATAGATGAACTGGATATCTTCCTCGGGCGCAACTTTGTGGTCACACATCATGACCAGTTACTTCCCGCAATTGAAGATGCCTGGTCTGCCTGTCAGCGCGACCAAAGACATGTGCAGGAGGGCCCGGACCACTTGCTTTATCGAATCGTGGATTCCTTGGTCATGAGTTACATGCCCCTCGTCGAGGAGATCGACCGCCAGATCGACGAGATCGAAGACCAGGTTTTTGACGGCCCGCGGCGTGCCACACTCGAACAGATCTTCGCGCTCAAGCGGATTCTCCTGTCCATGAGAAGGATCCTGCTCCCCCAGCGCGAGGTGCTGAACAAACTCGCCCGTGACGACTACCGCGTGATCGACCCCAAGGACCGAATTTTCTTCCGCGATATTTACGACCACCTCGTGAGGCTGCATGATCTGAACGAAAACCTGCGCGACCTCGTTAGCGGTGTGCTCGATACGTACCTTTCGGTCGTCAATAACCGCATGAACGAGGTGATGAAGATCCTGGCGGTCATTACCACCCTGTTCATGCCGATCACTTTTGTGACCGGTTTCTTCGGCATGAACTTCTTTGAACCCATCGGTAATCTTATGGGCTGGACAAGCACGCAGGTTTTCGAAGTCACCCTGGGGATCTTACTCGCCGTACCCATCGTTATGTACATTTGGATGCGTCGCCGTACCTGGCTGTAACCATGACCGATCGTCATTTTCGTCCATCGAAAATCCTTGACACAGAACAAGCGTTCGGGTATCATGCATTCATAGCACAAATGAGCGAAGAATGCTGATATATGCCAGCTCTTTTGGCAGGAGGCTTTTATGATGATGATGGTACGAAAAAGCAAGGGACTGGGTGAAAGACACCAGAAGATCCTCAATTTCATCGAGGCTTACCAGCGCAAATACAAACACCCACCTTCAATTCGCGAGATCGGTGAAGATTGCGACATTTCATCCACTTCGGTGGTCAATTATTATCTCGACCAGCTGGAGAAAACCGGCCATATCGAGCGGGATCGCAAAATTTCACGTGGCGTACGACTGACTGGCAATACACCTCTCGGCGATATGCTGCGCGTGCCCTTGCTGGGCCGCATTGTTGCCGGTGAGCCCATCCCCGTGCCGGCGGCCAGCGATTTTGGGAACTTCACCCCAGAAGACTCGGTGGAAATTGCCATGTCGTTGATGCCCAGCAAAGAAAAGGGCAAGGACCTGTTCGCCCTCGAAGTGCAGGGAGATTCCATGATCGACGCCATGATCAACGACGGTGATATCGTCATCCTTAAACCTGCGCAGGATGCACGTAATGGAGACATGGTGGCTGTGTGGCTGAACGACAAAAACGAAACCACACTCAAGTATTTTTACAAGGAGCGTGACGGTTATCGTCTTCAACCTGCAAACCCCACCATGAAGCCCATCATGATCAAGAAGACCGAATCTCTGGAGATCAAGGGTAAAGTGGTGATGGTCATCCGCAAACTGGACCGCTTCAATTAAAAAAATAATTTCCCACAAATAAAAAGGCGGCTCGCTTTATTGCGAGCCGCCTTTTTATTTCGGGTTTTATTTGATCTTGATGTTTGGCTTTTTGCCTGCAGGGGCCGATTGTGCGAGTTTGATCTTGCCCTTTCGCTTGAACCCAGCTCCGCTCAACAAACCGGCGCTGCGCCCCACTAAAAATGGGACAAGCAACAGCAGGAGCAAGCCACCAAGGATCATTGCGAAGAGCGTCCACGAGCGACCCGTCACCTCAGGCAATACACCGCCCGGGTTGTAATTCGTCTCTGTCGATACACCGGCGCTTGAAATTGTAACGTTCAAATTCCGGTTGACACCGTCACGCAGGGTGGCCGGAGAAACATAGGTGATCGCGTATTCGCTCTGCAAACTGCGGCCAAATTGCTCATAAAGAGCCCGCAAGGAATCAGGGTCTGACGCAAAACTATACAGACCACCGGATTCTTCGGCCAATGAACTCAAAGCAGGCTCATCCAAACCGGATTGTGCGGCAGTGTTTGCATCACCGAAACCGATCGTTGAGATCGTCAATCCACTTGGGCCGATCTGCTCAATAATGCTATCTGCAGTGTTCTGGCTGTGGTTATCCAATCCATCGGTAAGTACGATGACTGCTTTGCGACCTGAAACGCCATTCAACGCCTTCTCAGCCTCAGCCAAAGCATCGTACATGGCTGTATCGCTGCCGCTGCGAAGCCCATCGATGGCACTGATCAGCGCCTGGGTATCTGTCGTGATTGGCTGAACGTAATAAGTATGCGTATCGAAGGTCATAAGACCGGCCTGGTCACCTGCGCGCATCTGGGTAACGTACGTCTTCGCGGCTTCCTTGGCAGCATCAAGTTTGTTATTTTTATCCATGCTGCCGGAGATATCGATCACCAGCATGGTCGTCAATGGTTCAGCCCCGCCTTCCCCACCGCCGCGTATATCCACAGGCTCCATCGCCTGGCCGTTCTCGGAGATCTGAATGCTGGTCGCGTCCACACCCACTGGTTCGCCCGCAGAGTTCGTCACGGAAACATATACCGTCACATTTGGAAAATTGGAGTTATCCACCTGCGTAATGCGTACCTGCGTATCGCTCTGCGCGAAAGCTGTCGCCGGCGAACCAACTACAAGCAAGGCGAGCAGGACAAGGCTTAGAAAGAAGCGGTATTTTTTAATTTGCATGGCTACCTCTTTTCGTGATAAACCATCTCGGTATTGCCCATGCGGATCTTCTGTCCGTTGGAAAGTTGAGTAAGCTGGACCTTTTTCCCGTTAATGTATGTGCCTGCAAGACTCATATCTTTAAGAGAGAAACGCGTTCCGTCGCCGGTCAGCATGGCATGTTGGGGGGCAATATCGGGATCGGGTAAGACGATCTCGGATTTAAGCGCGGAACTTCCGATGGCGATGGCCGGCCCGCCCGCCCGCATGAATTTATCCAGGATAAACTCGGTGCCTTTGAGCTTGCCGGACGTGACCTCAAGCCAGGCACGCGAAAGCAGTACCGCAATAAGTGAGATGAATGCGCCAACCGAGGCGCCAAGCAACACCAAGCCAGCAGCTTTACCGGTGATGGGATCTTTCAGCCAGTTATGCGCGCTTTCAAGGAGCAGCCCGCCGAGCGCGCCGCCGATTAACCCGCCAAGCATACCCTTCCAGACCTGGCTTTTGCCCATTATCCCCTCGGCCAACCCAAGCAACAAGCCAAAGATCGCCCAACCCAACACACGGCCGAACAAGCCTGCGCCCACTGCCTGGAAAAGGAATTCACTAAGTGGAAGACCGATCCCTCCGGCGACAAGACCCAAAGCCGCGCTGAACAAGCCGGACTTTAAAGCCTGAACAAAATTCTGGGTGAGCAAACCCTCGGCAATGCCGATAAACAGCCCGATGATCAGGCCGATCAACGCGCCGACGATGGCCTCACTCAAGTAAAGATTTGTGGCAAACGACAGGCCGAGCAAGTCGCTCACCTGCCAGCCGATCAACCCGCCGATCGCGCCCAGAATGGCGTAGTAATATGTACGCATTTGTCTGTTCATAATCAACCTCCTTCTCTTTCCTTCTCGGCATCCTGAAGGTTATGCCACTCGACCATGGTTCTTCCCAGATTGCCATTTAGTTCATAAAAGCCAAAGTATCGGGTGGGGTCCAGGGCGCCGTCATCGCGACGGATGAAAAATCCGGCCACGGAAGTATGCGGCTCCACCACGAGCGCCACCTGCCAGGGCTCCGGGAAGAAATTTTTGTGCAAAAAAGTATCATAGTGGGAAAGAAAAATTCCCATGCGCGGATGTGTGTGATACCAACCCACAATCTTTCTTCCGCTGTGATTCTTTTCGATCTCGTCGTGAAACTCAATAATCGTATCCTGTGTGAACGTCAGGTACACGCTCCCCTGGCGTGTATGGCGTGCGGGTAACATGTGTTGCACCACCACAAATTGCTCGTCTGTATCGCGGTCAATACACCACAGCCCAACCAGTGCACCGCCCACCTCATCATCCATCTCACTGGTTGAATGCAGGACGATCCGGCAATAAGCCGACTGTGAAAGAAAAACCTTCACCTGTGGCTTTGCTCCTTTATATTCATGGGGCGATTCCCAGTGCTTCGACCGCGAAAGAGGCATACAGGCCTTTTTAGGTCTGGCACTGGTGGGAGTTGAGAGGCGAATACCGCTGCTAGCCATTTGGTGAGTCCAGTGAATAGGTTTGCCGGGTCGCCCTATTGAAACAGGGCGACCCGAACAAGGTAACTATCCCGCAGTAACATCTGCGGTCATCATCAACCGGTCGTTTTGCGGAATGCCGGCTTGAGAGAGGGTTTCCTCCTCTTTCAATTCGCGTCCAAGCGCCTTACTATCCAATCGATAGGACATGGGGCGCCCATCCGGGCCGGTGGTGGGCAGTTCCAGGGAAGTGGTCAGCTCGGGAAGCAAATCCTTTACGACTACATCATCTGGGACCTCGGCGTTGCGGCTGCCTCCGGAGGGAAGTACGAGGGTAACAGGAATATCAGACATGGTTTTCTCCTTTTCTTTTCAAAACGAACATGGATATGTGCACGGCAATTCATTATTTCAATCGAATGACAGGTTTCTTCTTGGTTTCAACTGCTTTAACCTTCACTCGTTCCGGCCTAAGTAATTCACGACGATCCACAGGGAATTCATTTGCGTGTTTTTTGCGGTACTCGCGGGACCATCGAGCGGCTTCTGCATCCCAGGGAAATGGCGGCTTCGTGGGATCGTCGTGAAAATTCTTCCATTGCACCATTTCTCCCAGCATGATGATCAAACGGTCCAGCGAACGGCTGGCCGTCCACCAGGCGGCATCGATACATACACTTCCGTTCAGGTGATTGATGTTCGGGTGCCAGATGGGCGTCATCCATTTCATGCCCGGCCACCGTTGTGGATATTGGTTATGAAGATAGATCTCCACTTGATGGTGATTCGAATATACAGGTTTGCCTGAACGATCCACGTTTGCGATGCTTTTACAGGCAAATGTCACAATATATCTTTCAGGCGGCACGCCCGGGCGGACGTCCACGGCTTTGAAGGAGATCAAATCACTGCGTGAAGCCAGTTCCTGCATGAGCTCGTAATCCGCGCGCATGCGCCTCATGCGCGGGCTTCCTGCAACAGAAATAACTCCTCCTGCCGTAATGTCCGCAGTAAGCATCAAGCGATCATTTTCAGGAATGCCGGCAGCGGCCAGAGTCTCGTTCTCTTTTAATTCCCTGCCGAGTGCCTTGCTATCGAGGCGGTATCCCATGGGCCGTCCGTCCGGGCCCACCGTTGGGAGGTCCAACAGGGATGTCAGTTCGGGCATGAGATCGTGTACAGCCACGTCGTCCGGGACTTCGGCCGTACGGGCCCCACCACTGGGGAGAACAACAGTAACATTCATATCGGGCATGATAATTTTTCCTCCGTTATGTATTCAAATGGGGCACCTGGCAAAAGCCAGTGATCGCCCAACAATCCGCATGATGCAATGTATTACAGACTTCACATTTTTTCACACCGCGGGGGTCATTCCGTTTGACCTCTTCCAGGCAAAAGGGACAGCGATGTTCCTCATACATTGAGATCTGTAAATTCGGTTTACGATTGAACAACCGTTTGCGCCTTGAACGCCTTGGTTGCGGCGTATGCGCCAGAATTAATTTCTCCGCCGCAGGCGTACGACTTCGAGACTTGGCAGCCTTTGCGAACTTCAAGCGCGACCTGCCTTTGGAGGCATACGTCAATTTTTCCGGTGGTCGAACCTGTAATGCGGATGACCTTGGCGTCGATTGCATGGAAGCGGCGACCGGTGTTTGCTCCCTGCGTCTTGATCTTGATGAATAGCGGACTTCGGATACACCACTATCTATCCGTGGGGTGGGTTTCCACCATGCCTCCAGGGCAATGCTGGCAACCAGAAGTGCGCCACCCAATTGAATAAGTTCATAGGGATCGATCTCTCCTACAAACCACGGGTTCAATGGGCCGATTCCCATCTGCCAGTTTGTAAGGATCCCAAGTACAAATAACGCCGGCAGTAACGCGATCACCATCAGAAAAAAGCGGACAAACCCCGACCATTTGTAAAAGAGCAGCCGCGACCCTGCTCCTGTTGCCAGACCCACACCCAGGATCGCGAACACGGTCATCCAGAATGGGGGCAGGTTGGTCTGGTAAAAATTGAGCAGCACCACAAAACAGACGATACCGGCAACAAACATGAGAAAAACGACCAGCTTTCGAAAAAAGCCCGGGCGGCGGGGCGCGGAAGAGTAAGAGTTGCTCATCGTGGCAGAGCTAATCGACATTTCAAGGTTCCGTAGACTCACCTAGTCACGCAATCGAACACGTCCACTGCGAATTCGCAGAGGTGCATCCTTTGCACCTTTGATCTGTAACTTGTCCTTGTTGTCCTTGATACGAACACGGGTAGGCTGTTTTTTATCCTGCATCTTTATGGTCGACTCAAAATCCCGAAAATGCAGGGAATCTGCCAGGTCACCGGTCAATTCGTAGAAACGGTATTCCTGTCCGTTATGAGCGCGGACAATATGAAGCGGCGGTACGCCCACACTTGCCAAAGAACGATGAAGAAAAGGCTCTTCTCCTGTGATCACGTGGGTCATGGAGGCTTCACGCAATATGCCGCAAGTGGGGCAGTTACCTGCCTCAAGAGTTACTTCATTCAGTGGGCGCAAAACTTCTTCCACCGTATGGCAATTCGGGCACTCGAGCTTGGTGACCAGTTCCTGGTCCAGCTCGATCACGGCGTTTAAACCAAGGTCGGCACAGGCAATGCGGAGCAGGTCGTCCAGCGTAGTACGTTCAACACGCGCTGGCAATTCGGTGATCTCCCCGTAGGTCCAATGTGATTCGCAATCCTCGCGCGGCGAGTATGCGGTCGTATGCATTTCGTTAACCATGCCATTGAAATGGGTTACTTTGCCAGGCTCAATGGGCATGCTATTAATGACCTTCAAGGCTTCCTGTGATTGCATGGCACCAATGATCGAAGCGATCGTCGGGGTGGTTGGCACTTTGCCGAGCAGGATATTCTGACGCGCAAGCAACGGACATGAATATCGCAGGGACAGATCCCTCAACGCCTGTTCGTTGAGCGTGCATTCGTAACAGGCCCCCTGCCCCGGGACAAAGACACGCATCAGTCCAAGCAATTCCTGGATGGCGCCGTCCACCCACGGCTTGTTGATCCAGTAACAAAAACGGTTGACGGCAAGCCTTGCCTCGCGGTTATCAAGACACCCGATCACAACATCCATGCGCCGAAAGATCCCGAGGCCCAGTTTTGTGCTAATGTCACCATTGAGATATTGCACATGCACCTGTGGGTTGATGGCTTTGGCACGCGCCGCGGCGATCTCAGCTTTACTGCGATTATTATCGGTCTCACGGAACAGCACAGAACGGCTCAAGTTGGCCAGTTCGATCTTGTCGAAATCAACAATAAAGATATTGCCAATGCCCATCAAAGCGAGGTTTTTAATGACCTCATTCCCAAGGGCACCGGCTCCAACCACCATCACTTTTGCGTTCTGCACCTTTTCACGATCCCACCAGGAAATGAACTCGAACGTTCCAAGTCGGTCTTTTTGCAGGTTTGGAATGTGGATCGGTTTCTCGAGCGCGATCGGTACACGGATCGGCCCGGTGGGTGACTTGCTGCTTGTAGGCCGTTCGCCGTTCCCCATAGCGCTGCCGGCCAATTCCTTTGCCTGAGTAAGATTTGACTCGTCGATCTGAAGCGCAAACCAGCCTACGTTCGGGCGCGCCTCGATCAAATTGTTATTTTCCAACATTTTGAGGGCTTCGCGCAGGGTGGTACGGCTGATCCCAAATTTGACGATCAACTCGCGCTCCGGGGGAAGCTGCGTGCCGGATTTGAGGCTGCCATCCATAAGGGAGGCAACTAGTTTGCCTGCAACCGCTTCAGCCAGAGATTTGTGGGAAATGCGTTCTATTTTCATTTTTATGTCCTGTGGTATGGTGGTCAGACC
>CAZJYB010000045.1:0-25069 GCA_964549865.1 uncultured Anaerolineaceae bacterium
GCCAGACTTTATGTAATGATCAACCCGGAGATCGTGAAGGTTTCGGAAGAGATGGTCGTGGGTGTTGAAGGGTGTCTATCCATGCCCGGGCTGCAGGGTGAAGTGGAGCGGCATGAATCAGTTCAGGTAAAAGGATTGAACCGGCATGGTGCACCCACAAAGCTCAAGGCAGAGGGGTGGCTGGCGCGCATCTTTCAGCATGAGATCGACCATTTGAACGGCGTCCTGTTCACGGAGCGCGCCACAAGTGTGTGGCGGTTACCGGACCCCGAATCGGCTGAAGAAATGTGATGGACTCGATCCGCCGTTTGACCTATGACGACCTGCCTCGCCTCCGAAATTTTTGGGTCGAACATTGGGGAGGCGAGCAAATGTTCATGCATGGGGACGTGGTTCGGTATGACCGCGTGGATGGATTTGTTTACGACGATTGGGCCGGGCTGATCACGTTTCTGATCCACGGTAATGAATGTGAGATCACCTCGCTTGATAGCCTGCAGGCAGGCAAAGGGATCGGCACAAAACTGATCGATGAAGTCTTGCGCGAGGCGAAGGCGAGGAAGTGTAAACGCGTGACCCTGATCACAACGAACGATAACCTGCGCGCCCTTGGCTTTTATCAAAAACGTGGTTTTAAATTATTTACCCTGTATCGCGGGGCAGTGGATGAATCCCGAAAAAGTAAGCCGAGCATCCCGTTGATCGGGCAGAATGATATTCCGTTGCGCGATGAGATCGAATTGGAAATTTTAATTTAGAATTCCCCAATGCTCTCGGTGCCGTCCTAAGTGCCCTATGGGTACGGCGCCGAGGACGGCACCGAGAGCAAAATTTATCAATGCATCTTAAACATCTCTCCCTCACCAACTTTCGCAGTCTTACCCGCCTGGATGTGGAACTTCCACGGCGGGTTGCCGTGCTTGTGGGCAGCAACGCGCAAGGCAAGACCAGCGTGCTCGAAGCCATTTATTTTCTCGCGGCATTTACGTCCTTTCAAACGCATATCGACCGGCAGATCGTCAACTTTCACGAGGCGAAGAATCCACTGGCGGTGGCGCGTCTCGTGGCGGATTATCAACGCGGCAAGATCAAACATCGTCTCGAAGTCCGCCTGATCCTTGAACCCAGCGGTGTAAATGGCCAGCGCCTTCGCAAGGAAATACTCCTCGATGGTGCCAAACGGCAGGTGAACGATGTCATCGGTCATTTCAACGCGGTTATCTTTGTGCCGCAGATGTCCCAGATCATCGAGGGGGGACCCGATGAGCGCCGTCGCTATCTCAACCTTGCGCTTGCGCAGGCCGTCCATTCGTATGCGCGCGTGCTGGGCGAATACAATCAGGCGCTTACGCAGCGCAACGCGCTGCTCAAAACGTTGAACGAACGCGGGGGAGATGGGAGTCAGTTACAGGTTTGGGATGAGGCGCTGGCGAAATTCGGCGCGCAGATCATTCTCTGGCGCATTGAGGCGATCCAGCAGATCGAGAGACTCGCCGCACGCGTTCATCACGAGCTGACGCGCGGTGCTGAGATCCTGCGCCTCGCCTATGAACCTGCGTACGATCCGCTGCCCAAGCCGAACGGACAGTTGGGATTGAAGATCGATACACATATCGATCGTTCGTCGATTCAGTTGGATGAGATCCAAAGTGGATTTATCGAGCGCCTGCAAGCGATACGCAGTGAAGAGATCGCGCGCGGCGTGACGACCATCGGTCCGCATCGAGATGACCTGCGCTTCGTGATCAACAAGGCGGATGTTGGCGATTACGGCTCGCGCGGCCAGATGCGTACAACATTACTGGCGCTCAAGCTCGCCGAAGTGGAATGGATGAAGGAACGCACGGGCGAATGGCCGGTGATCCTGCTCGATGAGGTGATGGCCGAACTGGATGGGCACCGTCGCGCGGATCTATTGAAATATATCGATAAGGACCAGCAGGTGCTGTTCACAACGACCGATCTTGATCTATTTGCGCCTGAGTTCGTGGATCAGGCCGATATTTGGGATGTGCAGGCTGGTGTTATCAACGTCAGGCGAAAGGAGCAATGAAATGACTGTCAAACATGCAAAAGACGTGGAAGCGAAGAATGTATCCGCGGGAAAAGATACGACCATTCAGGTGTTGATCTCCTCACAGGAAGGGCCAAACTTTGCCCTGCGGAAGTTTTCCATGCAAAAGGGTGGCGGCATGCCGCGCCACACGAATACCGTGGAGCACGAGCAATATGTCCTGCGCGGACATGCGAAGGTTGGTATCGGCGACGAAGTCCATGAAGTGAAAGCCGGTGATGTTGTCTTTATCCCCGGTGGCACGATTCATTTTTACGAGAATATCGGTGAGGAACCGTTCGAGTTCCTGTGCATCATCCCGAACAAGGAAGACAAATTGACGATTTTGGATGAGACGAATTGTTAAAGTTACCCCGCCCCTACTTTATTTACAACGGCGTCTTCGCGGGGATGCCCGCCTTGCGCGGATAATTCTTTGGCGTAGCCGCCACCTTGTCCACGACCACGAGATAACGGTCGTCGGGGATGCCCGGCAAATGGACGGGGATCAACTGTTTTAATTTTCCACCCAATAATTTCATTGCTTTTTCGGCAGACTGTGCTTCGGCAGGCGCGCTTTCGCCTTTCTGTGCGAGCATATGTCCACCTACTTTGAGCAAAGGCAAAAGATACTCGCTCAGTATATTCAGGTTCGCGACGGCGCGTGCCACGGCCCAGTCATAGGATTCACGATGTTCGGGTTTGTGACCAAAGTCTTCTGCGCGGGATTTGATCACCTCGATGCCCTCCAGCCCAAGCACGCGGATGATGTGCTGGCAGAACATGGCCTTCTTGCCTACCGATTCCACGAGCGTGACGTGTGTGTTGGGATAGATAATTTTAAGGGGAATGCCAGGGAAGCCCGCGCCGGTCCCAATATCTACAAGGCGGAGGGGAGGTGTCGCCTTCCACGCCAGCACGCAGGAATATGAATCCAGAAAATGCTTGGTGCGGATCGATTCAGAATCGCGGATGGCTGTGAGATTGAATTTCTTGTTCCAATCGATCAGTTCGCGTTCGTAATTGATCAGGCCCATCACCTGCCTTGCAGTGAGATGGACGTTGAACAACGAGCGCGCATCTTGAATTAATGAATCCATGTTGTGATTATAAGACAAAAGAGGGCATCCAATTGGATGCCCTCTTTTGTTACGTCATTAATGAGGAGATTGCTTCGTCGTTGCACTCCTCGCAAAGACATTACTTATTTCTTTTTCTTCTTTTCTTCTTCAGCCGGTTTTTCTTTTGGCTTGTCCGCGCGCAATTTACGAGCAAGTGCGCGTCCGCCAATGAAGATCAGATACAACGGGATTGCGATGGTGATCAACTTGGGCAGGGTGTTGATGACAAAGTAAATGAGGAAATCGACGAAGTCCTGATAAAAGTAGATCAAGTCTTGCACGGCCTGGCGCGCCACACCTTTTGGCTCCCAGCCGGCGATCTGCAGCGGCTGGACGGTCTCTTCGGCGATGATGCGCACGCTGATAGCCGAAAGCGCAACGGCTTCATCGTAATATTTGATCTGTCCCTTTACCACCTCGATCTGTTCACGGTAATAGACCAACTGGTTGAAGACATTGACCACATCTTCCGTCTCGGTGGCCTGCTTCATGATCTCTTCCAGTTGTGCTTCGGCGGCTTCGAGATTCTTCAGGCGCGATTTTAAGTCAACATATTCCGCGGTGACATCCTGCCCGGAACGCGTTTCGCTCTGGACCTCGATCACGCCTTTCTTGATGAGATCTAAAGCAACCTCAATTTTTTCCTGGGGTATACGGATCACTAGCTGGCCTTCCGGTACTTCAACATAATTGCTGGTATAGCTCTGGTACAGGTTGGACGAAACTACATGCCCGCCCAATTCCTTTGCCATTGCGCTGATCTCTTTCATACGGCCTTCTACATCAGAAACAACAATGGCGAGGTCGGCATTCTGGATAATCATGCGCTCAATTGCAGAGGCATTCCCGCCGCCGGAGCCGGGGGCCGGTGCGTTGGGAGCTACTTCCTCTGCACTGGCGAAAGGCATATCGGACTGCGCCTCGGCAGGCGCGCCGCCAATTGGTGCGGACAGCACATCATTGAATCCAGACTCATCGCTGGCAATATACTGATCTTTGGCAGGATCGAACGCCTGGCTACGGGAGCCACACGCGGCCAGTAAGAACATAACGATCAAAATAAATGGCAAGCTTCGTTTCATAATCTTTCTCCTTTTTTCTTCGGTGATTTTCCACCCAAAGGACGAACGCGAATACAAAATAGTTCCGACCCCCTCCTCGGTCCTCCCCCAAATACGCATTCTAAAGAAACTAAATACCATAGCCTTTCGTGCGTATTTGGGGGAGGATGCCCGACAGGGCAGGTGGGGGCCTACCAGCCTTCGGCGAGGCGCGCAGCGTGTTTTTCTGGCAGGTTCGATTCGCGAATGCGTTTTTGTACTTCAAGGATGTTGTATTCCACGCGGCGCGGCGTCCATATGCGGGCTTCGGTGTCGTAAATGGCAAAAGCAGCACGCGGGTCGCGGTCGCGGGGCTGGCCCACTGAACCGGGATTGAGGATCAGTTTCGAGCGGAGTGTGATCGGAACGTCCGGTTTGGTTTGCTCAAGGCTCACTTTGTCGGTTTCCTCATTGAGCGCAAAAATACTTTGAATGTGGGAATGTCCCACAAAACACCAGGGTGTTTCAAAATGATCGAAGTTGAGCCGTGCAGTTAAAGAATTCAAAATATATTCCCACAATGGGTCGCGCGGGCTTCCATGTGCCAGGGTGGCTTCACCGCGTGTGATCGTGCTCGAGGGAAGCGAGCGCATGTAATCAATATTGGTTGCAGTCAGAACTTTCTCGTGATGCATCAGGGAGCGGCGCGCGTCACCATTGAATGTTTCCAACGGCATTTTGCCGGTCACGGCCACATCATGATTGCCAAGCAGGCAGGTGAGGTTGGGGATGTCGCGTACCTCCTCCACCACCGCGTTCGGGTCCGGCCCATAGCCCACGAGATCGCCAAGGCACCACGTTTCATCAACGGTCCCGGCGTCCTTCAAAACTGCCTGAAGCGCGGTGTAATTTGCATGAATATCAGACATCACCAAAATTCGCATACTCACTCCAAAAGCCTTGCTGTGTGTTCGATGATCTTCTCCGCTGCTTCAGCCTTGCTCAGGAGCGGCAGAACATCTTTTTTTCCATCGGCAAATAATAACGTGACGCGGTTCGTATCCACTGCAAACCCCGCGTCTTTTGCAGAGATGTCGTTCGCGGCGATGAGATCCAATCTCTTGGATTTTAACTTTTCAGAGGCATTTTCAAGAAGGTCTTTGCTCTCCGCTGCGAACCCTACGATGATTTTGAACCGCTTCTTTTTCGACCCCGCACCTGCCACGGTCTTAAGGATATCGGGCGCGGCTTCGAGCTCGATCTGCGGAATGCCGTCGCGCTTCTTCATTTTATCCTTTGCAACGCGCTTTGGGCGGAAGTCTGCCACGGCTGCAGCCATGATCAGCGCGTCGGCGGATTCGTTCAGGACCGCATCGAGCATATCTTGCGCGCTTTTCACATATACCACACGTGCTCCGACTGGCGGAGTCAGACCCGCGGGTGCGGTGATCAGGCAAACCTGCGCACCTGAATCGACCGCGGCCTGTGCGAGCGCGTATCCCTGCTTGCCGGACGAATGATTTGTAAGCACACGCACCGGGTCGAGCGCTTCCTGGGTGCCGCCCGCTGTCACAACGATCTTTTTACCCGCGAGCTTTCCATTTTTCCCTAAAGCGACGCGAATATGACCAAAAATTTCCGCCGGCTCAAGCATGCGTCCCTTGCCAGTGAGGCCGGATGCCAGATGTCCCTCGGCCGGGCCCAAGATCGTCACACCTCGTTCTTTGAGTTTTGCAAGATTTTCCTGTGTTGCCGGTGCATCAAGCATACCACCGTCCATGGCGGGTACGATAATGAGTGGACATGTGGCAGCGAGTGCTGTCACCGTGAGCAGGTTATCTGCAAGTCCATAAGCAAGTTTTGCGAGGGTATCTGCCGTGCAGGGTGCAACGAGGAGCAGATCTGCAGATTTGCCAAGGCCAATGTGTAAAACGTGAGCTTCATTTCCCCACAGGTCAGGGTCTGTATAGGCGCGCTGGCCTGTAACAGATTGAAAGGTGAGGGGGGTAACGAATTTCTCAGCTGAATTGGTAAGGATCACATCGACCTGTGCGCCTGCCTGGGCAAGTTTTGAAGCCAGGTCCGCTGCCTTGAATGCAGCGATGGAGCCGGTGATGCCGAGGATGATATGTTTTCCGGAAAAGACGGACATCGGCTGATTATACTTCCAAGCCATATGAAGATGGATGCTTTTCAGACCAAAGGCGGGTTGCGATATTCAAAGAAATTCCCGCGGAATTTTCCGCGGGAATGAAATGATCTTTTCTAATTTCCCCTGTCTCGATTCAATTTTTATGATCGAGATATTTAAGTCCCGTTCCTGTATTGAATATCACCACACGTTCATCTGGTTTTATCCAGCCCTGCCTTACAAGTTCTTTAAGCGCGGCGAGCGTGGCTGCGCCTTCCGGGGCGGCGAAGATGCCTTCCATGCGGGCGAGTTCTTGTTGCGCTTCCAGGATGGCCTGGTCGCTGACCGCGACGGCCGTGCCATTGCTTTCGCGGATGTTGGCAAGGATGATACGGTCTGCAAAACTTTTCGGCACGCGCAGGCCCGAGGCGATCGTATGCGCGTTCGTCCAGAAGTCGCAAAAATCTGCACCCTCGTTGAAAGCCTTGATGACTGGCGCACATCCATCGGCCTGTACAGCGACCATGCGCGGGCGGTCCGTTTTTTCAAGCCAGCCAAGTTTTTCAAGTTCATCAAACGCCTTCCACATGCCTACAAGACCCGTGCCCCCGCCCGTGGGGTAAACGATCACATCGGGAAGAGTCCAATCAAAAAATTCAGCGAGTTCATACCCCATGATCTTCTTGCCTTCCATGCGATAAGGCTCTTTAAAGGTGGAAACGTCGAACCAGCCTTCTTCGCGTGCCTTTACGCCTGCCATGCCGGCGGCATCACTGATCAATCCTTCCACCAGGATGACCTCGGCACCCGCAATGCGACTTTCTTCGATGTTCGCGATGGGCGTATCTTTTGGCATGTAGATCAGCGCCTGCATATCTGCGCGCGCTGCATAAGCAGCCATGGCCCCGCCGGCGTTGCCGGCTGTGGGGATAATGACCTTTTTAACACCAAGCTCTTTTGCCTTGGAAATGGCGGCGGAGAGACCGCGGGCCTTAAATGAGCCAGTGGGATTGCTGCTCTCGTCCTTTGCATATAAATGGGAAAGACCGAGGGCACTCCCAAGCCGCGGCAGGTGCAGCAGGGCGGCATCTCCCTCGCCGAGGGAGACCATGTTTTGAGCTTCGCGTACCGGCAACAGCTCATGCCATCGCCACATTCCCTTTGGGCGCGCGTGGATCTCCTCCCTGTCCACATGCTGCCGTGTAGCTTCCAGGTCATATTTCACCAGGATCGGCGACTGACAATCCGGGCAGTAGGTGTGGATCTCGTGGAGAGAGAATTTTTTTCCGCAATCTGAACATTGCAGATCGCTGATATAAGAAAGCTTTCGTAAGGCTACTTTCGTTTCAGGCATGGTGAGACGCATTGTAATGTGTCCTGCTTGTATTGTGTTGCTATTTTTGAAGCGCCATGGGCACAAAGGCTTCGACTCGCGCCCAAAGCTCGCGGATATTGATCGGTTTGGACATGTACACGTCACAGCCCGATGCGAGCGCTTTTTCAGCGTCGCCTTTTAGCGCGTTGGCGGTAATGGCAATGATCGGTGTGGACGCGAGCGTGATTTTTGTGCTGTTTCGCAACCTGCGCGCCACTTCGTAGCCGTCGATATCGGGCAGGTTAATATCTAACAGGATCAAGTTCACTTCCTCCTGTTCAGCCATGGCGATGCCCTTGAGCCCGTTTGCCGCTTGCAGCAGGGTATACCCGCGCGATTCGAGCGCACGCTTTACAAGCGTCATGTTGTCCGGGTTATCTTCAATGTATAAGACGTTGTTTTTCATGATGCATTCTCCTTTATATTATGCTTTTATCTTCCATCTTGTCTTCGATCACATGGATCACCTGATCCACGAATTTCCGTATGGGAAGCGATCCCTTTTGATATACGGCTTCTATATGTCCGTTCAGGCGTTTGCGTTCTTCCGGTGTGATATCTTTCGCGCTGACCACCACGACAGGAATGTCCCTTGTGCGCGGGTCGAGTTTAAGTTCCTCCACAAGCCCAAAACCGTCGATGCCGGGCATGGTCAGGTCACTCACGATGAGATCAGGTAGTTTTTGTCGCGCCATGGCCAGGCCCTCCCAGCCGTCTTTTGCATGATATATGCGATATTTCTTGCGTCCCTCGAGCAGGCGGCGGATCAGGAGCGCGTCGTCCGCGTTGTCGTCGATCAATAATACCGAGGTGGTCTTTTCATCCAGATTTTCAAGTGCAGCCTGCAGGCCTTCGCGCGGCGCAGGAGACTGGTCCGTGCTTAAGTGAACATCCACTGCCCACTGATCTCCGAGGACATGTTTTTCAACAGGGAACGTGTGGCCTGTGCAATTAACCACCACCATTTCTTCTGTACCGATCTTGCCTTCTTTTAACATCTTCTCGAAACCGGCAAATGCAACCGCAGCGGCAGGTTCGACGGCCATTCCCTCACTCTTGGCAAGGGACCGCATGGAGGCAAAAGCTTCGGCATCCGTAACCGATTCCATGGTGCCGCCATATTGTTGAATGAGGTTCCACAGGTAGGTATAGGATTTACCCGGATCGCCTGTGGACAAAATAATAATACGGGTGTCTGGAATAACGGGTTCAGCGGCATCTCTTCCTGCTTTGAAGGCTTTTACCATCGGCGAGCATCCTTCAGCCTGAATGACGGCTAATTTGGGGATCTTGTTGATCAATCCCATGGCATGCATTTCTTTGAAGCCCTGATATACGCCCAGTGGACCAAGCCCGCCGCTTACAGACTGAATGTACCAATCGGGTGCGCGCCAGCCGAGTCCTTCCACGATCTCGTAGGCGATGGTCTTCATCGATTCACGCGCGGGGATCGAGCTTGCGCCGCGATCGAGGTGCAAATTTTTGCGTTGCGAAAATTGGGCGGCGATCTGCTTGGTCTGGTCGTAATTGCCGCTGACGCGAATTACTTCTGCGCCAAAAAGGGCGGCTTCACGCAATTTCTCCTGAGGGACAAGGCTGGTCATGAAGACCCATAGTTTGATCCCTGCACGAGCACAGGCTGCGGCGTAGGCAACCGCTGCATTGCCAGTGGATGCGATCACAGCTTCGCGCACGTTGTTTTCGTTCATTGCGGCGACGGCCACAGCGGCCTGCCTGTCTTTGAAGGAACTGGTTGGGCCGTAGCGTTCGTCCTTGATGTAAACATGAGCATGCCCGAGATTGGGCGCGAAGCGCTGCGACAGCCACAGAGGCGTTCCCCCAGCGGGGTAGAGATCCAAAACCGATGGATCGTTAAGCGGCAAGACATCCTGATATCGCCACATGTTCTGGGGGCGTTCCGGCAGTCCGCGCAGTAGTTCGCGTTTGAAGGCGTCATAATCGTAATGCGCTTCCAGCCATTGTTCGCTGCATTGTATACAAATCGCAGGCACGAAAGGCTCGTATGGTTGTTGTGCGTCGCAGATGGCGCATTGGAGATAGTTTGGTTTTGCCATGTTAGTTCTTCGTCACTGTCTCTGATTCCACTACTTTGGCTTCCATGGGCAGGGAGACATGGAAGGTTGCGCCTTCGCCTTCCACTCCTGTGCTTTCAGCCCAGATGCGTCCGCTGTGCATTTCTATGAGGCGCCGGCTGATGGGCAGGCCGAGACCTGTGCCGCCCACTTTTCTTGTACTGGTGGTGTCCACCTGTGTGAATTCCTGGAATACGGATTCGAGTAGTTCTGGCGGGATGCCGATGCCCGTATCCTTGACGGAGATCAGCACCTGGTCGTCTTCGCGAATGGTGCGGATGGTGACCCTGCCCTTTTCTGTGAATTTCGTGGCGTTGTTGACGAGGTTGATCATCACCTGACACAGGCGGATGCGATCCGCCTGAATTTCCACATCCTGATCCGAATCCTTTTCAATAAAAAGTGACAGCGATTTTTCGCTGGCAAGAGGCGACGTGATATGGATGACCTCTTCGATGGTCGAATGCAGGTTGAATTTTTCCACATTGAGGTTCATCCTGCCGGCTTCGATCTTGGCCATATCCAGCACATCATTGATCAAATGCAGTAGGTGTTGTCCGTTTTTCTGGATGAGACCCAGATCGTTGTTCATATTTTCCGTGAGTGGGCCATCCAGCTCTTCGAGCATCACATCCGCAAAGCCAAGAATGGAGTTAAGCGGTGTGCGCAATTCGTGAGACATATTGGCGAGGAAGGATGATTTGAGGCGGTCCAACTCGCGGAGTTGTGTTACTGTGGCGGATTGTTCCATATACAAGCGGGCGTTTTGCAGGGCAACTGCCACTTGTGCAGCCAGGGTGGTGTAGATGCTGGCGTCTTCGGTTGAAAACCCGCCTGCATTTATGGATTGCACATCGAACACACCGAGGACCTTATCACCCACGATCATGGGCACGGCCATTTCAGCGCGTGTTTCCGGTAATAATGGATTGGGCAAGAAGTCCGGTTCAGTGCGGACGTCGTTAACGATGATCGCCTGTTGTTCACGTGCAGCACGGGCTACGAGAGATTTTTCCACATCCAATTGGATGAAGTGGCCGCCTGCAACCATTTGCCTTCCAACTTCTCCCGCGCCTGCAGCCAGGAGCAGCGTGTTCCACGACTCATCCACAAGATAAATATGAGCGTGGTACAGATCGAAACGCTCTTTGGTAAGGTTTACAACCGCCTGCAGGAGTTCATCCGGGTTAAGCACAGTGGATGCAGTTGTCGAAACGGTTGCTACTGTGGCGAGCTCGTAAGCGCGTTTTTCGCTTTGTTCGGATAGACGCAGGCGTTCGATCTGATCGCCCAGTTGTGTTGCTACAGCGACGACGATCTCGTTCATTTCCTGGCTGAGACTATCTTTCGTATCTATTGTGAATTGGCCGATAATTTCGTCGCGCACTGTGAGTGGAAGAGCAAGGTCGCTTGATTTGTGCCCGTTGTTTGAAGCGGTCACTTGTTGTACGCTATTCAAGTCGTATGCATATCCTTCGGCCAGTTGACCGCGGGTTTGCACATAGGAATCCCAGCCTTCTCGTGTGAGGCGTCGTGAGACCTGTTCTGCTTGTGCACGATATTGTTGGGCCTGGGCCAGCAGGCGTTGATTTTCGATATGCTGGGCCGCGCGTGTGATCGTCGCTTCAACAATCTGCCTCTCTGATTCTGTCCATTTGCGGGTTTCTTCGTCTGTGAAACGAATCTCGCCCACGCTGGCCCCGGCAACTTGAATGGGGACGATCAGTACGTTCTCAGGCCCGGAAGTTTGATCTTTAGCCAGAGGCATGATCTCTTTTTGATCAAATAAATACCCAATGTGCTCGCTGCGATCCACACCATTCATAAATTCCTGCCAGCCTGAAGCAGTCAGACGGCGCGCCTGTTCTTCCACTTGCAAACGGGCTTCTTCGGCCTGGTTGAACAAAGCCGAGTTTTGGATGGCAATGGCGAGCTGACTTGCCAGTACCTCGAAAGCGGGAAGATTTGTCTCGCTAAATGTCTCCGGCTTTTCACTCTGCATATCCAACACGCCTACAACCTTGTTATTTGCGATCAATGGAACTGCAAGTTCTGAACGCGTAAGTGGAAGCAGCGGGTTGGGCAGGAAACTTGAACTCTTTTGCGTATCGTCCACGAGCACTGGTTTTTGAGTTGAGGCTGCCCGGCTGTTCAATGAACTGGCTGAAATTGCAAGGCGATGGTCCCGTCGTTGAAGCTGCAACCCGGCATCCCCGGTGCCTGCGCGCAAGACGAGGCTTCGTCCAGAATCGTCCATTAGATAGATCTGTGTATAGTAGAGACCATATCTGGAGCGGATCGACTCTACTGACTGGGAAAGCAGTTCGTCAAGATTGCCCATTTTTTCAGATACAGAACGTCCAACCTCCGTGGCCAATTCCAGATCATGGGTGCGGTCGGCAACGCGTTGTTCCATCGTGCTGAACAGTTCTTTTAATTGGTTTGCCATTCTGTTGAACGTTGATCCGAGCAAACCAATTTCATCACGCCCGGTCAAAGACACTTCCTGGTTGAGATCGCCTTGTTGCAGGGCTGATGCGCTGCGAGTAAGTTCGCTTAAACGACTGGTGACCGAGACCACGATCAATAAAGAGATGAACAAACCTGCGGCGAGAGCAATTGCCACCGTGATGCCTCCACTGACCAGTGCTCCGTTGTAGTCTCCATCGGCAGCTTTAGAGGATATTTTGGCAAATTCTTCATTGACCGCGATCAACTTTCGAGTGTTGTTGATAACCTTCTGTACCGCATTTTCGGCCTCCAAAGCCAGAGTTTCGCTCGGCTGTCCGGATTCTACGCTCGCCAGAAAAGCACGCATGACCGTTTCATATTCATCGAGCGAGGCAGTGGTCTCATTAAAGATGTTAACTTCTGTTTCCTGCAGATTCAACCGTCCCTCGTTACGAAGCAGGTCTGTAAACTCTGCGTTGCCAGTAGTAATCCATTCGCTTTCATAGCGCTTCAGCGCGTCTCTCAAACCTCGCGCGCTATTTTGTACAGTATCAATATTTTCCGCCTTTTCAGCGGAGGAAAGATTTTCCAACTCTTCGTCCAGCACATGGATGTGGAATTTTGTATCTGCCAGGCGAACATTTGCATCTTCAAGCGTAATGATCGGGATCAACATGAATTCATAAAGGTTTGAGTTGTGAAATTGCAATCTTTGCAAACTGCGAAAACCGATGGCCACCACGCCTGCAATGCCAACAACGAGCACGAATACCATTAAAGCCATTTTCCAGCCCATGGAAATATTTGCGAGAGCCCTGTTCCATAAACGGACACGGCCGATCATTAGGAACGCTATGGTAATAACAACCGATGCCGCGATAACAGGAATGGAATATTGCACTGCAGGAATCAATGGCCGGCTCCATGGCGCAAAACGGTCCATCAGAAACATGCCCGCTGCAAAGATCAGGCCCGAAAGCCGCACGCGGGTCGCCGTCTTTCCGGAGAGGGTCTCGAAGGCTATTTCTATAATCGCCAGCGCAAGAGCGATGCTAAGCGCCTGGCCCACCCCGTACATGAACGTGGTCATAACCAATACGACGTAACACACGCTTGCGATCATGAGAGTTCCGGCCTGTTCGACCCGATTTTGCCGAGCCAGCCGGGCGCTGATAAACTGCGCGATAAAAAACCCGATGAAACCCACCACAACTGCGTACGATTGCCATGCGCCATTTTGTATGGCTAGAAAAGCAAAGATGGCTGTTGCAACAAGGGCAGCGACTGTAAAGATGCCCGTCAAGCGGACGGCATTGCGCCCCTGCTGGGGAGCCTGCTCGGTTGGGTGTTTTGCCTCGTTTGCGCCAACCAGATGTTGCGAAGCGCGTTTCGCTGTTAACCTATCAGCAGCGGTATTCGCCTCAGGTTTTGCGGCCAACGCCGCTTCCAGCTCGTTGACGCGGGCACGCAAGGCATCCATTTCACCGCTTGCCGGTCGGGCACCGGGATTTGGGTCGGCCGATTTGGTTTTGGATAAGAGCGCTTCAAGCTGTTTGTATTTGTTTGTTTGAGACATGGTCTAATAACTCCTCGGCCAGTTGCCGATATTGTTGTGCGCCGCGACTCAACGGGGCGTGGATTGTAATAGGCTGCCCGGCTGCCTGGGCCTCGCGCAGTTTGGTATCAAACCCGATAATGGTATGTAGAATTCCTTCGTTGAAATATTCGCGCAATTGTGCGAGCATATGCGTATGGAAATTTCCGCCGGCATGGCATTTCCTCTATCCATTCTTAACTGTGGTTCGATCCGTTATTGCCGTTGGTCCTAGTAGTTGCAATAATGGCGTGATCGGATTTCAGCGGCGAGTCCAGCATGACGCGTGTTTCTTTGGAACCCAATGCACGGCCCAATTCACGGACGACCACCTTTAAAGTGCTTTCGATGGTGGATGTATTCTGGATCTTCTGCCCGATGGAACTGATCAGCTCTTCACGCTCAGCCCGGGCCTGCACCTCGGTATATGTACGGGCATTTCGTAGCGCGATGGCGACCTGGTTTGCAATGGATTGAATCAAATCAGCATCGTCTTGCGTTAATCCGTCTGTAATATTATGCTGCACATCCAACACGCCCAACACCTGATCACCAACCGAGATCGGTACGGCCACTTCAGATTTGGTTTCAGGCAGCAGTGGATTCGGCAGCCAGTCGGGATTCTTTGATGTATCGGATACCAGGACCAGAGAATTGCTTTGAGCCGCGCGGCCTACCAGGCCTTTGCCCCCGGGGATCTTGTGGCCGCTTGCCAGCATGGTCAGCCCTGCGTTCCCTGTACCGCCTGCGATTACCAATTCACCGCTGGTTTCGTCCAATAAATAAATATGAGCGTGATAATAGTTAAAGGCAATCTGGACTTGTTCCACTACTTCCGTTACCAGTTGTTTTTGGTCAAGAATGGTGGAAAGACGTCGGCTGATTTCTGTTGAGGTTGCCAGCGCTGTGGTGCGGTCAATCACGCGTTGTTCGAGCGATTTGCTGAGTCCTTCCAATTCCCGATTTCGGCGCTCCAGTTCGGCCTCATGCTTGCGAAGTAGATCCACTACAAATTGGACTCTGGCAAGAGATAAACGAAACATAAAGCCAATCAGAAGATAACCTGCAGCAGTAACGATGATATTCTGAGGTGGGGCTGTGCTTGAGACTTGAGGGAAGATTAACCCTTTCGCGGCGAGTAAAACAATAAGTGTGTGTTGTACTACAAGGACAATGGCGGCGATAACCGCTCCGCGGCTTCCCAGCAGCAAGCCACTCATCATGATGGCGATAACCATAAGCAATGCCAGTGGTCGAGGCTCACCCGCGCCTTGGAAGTTCAAATAGGAAAGGGCCAGGGTTACAATACCAACCATAATCGTGCTTGCGGGCCTTACTTTGCCGGCGTGATTTAGGTGAAGTATTATGACTAATGCTACAGTCAGAATTAATGAGATTGGAATCACATAACGACTGGATGTTGGATTTAGAAAACTAACCAGCAATCCCAGAACGGGCAGGCTCCAGGTTGCCATGGCAATCTGATGAAGCATTTTTGCATTTCGTGTTTTTTCTTCTTCCCCTATAAAAACAGGCGCTGAAAAAAACTTGCGAATGGAAGTTAACATGCTCATCACCTAATTCCTTTTGTCGCTGCTGGCATTCGGATGCAATTGCACGCTGGTCTGTTTGCCCAGGGCGCGTCCAAGTTCGCGGACAGCCACTTGCAAGGCACCATCGACAGAGTTCGCGCTCTGGATCTTCTGACCGATGGAACTGAGCAGTGCTTCGCGCTCAGCCCGCGCCTGTACTTCTGCATAGGAGCGGGCGTTACGCAGGGCAATGGCAGCCTGGTTCGCAATGGATTGAAGCAAGTCTGCATCTTCCTGTTTCAATCCGTCTGCGACGTTATGCTGCACATCCAAAACACCGACCACCTGATCGCCAAGCGAGATCGGCACAGCAATTTCAGATTTGGTTTCTGGTAATAATGGATTGGGCAACCAATCCGGGCTTTTTGAGACGTCGGAGACAAGCACAACCGCATTGGTCTCAGCCGCGCGTCCCACCAGGCCTTTGCCTCTCGAGATCTTGTGTCCGCGCCTTAACAGGGTCTGGCCCGCTTGGCCGGTACCGCCAGCCATCTGCAGCTCTTCGCCGCTTTCATCGAGCAAATAGACATGAGCATGGTAATAATTGAAAGCGTTCTTTACTTCTTCCACCACTGCGCTCACCAGTTGCTTTTGGTCAAGGATCGTGGAAAGGCGTCGGCTGACTTCAGTGGATGTGGCAAGCGCTTTGGTACGATCTGCCACGCGTTGTTCGAGGGATATCCTGCTTTCCTCAAGTTCGCGGTTACTGATCTGCAATTCCGTTTCATTTTTGCGGGCTTGATCCAACGCAAATTGGAGCCTTGAAATTACAAACTGAAAGAGAAATGCAATCAGTAAAAGGATGATGCCGGTAATGACCATATTTTCAGGGCCGGTTGCGGGAGCACTGGTCATTTCAAGGCTGCCCTGCATTTGAAGATTAATTATGAAGGCGTGCGAAATGGCAATCAGGATGGCCGTCACAATCGGGGCGCGCCTGCCAAGTAACAAGCCGCTCATGATGATCGCAATGGCAACTACCAATGTCGACGGCTGAATATTGCCAGAGTTACTATAGTCCGCATAACTGACAACCAGAATGATCATTCCCACTATAAGATAGTTGGCAAAACCCACCCAGCCCATGCGGCTGAGCACCATGAGAACGAAGAGAGTTATGGAAATAACGATTGCTGGAGGAATAGCCGATCCGCGCTGGGCAGGATTTAAAACAATAATAGCGATAAGCAAAGCGGGCAGCGCCCAGACCACCCTGATGATCTGATAAAGTAACCTGGCGGATTGTGTTTTTTCTTTATCACCTTCAAATACAGGTGCTGTAAAAAATCTTCGAACCGAATTTAACATGTTTAGCTCCGTTTATTAAATGCTTAATGAGCATAAGTATGCATTTGTCATTTGGAGGTGAGCTCGATCGTGGAAAGTTTTTCGGCTGTGATGACCGGTAGGTCGATGCTGAATGTCGAACCTGTCCCCAGCTGGCTTTGCACGCTGAACTGTCCGTTGTGTTGTTCGACGATCGATTTCACGATTGCCAGGCCAAGGCCGTTGCCCTCTTCCTGGGCGTTGCGGCCCTCGCGTACACGGTAAAAACGATCGAAGATAAAAGGCAGGTCAGATGTGGGAATTCCGTAACCACTATCCTGTACCTGTACGACGAGTTTTCCATTGTCAACTTTTGTAGAAAGTGTGATCGTTCCATTGGCAGGGGTGTATTTGATCGCGTTGCCTACGAGGTTGCGGAATACCTGGCGCAACTGCAAAGGGTCCCCATTGACCGGCACGCTTTCCCGCAGGGGAATGAAGTTGAGAGTCTGGTCTTTTGCCTGTGCTTGTGGCAGAAACTCATCTGCTATTTCTGACAGCAACGCACCCATCTCCACGGGTAGATGCAGGTGAGTGGTGTTTAAATCCACTTGAGCAAGTTGCATCATATTGTGCACAAGTTCATACATCGTGTTGGCGGCACCTTGAATGCGGTGCACAAAATTCAGTTGGACGTCATTAAATGGCCCTGCCTGGGTGATCAGCTGGCTGAATCCCTGGATGGCCGTGATCGGGTTTTTCAGATCATGCGACGCGGTGGCGATGAATTCATCCTTTACCTTTTCCACGTCTTTAAACCGTGTCACATCATGCAAAATGGCAACAATCCCGCCCGATTCGATCGGGGTTAGATGAGTTGCAAACACCCGTTTATCGGGCCATGTCACCTCTCCGGAACTGGCGGTGTGAGAGGCGCGTGCCTTTTCGATCATTTGGATAAATTCATCATACCCAAACCCGTGTTCCATGGGCTGGTTGAGCCTTGCACTGAAATCGGTGAATAATCGCTCGGCGGCAGGATTAAGCAGGGACAGGCGGCTATCCTCGTCGAACATCAAGATCGCGTCTGCCGCGTTCCGCAGCACAGCTGCCAGCCGTTGTTGTTCATGTGCCACATTTGAATACAAGCTGGCATTTTCAATCGCGATCGCTGCCTGGCTTGCGATGGCCTGTAGCAGCAGCAAGTGCTCCATGTTGAAATAATGATCCTGTTCGTGTGTGAGTGCGAGCACGCCAAGTAATTGATGCCGCCCAAATAATGGGGCGATCAAGACCGAGCGTATGAGTTCATCCAAAGCAGCCGCCGGCCAATTCTGGTCGGCCTGTGTATCGTGAATGATCAAGCCGCGGCCCTGTTCTTTAATGACACTCAACGAATTTTCAGAGATGATCTTTTGATCGTCTGAAAAACTCATTGGCGATAATGTGAACTGATAACTTTGTCCCACCTTTCCCGCGGCGTCCAGCATGATCATGCCGCCGCGGTTGGCTCCCAGTGTTTCAACCGTGCGCTTCAGGAGCACACTGGCAAGATCTTTAATATCGAGGCGCGCGCTAAGTTCCTTTCCGATTTCCGGCAGCAGGCTTAACTCACGGTTTCGACGGCGGATCACATCCTCTGCTTCCTTTACGCGCAGCTTGGTGCGAATGCGTGCCATTAACTCGTGCCGGTCGAACGGTTTGGTCACGTAATCATCCGCGCCCAAATTCAAGCCGGATTGAACATCTGATGGGCCGAGACGGGCGGCTGTAAGGATGATCACCGGGATATGTTCAATGGCCGGGTCCGCACGGATCTCCTCCAAAACTGTAAAGCCATCCTTGTTCGGCATGTTAATATCGAGCAGCACCAGATCAGGCAATTCGTCACGCACCTTGTTTATCGCCTCCAGCCCGTCGCGCGCGGCAACATTTTCGTAGCCTTCATAGTCGAGATATCTTGCAAGCAAAGTTATATTATCCGGGCGGTCATCTGCGATAAGGATCTTGAACTTCTTTTTTCTATCCACCACTTTCTTCAAGGGCATTGTTACGTGCTTCATCTCCTCCATCGCCTCGGTTGCGATCTGACAGATGCGTTCAGGTCGTACAGGCTTGACGATAACTCCGTTTACCTTCAGACGATGGGCGGTTACTTTTAATCCGGGTACATCGTAAGCCGTTACCAGATAGGTAAATGCAGGGCGGCCTCCGGGGTGGTTTTGCATTTTTTCGATCAACTCCAGGCCGGTCATTTCCGGCATAATCATGTCTGTGAACAAGATATCCACGCCGACGGTTTTGACCTTTTCGAGCGCCTCGCGGCCACTGACCGCGGACATCACGTTTACCCGCGAGCCAAGCTGTGCGAGGGAACGGGCGAGTGTCGTCGCCGTATTGGGGTGATCATCTACTACCAGAATGCGTACCGGGTCGAGGGAGGGGAATTCTTGTGTGGTCATAAGCTGGATTTTGCACCAGAATCCCTGATTGAAACGATAGGGAGAGGAGGATAAAAGTTGGGAAAAGTTGGGAATCAGAAACCCGCCTCAGGTCCAGCCGGAAGCGGGTTCTGTCCAAAGGGCGAATCAGCCCGATGTGTTGAATCTGCCTAATCTGCCACGAGACGGTATCCCGTTCCCCGCACATTGAGCAGAAATAAAGGGTTGCGGGCGTCCTTTTCAATGGCTTGCCGCAATTCATGAATATGCCACTTGGTAAGTTCCTGTGCCTCACGTGCATTCGCCTGATAGCCCTGCGCTTCCGCCACGATCGTTTGATAATCCACCACATCCGGTGCATGACGTGCCAGCACAAGCAGATAATCAAATGAGGTGGGCGGCAGGTTGATCACCTCTTCATTGATCGTCAACCTCCGTGCGTGCAGGTCAAATACCAGGACGCCGCGTTTGAGAAAGCGATCTTTTAAAGATGACGGCGGCGTGATGGGTTTGCCTTCTATACTGGTTTCGAGGTTTTTTAATTCTGCCTGGAGCGTTTCGATCTGCAGCGCGATCTCCCGCTTGCGTTTTTCCTTTTGTTGACTCGCGAGAATGTTTTTCGTGCGGTCGATCACCACTTGCGGCCTGAGCGGTTTGAGCAAATAATCGGTTGCTCCATTGCGCAAGGCCTCCACTGCCGAGTTGAGATCCGGCTGGGCGGTGAAGAGGATCACGGGCAGGTTCGGGTGCATTTCATGAACCAGCTTGAGTGTATCCAACCCGTGCAGCCCGGGCATGCGCAGGTCCATGTAGACCAGATCGTAGGAGGTCGACTTCAGGAATGCAAGAGCCTGTTCGCCGTTCTCTGCGGTGGTCACTTCAAAGCCTGCCTGTTGCAGGATACGCGCCAACGTTTTGCGAAGGGCGGCCTCATCGTCGATGATCAGAATATGCCCGCTGATGTTCATACGGCCTCACGGTTTTCCAGGGGCAGCCAGACACTGAAAGTACTGCCCTTGTCTGCGTTGTTTTCCGCGGTAATGCGGCCGCGATGTTTGATGACGATATCATGGGTGATGGTCAATCCGAGGCCGGTGCCGCGCAACTTGTTGGTTACGAATGCATCGAAGATATTTGGCAGAATATCGGCATCGATACCCATCCCGGTATCTGAAACTGTAAGCAGGATTTCAGCATGCTCTAACTTTGTACTGACCGTCAACTGGCCGCCACTGGTCATGGCCTCCACGGCGTTCATCAATAAATTCAATACCACCTGCCGCAGTTGGTCTGCCAGAGCTGGAATGTTCGGGAGCTCTGGGTCTGGGTGAAAATCAAATGTGATTTGGTTGTGTCTTAAGTGTGTCGTAATCAGTGCCAGAACGTCCTTGACAATGTTGTTGACCTGCGTGTCCTGAAAGTCCTGGGGCTGTGCTGCGCGGTAGGTGGAACGCAGACGCTCGATCAAACCCGCCATGCGTTCCGACTCTGCCAGTACGATTTCAAGATCCTGCCTGCCCTGTGGCGAAATGCCCTTTTCCTCTTTTAATAAAAAGAGCGCGTTCTGGATGGCCTGCAGTGGGTTGTTCAACTCGTGTGAAACGGTCGCGAGCAGTCGCCCCATGATCGCCAGGCGTTCATTCTGTACGAGCTGGTTGCGGATGGCTTTTTCATGTTCAAGGGAGGTTTGCAATTCTTCATATAAATTCGCATTTTGCAGCGCAATTGCGAGTTGGTCGGCAACTGCACTGACCAGTTGGATATCGCGTTGGGTCAGATCGGTGGGTGGAATGTGATGGACGTCCAAAACGCCAAGGATTCTGTCACCCACTTTAACCGGAACGGCCAGTTCAGATCTGGTGTCCGGCAGGAGATGGTTACGGGTAAAGAACACCACCTCATCCACGTCGTTGGTAAAGAAAGGCGTACCCGTCTCAGCTGCATAACCGACGATCCCCTCTCCCGGCGAGAGGTGATATTTCTCCACTTTTAGCTGGTCGCCGATCTTTCCGCTTCCGGCACGTGGAATGAAATTGCCCGTTTCCGGTTCCACCACATAAACCTGTACATGATAGTATCCGAAACTCTTCTGCAGAAGATCCACGGCATCCTTTAATAATTCACCCGCGTTAAGGGAGGCGGCGAGCCCCTGGTTGATGCGATAAAGGGCATTTGACTCCTTTAAAGATTGTTGAATACTCTCAAGCAAATTTGCATTCTCAATGGCAATGGCAGCCTGTATTCCCAAAGCGGTCAACAAGCGGCTTTCTTCCTGGGAGAATGCATTCGGCGTATTGCTGAGAATGCTGATCGTTCCAAGTTTTTGGTCTCCGCTTTGTACGGGTGCGACCGCCAGGGAACGGAATTTGGGAGGCGCACCCAACTTGACAAAGCGCGTGTCCGTTTCGATATTCGCAATGTTAATGGTTTCCCCGCTGGCGATGACCTGCCCGGCGATGCCTTCACCCAGGCGCATTTTTTTTCTTTTTCCTTCCACGGGGTTGTCGTAGCCGATCACTGCTTCCGGAGTCAGCTCCTGTCGTTCGCTGTCCAGCAAATGGATGATGGCCCGCTGCGTGTTGGGAATCAATTCTTTTGCAGAATTAACAATCAACTGCAAAACATTGCTGAGGCCGATCTTTTCAGTTTCACTTAACGCCAGCGAGATATTTGCCAATGCATTGGATTCGCGCAGGCGTTTTTGAATATCGGCTCCCCGCTGGACGTTCTGGAGCGCAAGAGCAATCTGATCCCCGCCATTTCCAGCGCGGTCGATCTCATCTGTTGTGAAGTGACGCGGACTCTCATATGCGAGGATCACTATGCCCAACTTGTGCTGCTCTGCTATTAAAGGAAAGGCGAGTATGGAATGGATTGGAAGCGCCAGGTCTTTGAAAAGAGTGGCATGGAAGGTGTCTTGTGAATTCAATACGTTATCAATTGCCAGGCCGCGCTCAGTTCGCAATATCGACTCACTTATGGCTGATTCGCCTGGTTTTAATACGATCTTGTCAACGGGTCGTTCCGGGGGCAAGGTGGATGCAATCAGGACCGCCCGTTCCTGTATTTCATCCCAACCAAAGAAGTAACCGTAATCGGCAACAAATAAATTTACCATGTGAGTGATCAGATAATAATATCGATCCTCAGCGTTTTTAGGATCCAGGATGCTGTTGGTTGTTATTCTGAGCAGGGTAAGATAGCGTTCGCGCCAGCGGGATTCCGCCGCGATCCGCATAAATCCTTCCAGTCGATTGTGTACAACGTGGACGAGGAGTACCATGATGATCAACATCAATAGTCTGAGTGCTAGCCCGAAGTAGAGCAGGGTCTCGAGGTTATGTTTCTCAACGAAAATTAGAAAAGTTATGCTGTAGAGAATAGCGAGTAGACTGGCAATCAACCCCGCGATCAAGCCAAAATACCATGTTATCACCGCGACAGGCAATACCGCCAGACTGGTTGCTGCCGGACCGAATGCACGCTCCAAGACTGGGAATAGCAGCAGATATGCCACTGTCAGGCAAAACACGATCCCCCATCTCATCAGAGGCGAACGGGAATTCAGGCTCATTCCCATGATTCTAGCACTCTGCGAAATGGGGGATCTCATTCGCAATCTCTTTGCAAGAGACTTATTTCGCGTATTCTGTGGCTCGTGTCTCGCGAATAACGGTTACACGGATCTGCCCGGGGTATTGCATGGTCTCTTCGATCTTTTTTGCAATATCGCGCGCCAGCCGTGCAGAGGCAAGGTCGTCGATCGTTTCCGGCTTGACCAAAATGCGTACTTCGCGGCCGGCCTGAATGGCGAAGGCTTGTTGTACGCCTTCGAATGACAGGGACATTTCCTCCAGCGAGCGGATGCGCTTGATGTACGCCTCCAGATCCTCGCGACGTGCACCGGGGCGTGCGCCGGAGATGGCATCTGCCGCTTCTGCGATGACCGCTTCCACGGTTTCCTGATCCACCTCATGGTGATGAGCGGCGATCGCATTGATCACGATCGGGTTCACGCCGTAGCGTTTGCAATATTCCGCGCCCAATGCAGCGTGTGTGCCTTCCTGGTTATGATCCATGGCTTTGCCGATATCATGCAGGAAGCCGCCTTGTTTGGACCATTCCACGTTTGCGCCGGTTTCCGCCGCCAGGATCCCGGCGAGTTTGGAAACTTCCACTGCATGCGCAAGCTGGTTCTGTCCATACGATGTGCGGAACTTCAAACGACCCATCATACGTAATACTTCAGGATGTAAACCCGAGACGTTCGCATCATAAGCAGCCTGCTCGCCCGCTTCATTCATGATCTTTTCAACGGCCTTTGTTTCGTCTTCAACGATCTTCTCAATGTGCGCCGGATGAATGCGACCATCGAGGATCAATTTGGTCAGTGCGCGCCGGCCGATCTCGCGTCGCACCGAGTCAAAGCAGGAGACCGTTACAGAGTCGGGCGTATCGTCCACGATCACATCCACACCCGCGGCCTGTTCAAAGGCCTTGATATTGCGTCCGTTGCGGCCCACGATGCGGCCCTTCATTTCCTCGCTTGGGAGGGTGACCACTGCGCGCGTGACCTCCGCCACGTGTTCGGAGGCAACGCGTTGGATGGCGTCCGCGATCAGTTTGCGGGCGCGCTTTTCGCCCTCCTCGCGTGCCTCGGCTTCGATCTGGCGCATAATGCGCGCCATATCGCCGCGCGCTTCCTTTTCCACAGCGGCAAAGAGTTCCTTCTTTGCCTCCTCCGGTGTGAGCTGCGCGATCTGTTCGAGCTTTTTCACTTCTTCCTCGTACAATTTTTCGATATCGTTGCCGCGTTTGTCAATCTGAGACTGGCGCTTGTTGAGCGTTTGTTCGCGTTGCTCGATCTTGTCGAAGCGGCTGTCGAGTTCGGAACGGCGTTTGTCGAGACGTTCGATCTCACGGTTCATCTCGATACGGCGTTCCTTGATCTCCGATTCAGCTGCCAGCACGATCTTGGTGGCGTTCTCACGCGCGCCGCTTTCGATCAGACCGGCCTGGGTTTTTGTAACTTTTAGAATATCGTCGGCTTTTTCCTGTTTTCCTTTTAAAGTGCGATCCGCCTGGTAGCGGTGGAAAAAATATCCAACCGCAAGGCCGATCACAAGCACAAGGACATCTATCAATATATTCATGTTAAATCCTCATCTTCAAAATAATGTTCTTCCTGCGTATGCGTCTCGGTCCACACCCTGGTCACCACCGGTGCGATGATGGAATAAGAGAAGCCGCGTCGTGCAAGGTACTCGGACAGTTTCTTTCGAAACTCACTCCACTCCAGGCTTTTGAATCTGTTTGCCCGTTTGAGCGCAGATTCATAGGCGAGAGCATCTTCGTCCACATCTGCAACAGCAGCCTGGACAGTTTCGTCGTCGAGTCCCTTTTGACGAAGTTCCATCGTCAATACACGGCGGCTGCGCGGGTGGAAGGTATTTCGATTTTCCACCCATACGCGGGCAAATTGGTTGTCATTCGCAAGCCCGCCCTCGCGAAGTTTTTCGAGGGTCTCCTCGATCACCTCTTCCGGGATCTCATGCTTGCGCAGGTTCTGTCGTATTTCCTTTTCGGAACGGGCGCGATAGCTCAGGAAGAGCAGCGCTTGTTGATAAGCCCGTTCACGCGCATCGTCGGCCTGTAGTTTGGCGATCTTTTCTTCGCTTAGCTCGTCGCCGTTCCTTAGCCACGCGGCTGTGATGCGCGCCAGCCCAAAAGCGAATTCTCCATCCAGGTGAATGCTCACCCGATTGCGATTCTTTTGAGGCTCAATGGCGGTTATCTTTCGCATTAAAGCACACAGCCGAGACTTCCGATAAATCGGCCTCGGCTTGTGGAAATGTCTGGGTGGTGTGACCGCACCCAGGTCCCGCGTGAGGCGGAACACAGGCAGGTCAAAT
>CAZJYB010000046.1:0-24748 GCA_964549865.1 uncultured Anaerolineaceae bacterium
ACACTTGCGCCGCACTCCCACTACGCTGCGCTACGGGGACTTCGTGCGTTTGTTGTAGTGCAGGTGAGACACACCGTTCGTGCCGCGAACAACGGCGGCACGCCGATGCGACACCTGTCCCGAAACCGCAGGTGAGGGAGACGGCAAAGGTTTTCCTTAGAGTCTTTGAGACTTAGTGCCTTCGTGGTGGATTATCTTGAGTTTTCAAATAGATTGTTAGGGTCACGATAAAAGCGCACCCTCCATTTTCAATAACCATTCCTTTGTCTTTAATCCCTCCCCGCCGCCATAGCCATGCAGCTTTCCATCTGTACCAATGAGTCGATGGCACGGAATGACCAGCGGCATGGGATTGGTGGCGTTGGCGCGACCCACGGCGCGCGGCGCTTTCGGATGGCCGATCCGATCGGCAATCTCGGAATATGTGCGGGTTTCGCCATATGGAATGGCATATACAGCCTGCATGGCTTTTCTTTGGAATGGGCGTAACGAATCCCAATCGATCTCGAAAGTGAATTCGCGGCGATCGCCTTGTGCATATTCAAGAAGTTCCCTGGCAAATGGCCGGAGTATTTCTGCGTTGGCTTCCATGGGAAGCTTAAAGCGGCCCAGGTATGAATTGAGCTCGGGTTGCGAGTCTGCCCATTCCACAGCGAGCAGGCCTAGGTCCGAGGCTGCGAGGCGCAAATCCCCAAGAGGAGTATTATTTAGTTCGCCAAGATAAATTTTGGGAGAAGAGAGGGTCATCTGGGTGTCTCCAAATGAAAAAAATCGCCAAAACCGTTTACATTCTTGTTAATTGTCGAACAATCGTAGGGCAAGCGTAGGTTGGGCGTCAAGTATTCTTAGAACATGTGTGATAAATTTACATTCGTAAGGTGATTTCTCTTCTCCTCCTTTCAAGAGAGAACCGCGGTCGGCGTCCGCGGTTCTCGCCGTTTAAAGGGGTATCCGCAGTATAATCCCGTCATCAAACTCCTGCGAGGGTAATATGCCTGTACAAGTAACGATCATCGGCCTGGGACGGATCGGCGCATCGATCGGATTGGCGCTGGCTGCCCATAAAGACAAGGTCTTCCGTGTGGGGCACGATAAAGACTTCTCGGTGGAGCGCGCCGCCCAGAAAAAAGGCGCGGTGGATAAGACCGAACACAACCTGCCGCGCGCCGTGCAAGACGCACGCATCGTGATATTAAGCCTGCCGATCAGTGAGATACGCGAAACACTCGAGTTCATTAAGCCGGACCTGCAGGATGGAACGGTCGTTTTCGACACTGCACCCGTGAAAGCCGAGGTGGCAAAATGGGCCAGGGATCACCTGCCCGAGGGCAGTTACTATGTGGGGCTTGTGCCTGCCATTGCGGCGGAATTTTTACGGGATGAGGGAAGCGGTCTGGACTCAGCCAAAGCGGACCTGTTCTCGAAAAGCATTTTCCTGGTGGATGCTCCTCCCGGCACCCCGGGCGAGGCCGTCGAATTGGCCTCGAATTTTGTGAGTCTTTTGGGGGCAACACCCCTGCTGACCGATATCCTTGAATCCGACGGCATCACCGCCTCCACATATGTTTTACCGCAATTGATCTCAGCCGCGTTGTTGAATGCTACAGTGGACCAGCCCGGCTGGAAAGATGCCCGCAAAGTTGCAAGCCGCGCCTACTCGGCCACAACCTCTGGCGTGGGCTTTGATGATCTGAAGTCGTTGCAAATGCTGGCCCTGCAGGATGGAGCGAATGTCATCCACGCACTGGACACCATGATCGCCGCGCTGCGCGGACTGCGTGATGATATCGAACAGGGAAATGAAGCCAGCCTCACGAATCGGCTGGAGGCTGCGCGTGATGGCCGCGAGACCTGGGTGAATGAAAGAACATCGGCCAATTGGGTCGAGATGCAACGTGACCCGACGCAATATCCCTCCTTGAACGAGCGCTTGTTCGGCTCATTGATGGGCAGGCGGGCAAAAACGGCCAAATGAGCTGTTACTGTTACATCCTCGAATGTGCAGACGGGACGTATTACACCGGCTGGACAACCGATCCGCAGCGACGCGTGGTGCAGCACAATAAGGGAACCGGCTCACATTACACGCGCATGCGTGTTCCGGTGAAATTGGTATATATCGAGCCGCAAGCGGACCGCACAACGGCCATGAAAAGAGAGAGGGCCATCAAGACCCTCTCTCGAAAACAAAAATCGAAATTGATCGGATAAAAGGACACGATGCTCGTGTCCTTTGTTTTTTAATCGGTGAACAGGGGCAGGTGTCCCAGCGAATGGATGTGCATCCATTGTGCGCGGTCGCCTTCTGTGAGGATGGCTGCCTCACCAGAAACGCTGGTATTGGCCTTGCCCAGGATCATGCGCATGCCCTGCAGGGTGGAGCCGGTGCTGATCACATCGTCCACGATCACCACTTTTTTGCCCTCGATGGCGGAGCGATCCTTTTCATCGAGGATTAATACTTGCGGCTCCCCTGTTGTGATGGAAAGGGTCTCTGCTTTAAGGGCGTCGCCCATATAGGGTTTATATGTTTTGCGCAGGACAATGTAGGGCTTTTTGGTTTCCACCGAAAGCGCGTGGACGAGCGGAATCGACTTGGCCTCGGCGGTCACAAGGATGTCGTAATCCACACCTTTGAGCTTCTTCGCAAGTTCACGCGCACTGGCCTGTACCAGCTCGGTATCTCCCAAAATATTCAGGATGGCGATGCGCAGGCCGGGTTTGATCTCAAAGAGGGGAAGTTCGCGGTGAACCCCCGCAATGTCAATGGAATAAGTTTCGCGTTTGGACATGGATCTTCTCCATAAAAATAAAAAGCTTTTTTAGTTTAACACGTTTTTCCAAAGTTCGATGACTGTGCTCTGGATGATTTGAATTTGATGCTATGACAGCAGGGAATGAATTCGTAAGTCAGACGGTTTCCCTCGAAATCCGTGAATGCGCACATCGTTGATCAACCCCAAACTCTTAAATATCATCTGGACGACCTGGTCTGACGCGTGTAGAGATTTGATCCCCATTTTTTTGGCAAAGATCAATGAGGTGCCAAAAGGAGCAAGAGAAGCCCGCTCGGCCTGATAAAACCGGTCGAAGGAGAGCGCGTCAACCGGGAATAAGTCCAATGAACTGTTTTGCACATGATTTTCCACAATACATCCAAACAAAACCCGCCGCCTGGTCGTCTCTTTTTCGGTATTAATGGAAACAGGTCCTGATAATTCTGCTGCACGGCGCCTGGCGGGCCTCGTCTTGTAATGGCCAGCGCGCAGGATCGATCTGTTTTCTGGATCGAAGGAAATGTTTTCCGATTCAATCATAAATACATCCCTTGCTTTATCCCAATCGTATGGGTACATGTCGCCAAGAGCAATATGACCCCTGGTGCGCTCCGAGTTCAGTGTTTCCCAAAAGCGATCAAATCCCCCTTTCACTTGCAGCGATCCTGAAGCATGCAGCAGTTTCTGCGCAAGCTGCCTGTTTTCAATATTGATCAAAAAAATTTCGCCTGGTTTAATTTGTACGGATGCACCAGTCTGCGTGGCGATCACATTCTGTGATCGCGTAAGGGTGACAATTAATGATTCACCGTAATCCCAGGGTAACTGGATCAGAATGGCCTCTTTTTGATACGGAATGCTGACAAAACTGCCAGATGAAGAGATATCTATCTCATTCTGGTCGATCATCAAATAGAAGTACCCATCAGCATCGATCTCCACTCGCTGAACAATATGCTTCAATACATCTTTGCCGAATTGGCGATTTATCTCTTCAAACAGATTGTTCAGCATTAGAAGGATGCGAGGGTCAAGATGACGGATGTCCATGTTCTTGTCGATTTGCTGAACAATAGAACCGGGAAGAGACTTAAGCAGCAGCGGCAGTTTGTTTTTGACCCCCAGATTCCATAGTTCCCCTGATATCGATATCAATCTTTGTGTCTGGAATTCTTCGCGCAGACCGTTTACATATTCCTCAAGAATTTGTTGCAGGCTGAGATGAGTGTTTTTCCCCCTCCGAAAGGGAATGGCCAGCTGATCAATTGGCTCATAAAGCTTGGTCAAATACCCTGCATATTTTTCAGGGAGCAGCGTCTGAATTATTACGAAGCGCGGATTATGTTCCAGGGCTGTTGCCAACTTACTTATCGGAATAATATTAAACAAGCCTCTCAGACCCACGTACCCAAGAAAATTGGCCAGCCTCTTTTCAGTGCCATCTCTCGAGTCAAGCCATTGTTCAAAAACATCCAGTTGCTCCAAAAATAGCGCTGCCTGCACCAGAATGGCTTCTTTTGTTTCGGGGTGTTCGCCAAACAGCTGCTGCCAGACAAGATAATGGATCTTGTCAGACATGAATTCGTAATTGATCATTGATTGATCAGGGAAAAAATGCGACACAAAAAATGAATCGTCAGACCACTTCTGGAATATCCTCGTCGCAGAGTTGGTGTCATACAGGATCGCCTGATGTATCCAGTCGTGAATTCGATACGAAAAAGCATCCGCGATGTACGAAAGTATGGGGTTTTCTTTTAGCGGCCTGTCTGGAAAGGCCTCATCGTGCCAGCCTTTCAGGTGCCGGAAGACCTCACGAGGCAGGCTGACTGCCGGATAATCTATTTCGTATTCGCCATGAGAGTCGCCAAGTTTGCGTTTCAGAACGCTGAAACTCATCGGATATCCCTCGATTACATTTATGGATGTGGCATTGAAGGAAAATCCGCCGGCTTGTATTCGACTCTCGAAAAACGTCCGTCCCTGAATGTCTTCCTGCCCCTTGTCGTTGAACATCGCTTGCAAGAGTATCGGGGACGTATACATCACGGTTGCGTTGATCTGTGTTCGTGTTCGCGCAACTTCACGCAGGTCTATACCAAACAAGGTGGCAAATGCCTCGTAATAAGCAGTCAGGCGCAGCATTTCCCGCTCTCGAGCCTCACGAAATGGCAGTGCAGGCATCTCTCGTATTTTTCTTGCCAATTCTTCTATTTCTTGTTGCCTGAAACTCTCAATCTTTTGAGGATCAACAAGCCCGTAAAAATCATCAATTTGGTCGCTCACCACGGGCGGAAAATTGTCACGTTTGGGAATTCCCACAATTGATTCAAGTGCCGGCTGCTGTTTTTCTTTCATGACTATACCCATTGATATTTTACTATGGAGATAATATGTTTTCTGAAAATAGGCGTAACTGCAACAACCCTCAGATCTATTTACCGAACCGAAGAACTGCAATGTATAGAAAATTTGTGCTATACTGTGCCAATGCGCACGATCCGCTCCTCAGATATCGGAAATTACCTGTATTGCCGCCGTGCCTGGTGGTATCGCAAGCAGGGAACCCCCTCAGAAAACCAGGTGGAACTCGCTGCCGGTACACAACTGCATACGCGGCACGGGCGTCAGGTGCTTGCCTCCGGGCTCACGCGCACGCTGGGCTTGCTCCTGCTTTCCGCAGCCATCCTCCTGCTGGTTGCCTATTGCACTGCGCAGATCATTTAAAACTTGAGGTCTTGAAATGTCTGTTCTCGATCGAATTGCCCATATGCAAAATCGCCGTGATGAAGTGCCCAACCAGGAACTGGCGCGTGAGCTTGCCGCTAAAAAAGACAAGGCCGGCATCCGTGAAATTGCGGAAAACCTGTGGAACAAGGATAAAAACATCCAGGCGGATTGCATCAAGGTCTTATACGAAGTCGGCGCGATCGAACCAAAATTGATCGCAGGCTATGCCGGGGATTTTGTGAAGGCATTAAAAAGCAAAAACAATCGTCTTGTATGGGGCGGGATGACCGCGCTGGCGGAGGTTGCGAAGGCAAATCCAGATGCGGTCTTCGAACATCTGGATGAGATCAAAAAGGCAAAAGAGACCGGCTCGGTGATCACAGTGGATCATGCCATCTCCACGCTGGCCTGCACCGCTGCGGCGAACGAGAAATATAACAAGGCGGTCTTCCCTTATTTGCTCAAGCATCTTTCAAGTTGCCGTCCAAAAGAAGTGGCGCAACATTCAGAGAAATCATTGCCGGCAGTGAATTCGAAGAATAAGGATGAGTTCATCAAGGCCGTTGAAAAACGATTGGAAGACCTGGGTGGCTCTGCCCTGGCGCGCGTGAAAAAGGTCATCAAAAAAGCTGCTGCCATCTAGTTCATAATGCGCATCCCTTTATGACTTACATTATATTTTTTCTCTTTATCCTTGCCGTTCTCTTTTTCTGGCAATCAGACCGTCAGCAAAAAGCTGCAGGTCTGCCGGGCGGCCGCGTGATCTATACCGATACGCGCGGCTGGGGAAAGGTGGAAAAACCCCTCTTTTATGCAGCATTGGGGCTGGCGGGCAAACCGGACTACCTGATCGAAAAGAACGGGCAGATCATCCCTGTGGAGGTGAAATCCGGGCGTGCCCCTGAGGCCCCCTATGATTCGCATATCTTTCAACTGGCTTCGTATTGCCTGCTTGTTGAAAAGACGTATGGCAAACGTCCGCCGTATGGCATCATTCACTATGAGAACCGCGATTTTGCAGTCGATTACACGCGTGATCTGGAATCCGCTTTGATGAACCTGCTTGCCGATATGCAGCAGGACGATATGAAGAGACAGGTGCCTCGTTCGCATGAGCAGGCGTCCCGTTGCGCGCGCTGCGGTTTTAGAAATGTGTGCGACCAGAGTCTCGCGTAGGGACAGCCTTCCATAAAAGGTATAATCCGCATGATGTCCGCAGACTTCATCCCTCAACGACCGGTGATCACCGCGAACCCAAAAACGCCCGAGGCCTTTGCAGAAGGGCAGGCGATTGCGGCTTATTTGAAAGAGAAGGGATTGGATTCACCTTGTGGTTCTCTATACGATGAAGGACTTCGCAAACGTGTGAGAGGCGGTGAGTTCGATATGCTCGTTGCCGTGGGCGGTGACGGCAGCGTATTGCGGGCCGGGCACCTCTGCGCGCCATCGGGCGTTCCAATATTGGGCGTGAACATGGGCCGCATCGGGTTTCTCATTCAGGTGGACCGCAACGAATGGCGCGAGTACTTTGAAAAACTATTCCAGGGCGAGGCATGGGTCGAGGACCGTATGATGCTGCATGCAGACCATATCCGCGCCGGCGAGCCACTTGGCAACTGGAACGCGCTGAATGAAGTAGTGGTTGGCCGCGGACAAAATCTTCGTCCGGTACGGCTGACAGCCTCCGTCGATGGGCGTCAACTGGCCAGTTATGTCGCCGACGGATTGATTGCATCCACTGCCACGGGTTCCACGGCGTATGCTTTGGCCGCAGGTGGGCCGATCCTGCCGCCTGAATTGCGCAATATCCTGCTGGTACCCATTGCGCCTCATCTTTCCGTGGACAGGGCAGTTGTATTGGCGGAAGGCTCTTCTGTAAGTATTACCGTGCGCGGCGAGAATACGGTTATCAGCGTGGACGGCCAGCCCCCTACGCCGTTAATGGAAGACGATCATGTGGATGTTCGGGCCGCCGATGTGACCGCACAATTCGTCCGTTTTGGCGATCCCGGTTATTTCTATCGCAACCTGACGGCACACATGAACGAAAACTCATTAGGATTTCCAAGATGACAGACTCAACCATCAATTATTGCTACGTTCATCCCACTCGTGAGACCAGCCTGCGTTGTAAACGCTGCGAACGTTTCATCTGCACGTCCTGCGCGCGCTCCACACCAACTGGATATATGTGCAGGGACTGTGTTCGCTCGCATCAAAAGTCATTTGATACCGCTGAATGGTACGACTTCATTTTGGGATTTATCACAGCAGGCCTTCTTTCCGGCCTGGCAACGTTCCTGGTCACCCTGATCGGCGGGATCGGTTTCTTTGGATGGATTTTGATCCTTGCGGGCACGCCAGTTGCCGCGACTGCGATCGCCGAAAGTGTCCGTTATGTCACCCGCCGCCACCGTTCGCGCTCGTTATTTATTACCTGCGCTGCAGGGGTGATCGTAGGCGCATTGCCTGTGATTATCCTTCAGATCCTGACCATGAATGTTTTTGGGATCGTTTTTCAAGTCATTTACCTTGTCATTGCCGTGCCGTTCGTTTTCACCCGACTCTCCGGGATCCAATTCTCCAGATAACCCATGCTTACCGAACTCCACATCCAAAATTTTGCCATTATCGATAAACTCGATCTGCGATTTGGTGGCGGCCTGATCATCCTCACGGGTGAAACAGGCGCGGGCAAATCCATCATTCTGGATGCCGTCGTCATGCTGATCGGCGGCAAGGCAGATACCACCTACGTGCGCACCGATTCAGACGCCGCGTTCGTCGAGGGTCTGTTCCAGCTCAAAGGTCCGGAGAGGGATGCGGTGCATGCAGTCCTCAAACGCGAGGACCTGATGGACGATCCCAATTACGTCGTGCTGATGCGCGAGGTCCGCAAGGAGGGACGCAGCGTTGCGCGTGTCAATGGCCGCACCGTCAACGTCGCGTTGTTGAAGGAGTTGGGCGCGCTATTGATCGATATCCACGGACAGGCCGAACATCTCTCGCTTCTCGATTCACGCGCACACCTGGGCCTGCTCGATCGCTTCGCAGAAGTGACCAAGCCCCTAGGCGATTACCGCCAGACCTATCATGAATTACTGAACCTGCGCCGCGAATTGAATGATCTGCGCAAGGCCCAGGCCGATGCAGACCGTCGTATCGAAGTCCTTACTTATCAAGCTGAGGAGATCGAGGCTGCGAGATTAAAAGCAGGAGAAGACGACGACCTGCGTAAGGAGCGCGACAGGCTGGCGAATGCCGAGTCTCTTGCGCAGAACGCCCAGGAGGCCCTCGCTGTTTTGGAGGAGGGGTCTCCGGAAATGCCGGCCGCCACAGACCTGGTTGGGCAGGCTGCACAGGCATTGGCCGCGCTTGCAAAAATAGATGAGGGCCAGGCCGAACTGTCGAATCAGGCCGAGTCCATGCTGGATATGATGTCTGACATCGTGCATGGCCTGCGCGGCTATCTCGAGGAGATCGAGTTCAATCCCAAGCGTCTCGAAGACGTGGAGGAACGCCTGGACCTGGTGCACTCGCTGGTACGCAAATATGGAGGCAACATCCCTGCGGTGATCGCCTATGGCGAGGACGCGCGCAAGCAGTTAGAGACGATCACCGGGGCGGCCGACCGCATCAACGAATTGGAAATGCAGGAAGCAAAATTCCTGGAAAAACTTGCCAAACAGGGAGGCGGGCTCAGTGAAAAACGAAAATCTGCGTCCGTGAAAATGGGCAAGGGAATTGAGACCGAACTCGACGATCTGAAGATGGCTTCCGCGCAATTCGGTGTGGACTTCCAAACCAAGCCAGACCCGAACGGCGCGCCTCTGTCGGATGGCACGCGCATCGGCTTCGACCAGAACGGTTTTGATCGCGTCGAATTTCTCGTCGCTCCCAACCCCGGCGAAGGTCTCAAGCCGTTGGCAAAGATCGCCTCAGGCGGTGAGACTTCGCGCTTGATGCTGGGCCTGAAAAACGTATTGGCCAGTGCGGACGAGGTCCCTTCGCTGATCTTCGATGAAATTGACCAGGGGATCGGCGGCCGCGTGGGCATGGTCGTGGGCCATAAATTATGGAATCTCTCGCGTACGCACCAGGTCTTTTGTGTAACCCACCTCCCGCAGCTTGCGGTTTTCGGCGACCAGCACTATCAGGTGCAAAAACTCGTGGATAAAGGCCGTACGCTCACGCGTGTGGAGCAATTGGAAGGCGAGCCTCGTCTGCTCGAGCTCTCGCAAATGCTCGGTGAAGTGGGAGAGGGAACCCTGCGTTCCGCGCATGAACTGTTGCAAGTGGCAAGGCAGATGACCAAGGGCACGAAAAAATAAATAAAAAAGCCGACGCTTTCAAGCGTCGGCTTTTTTATTTTACTTTTAAATAACAGCCGCCAGGGTGAGGGGGGCACCCTAGCGACTGTCGACTAAATATTACTACGGTTTTTCATGCATTGCAAGAAGTAAAGTCTTAGAGTTACATTAAGATTTTCATGGAAAATATTTAACAGGTGCCCTGAGTAGGAATCGGACCTACATCTAAGCCTTAGGAGTGCCTTGTTCTATCCATTGAACTATCAGGGCAGGCGATGCGATTATACACAAAAGGATAAGATCCATCCATGCAGGGCAGAAGAAGGTATCCTCTGGTCATTTTATCATCAATGCCGGGGAGAAAATGGGCTGTTCGCCCATATCGGGAAGTGGTAAAAATGGACCCATGCGTCATAAACTCGTTGTAGCGATTTTGTCGTTCGATATTATTTTGTTCGTCACAGCCTGTAATTTCCCCATGCCTGTTTCGGTTGTGATCACGCCGTCTCTGATTCCCTCCGCAGTTTTTTCCACACCGACAGCCACTGTTGTCATTCCCGTGGATCTCGACCGTCCGAAATATATCCTCGATACGATCATCGATTATGAACGTCATTTCATCACGGTGGATGAAACGATCATTTACCCCAATCAGTCGGGCCAATCGCTCAATTCATTGACCTTTGCCATTGCGGCCAACCTGTGGCCGAACTGTTTTTCCCTGACAGGCATTTCAGTGGATGGAGTGCAGATCACGGAGTACGGCCTGACCGCCCATCGTTTGGATATTCCGCTTCATACCCCGCTCGCGCCTGATTCTGTTTCGACGATCAAACTTCGCTACGGCCTTTCCCTCCCCTACATGGACCAGGTCAACTCGCTGCGCGCCCGCATTTTTGGGTACAGCGATATCCAGATGAATCTGGTCAATTGGTATCCGTTCGTTGTGCCGAACGTGGACGGGGAATGGATCATCCGCGAGCCATGGTCACATGGAGAATATCTGGTCTATCCACTCGCTGATTTCGAAGTAAACCTTGTCTTTGCGGATTCTGAAAATACTCCTGTTGTGGCTTCCAGCGGATATGCTGAACAGATCGGCGATTTCACGCGCTATACATTGACCGAAGGGCGTGCTTTTGCCCTTTCGGCCAGCCGCGATTTTCAAGTGTCGAATATGAAGGTCGGGGATATAACGGTTTATAGTTACTATCTGCCTCTTTACAGGAATGCCGGAGAAGCCGCCATGTACGCCAGCGCGCAGGCAGTGCAGGTCTTCTCTCAAAAATTCGGGCTGTATCCACACAAGACCCTGTCGGTGGTGCTTGCGGATTTCAAGGACAGCATGGAGTTCTCGGGGTTGTATTTTCACAGCCGCAGTTTCTATGATCTTTACGATGGATCACCGGCAAACTATCTCACGTTCGTGGCTGTGCATGAGACCGCGCACCAATGGTGGTTCGATGGGGTCGCCAATGACCAGGCCCTCGAGCCGTGGCTGGATGAATCCCTGACCACCTATTCCGAATCCATTTATTACGAGAGCGCACATCCGGACCTGCTTTCATATTGGTGGTCCAATCGCATCGGTTTCTTCCACCCACAGGGGGATATTGACATCCCCGTCTATAAGGCTGAAAATGATGATGCTTACAAGCAGGCCGTCTATTTCAACGGCGCAGCCTTTTTGCAGGAATTGCGTGATCGCGTTGGAGACGAGGCCTTCTTTGCCTTCCTGCAGGATTATTTCATCCAGAATAGGGGCAGGATCGTGACCAGTGACGATTTCTTTCGCATTCTCAACGAACACGCTACTGTGGATTACTCGGATATCATGCGTGCATATTTCAAGAATAAATAAACAGGAGATTCCATGATTGAACAAATATTACTGATCATTGGTGCGGCGATATTCGGGATATTGGGAGTTCTTCATTTTTATTACACTTTCTTTACGGACAAATTCATGACTCGCGATCGCAAGGTCGTGGAGGCCATGAAAGGCACCTCGCCTCGATTAACAAAGCAGACCACAGTGTGGAACGCATGGATGGGATTTAATGGCAGCCACAGCCTCGGGGCGATATTCATCGCCGCGTTCTATATTTTATTGGCCGTCACCCATATGGACGTGATCCGCGAAACAGGTGCATTTATTCTGCTGGCCGTATTGATCGGGTTGAGTTATCTGGTCCTGGCAATAAAGTATTGGTTTCGAATTCCCATGATTGGCATTCTGGTCGCCACGCTGTGTTTTATCGTCTCGGCTATATTGATCTTCACATGATGTTCTCTGTTCAAGAAGGGCCATATGTATAAAATACTTTCCATCGTTCTCTGCATTAGTTTCATACTAGGCGCCTGTGCCATAAAAATGCCCGGATCCACCCCGGCCGCCTGGGATCGTCCCGGGTGGAACATCATCTGGCACGATGAATTCGACGGGCCCGAACTCGATCGCACCAACTGGACCTTCGACAGGGGTGGCAGCGGCTGGGGCAACCAGGAATTACAGGCCTATACCGACCTCCCGCAAAATGTGCGTGTGGAAAACGGAATGCTGGTGATCGAGGCGCGCGAAGAGCCCGAATTGGTTGGCGCGCGACACCACTCTTCCGCGCGTATCAAAACGCAGGGGCTGCATGCCTGGCAGTACGGCCGTATCGAAGCACGCATCAAGCTTCCGTACGGGCAGGGCATCTGGCCTGCCTTCTGGATGCTGGGGGACAACATGAGGGGCTGGCCCACATCCGGTGAGATTGACATTCTGGAGTTTATCGGCAAGGAGCCCGATCATATCTATGCCACGGTACATGCACCGGGTTATTCGGGTGGAAATGGTGTTGGGTCGCACATCACAGTACCTGCTGAGTCCCTGCGAAACGATTTTCATGTGTATGCAATCGAGTGGGAGGAGAATGAGATCCGCTGGTATTTTGATGATCAGCAGTATTTCAAACTCACTCCCCAGGATGTGCCGGATGCCTGGATCTTCGATCACCCATTCTTCATTATTTTGAACCTGGCGGTCGGCGGCAGGTGGCCGGGTTATCCGGATGATACAACGGTGTTTCCACAGTTCCTGTACGTGGATCATGTGCGTGTGTATCAAAAGCCCTGAAACAATAAACATCCAAAGTAAAGGAGGTCCGGATGCGAAATGGGAGATCGTCTGGTTGTTCAAATGAATGACACATATTCTTTTTGCTTATTACCAAGTGAGTGTCTGAAAACCTGACCACAAAGCCACAAAGACACGAAACCACGAAGTTTTCCTTTGAGTCTTTGAGACTTCGTGCCTTTGTGGTAAAAAAACAGACTTTTCAGATACTTTCCAAGGAGTACAAATGACAACCATCGGCAAACCCAAAATAGACAAACGTCCAAAACAAACATACATGGGCATTCGAACCATCGCACCGTTCAAAGGCATGTCCAAAGTGATCAGCAGGATTGCAGACAAGTTGAACGACTGGGTTGAATGAAAACAAGATCAAAACCGTGGGTCCGCCATTCTTGCGTTTCCATGTGATCGATATGCGCGGTTTCATGGACCTCACCTTCGGGATTCCCGTTCACAAGGCGTTGCCCGATGACGGTCAGATCAAAGTGGATGTGCTTCCGGCAGGGCAGTATGCAAGTCTGATTTATTCAGGCGGCGGCATCTCTGCAAACAGGGCATTGATCGAATGGGTGCGTGCCCAGGGCATGGACTTCGATCGCTGGGATACCGAGCAGGGCGATAATTTCCGGGGTCGCTATGAAACGTATCTCACCGATCCAAAGATCGAACCCCGCAAGTCAAAATGGAAAATAGAGGTGGCGATCAAACTGGCTGATTAAATATGCAGGGGGCGAGATGACCTCGCCCCTACGAGTAATTCAGATTTCGTGCTAAAATTTTTCTCATGAACACCACACGCCCACCCTGCTAAATCTTCACCTGGTACGAGCAAAGCGTTCGAACGGCCCAACGGGTCGGTTTTGCATTCCTATTAGTCCCTAAAAATCCCACACCAGATGACCTGGACGGTGCCTGACGCAGCCGTCTGTTTTCGATTCCATCCCAGGCGCGTGGTCCGCCTGCTCCGATCTGTCTCTATTCATCAATTCGACAGATCGGAGGTTTCAAATGGAAACAATTCGGGGCAAAACGTCCCTTGAGATGGATTTAAATGGATTGAAAGAAAGACTCGCCAGCTACAGCCGCATCATGCTGGACCTGGGAACTGGTGACGGTCGCTACGTGTATTCCCTCGCTGAAAGGAATCCGCAGAGCTTCGTCATCGGCATGGACTCGTGCCGCGAAAACCTGCGGGGGTATTCGCGCGCAAAATTGCCGAATATGTTGTTTGTCATTGCCAGCGCCCAGAATTTACCATGTGAACTACATGGACTGATTTCGCACATCACGGTTAACTTTCCGTGGGGCAGTTTGCTTGGAAGTTTGCTGGCTGGCGATGCAAGCCTGACGCATGGGCTGGAGTCCATTGCGTGTTCAACCGCATCGATTGATGTACGTTTGAACGGCGGCGCACTGGCAGAGGCAGGTTGGACTCTTGAGGCTGGAGCGGACAAGATCCATTGCAACCTGCTTCAAGCAGGTTGGCAGATCGACGGGCCTGCTTTGATGAAAGTCGATGGTCTGCGTAATTTCCCCAGCACCTGGGCGAAACGCCTGGCCTTTGGGCGCGATCCGCGTGCGGTTGAGCTGAACGGATATTTTGTGCATCAAATACAAAGTGTTCCTCGTTTCTAACAAAAAAACAGGCGACTGGATTTTCAGTCGCCTGTTTTTTTACTTCAACACCTTTACTACATTCCGCCCGCTCGCCCCACTGACCCCGCCTCCACCATGGACTCCGCTCCCACACAGATATAAATTATCGATCGGCGTCTTGTGATTGGAATATCCAGAGATCGGGCGCATGAACAGGAACTGGTCGAGCATCAGTTGACCGTGATTGAGGTCGCCTTCAGCGAGACCGTAGATTTGCTCGAGATCAAGAGGTGTGATGGTCTTGGTGTTTACGATTGATGATTTTAAATTGGGGAAATATTCTGCCAAAGTATCAATTGCCAACTTCTCAACCTTCACACCTTCCACTTTCCACTCACCATTCTTCAACGCATACGGCGCGAACTGGAAATGAATACTTATTATATTTTCCGATCTGGTTACTTCCAAATACGGCTTCTCGGAAATCTCACCATACTTTGCGGCGTCGTAGGCTCGTTCGAGGTACTTGATGGATGGTGCCATGACAACCGTCCCAGCCGGGATTCCGTGACTTCCATCAGTTTGCAAATGGATTTTTGCGACCGCCCCGCGCATTTTGATTGATTGGGTATGCCAGACGAATTCGGGCGGCAATTCCATGGGACCAACGAGTTTCAGTAAGGTATGTTTCGGGTCAGCGGAGGAGAGAATTATATTTGCTGAAATCTCTTCGCCGTTTGTCAGTACCACGCCCTTCGCCACTTGACCTTCCACGCGGATGCTTGCTACTTCTGCTTCAGTTCGAATTTCGCCACCAAATGATTTCACAGCATCAGCTAGAGCAATTGTGATCTCTCCCGCTTTTCCCACATTGACATTCGCAAGCCCGCCGCGATTCATCCAATTATGGATTAATGTATAACCTGTTCCTGCAGACATGGGCCCAAGTGTGGAACCATGAATCGCAACCGATGCAATCGCTGCTTTCACGATCTCCGATTCAAAATACTCTTCCACCAATTCCTGTGCGGTCATCGGCAGGGCGCGGATGAAGTTGATCATGTCCTTGCGACCCGCGAGGCGCAGTTCGAGTCCCAACTCCAGCAGGCCGTAGCCTTCACTCCAGTTATAGTCTTTTGGCAAACGAGGCATGATCGTGGCATATGCCACATCTAAAATCGCTGCCGCCTTGTCCATAAAGCGGACGAATTCTGGCCATCGTTCTGCATCCTTTTCAGAGATGCGTTTGATTGATTCAACATCGAGCGTTAGATGATTTCCGTCAGGTTGTAAAAAAATAAATGGCGGTCGAGTAGAGCGAGTGTTTTTCTCGCTCGTACCGCGAAGTCCCCGAAGGGGGAGACCCAAATCCTTGATGATGTCGGGCCGCAGAGTCCCGCCCACCCAAACAGAGTCGACAGAGAAGCGCTCGCCAAAGGATTCTGTCACGACCGAACCGCCGACGATGGCCCGGCGTTCGAGGACCAGAATCTTTTGGCCCTGTTTGGCGAGATACGCGGCAGCGACAAGTCCATTGTGCCCCGCGCCGATGATGATGCAATCATAAGTTTTTGCCATAAATGATTCCTGTGTAATAGCAATGTTGTTTCGCTTGCAATTTCGGCGGACTAAAGTCCTGCCTCAGTTCATGAAAGTCGGCTAAAGCCGACTCGTTGTGCTCGCGGCTAGCCCGTAGGGCTTCCATGTACTGAGCAGCGGGCTTTAGCCCCGCGATTGTGCCCTGCGCCGATGATGAAGGCGTCGTAGTGATTCATCTGTTTCTCCAAATTCTCAGTAAAAAGAGATATTTCTAATAGTTTCTAAAAATTGTGCTTCCATTTGTGAAAATATATAAGAGTCTGCACTCATCCATATTTCAACGCCTGTATTCCTGTAGACTGCGCGTATTATGTAGCAAGTAAAATCAATTCCTACGATGAAATTACATCTATGCACAATGGCGGAATCTAGATCAAGCCCAATTTCTTTTGGGGAATAGGTTTTTTCGATTTTGAGTCTAATCTCTTCGGCCCTAAGAAAAGCTTGGGTCAAGAACGTATTCTTCTCCGTGTCGTCTTTGAAAGGATGAAATGAAAAAGTTATTTCAGGATTGGCTTTTCTGTGATCGCTGGTAATTTCGGGCCCGATGAAGCGGTAAAGCTCTACATCAAAGCCTCCGTCATATCCCGATTCGAAATTGTTGGCGTCCCAGTTCATCGGCAAAATAAAAGAAACATGCCATTTGCTGAAATTAACATCATGTTCACCAGTCACAGAAAAATTCGCATGATCTGAAGTGGATATTTCAGTAGCTGTTGCTTGCTGGCTTTCACAAGACATGGCAACTAAACAAAACAAACTCACAGTCAATATTTCTTTTATGTGCATCATCTTTTTATGCCTTTTCACTCAACCCAATGGGCAGACCAAACTCCATTAACAGAATCAACTTCCAGTTAAGAAAGAAGCGTGATTTTCATCCAATGTGGTCTCGATACGCCCTTCGCAACGAACGCTCAGGGCTACTCGACCACCGACTAATCTCTATTCTCCGCTTTCTACTCTCTAAACTCCATCCTTAAGTATTTCCTTCGCCGCCAGCATGCCCGCTGCCCCCATGACTCCGCCGCCAGGGTGTGCGCCTGCTGCGCCGAAGTAATAGCCTTTGAGCGGGGTGCGGAAGTCTGCCCATTGCGGGGTTGGGCGCAGGAAGAAGATCTGGTGCAGCAGCAGTTCGCCGTGGAAGATGTTGCCGCCCGTGATGCCCGCGATGGCTTCGATGTCCTTCGGCGAGATGATCTGCATGCCGACGATGGCCTTGCGGATGTTCGGCGCGTACTGCTCAATGGTCGCAATGACCGCTTCGCCGAGTTCGTTGCGCTTTTCATCGTTCCAGCCGCCTTCAAGATCATACGGCGCGTATTGCACGAAGCAAGACATTACGTGCTGCCCGGGCGGCGCCATATCGGGGTCGATCATCGATGGGAAGATCATGTCGAGATACGGTCGCTTCGAGATCTGTCCATACTTGGCATCGTCGTAGGCGCGCTCGATGTAATCGATGCTCGGGCTGATCGACACCGCGCCACGATGCAAGGGCGAGTCGCTGCCCTTGCCTTCGAATGGCAATACGGTGAAGTTGGGCAGTTCACTCAACGCGATATTGACCTTGCCGGACGAGCCGCGTGTACGGAAGTTCTGGATCGACGTGACAAATTCATCGGGGAAATGTTTGCCCTCGACGAATTGCAGGAAGGTGCGCTTCGGGTCCGCGGCAGACATCACGACTTTGGATTGCAACTCATCGCCATTGTCCAATGCGACACCAACAGCGCGTCCATTCTTAACGATAACCTGCTTCACGCTTGCGTTGACTTTGATCTCGGCACCGAGCGCCTTCGCCGCGCTAAGAATGGAGCCGCTGACCCCGCCAGAGCCGTTCTTCGCAAAGCCCCATGCACGGAACGCGCCGTCGATCTCGCCCATGTAGTGATGGAGCAGCACATACGCTGTCCCAGGCGAGCGCGGACCAAGGAACGTGCCGATGATTCCACTTGCGGCTTTGGTGCCTTTCAACGCGTTGGTCTCGAACCACTCTTCGAGTAGATCTGCTGAGGATTGTGTGGCGAGTTTTGCGATCGTATATAGTTCTTTTTCAGAAAGACTCGCCGCGTATTGACCGACCTTGAGCAAACCAAGCATGTCGCGCATACTTAAAGAGGTAGGGTCAGGTGGAATTAAGTTGATGATCGGCTTAATGGCTTTCGCTGCGCGCGCCATGACACGAGCATATTCGTCATAAGCCTCTGCATCCTTCGGTGAGTGACGATATAACTCGCGGCGCGTCAGGTCATGGTCATCCCATGCGGCGAGATAATCTCCGTTTTCTGTGGGCGTGAATGTGCTTGGCAACGGCAGGATCTTGAGTCCGTGCTTTGGCAATTCCAGGTCACGGATGATCTCTGGGCGCAAGAGACTCACCACGTACGAGAACTCGGTGAACTTGTACCCCGGGAAGATCTCCTCCGTCACCGCTGCCCCGCCGACGATATGCCTGCGCTCGAGCACCACGACCTTCTTGCCGGCTCTTGCCAGATATGCAGCGGCGACAAGTCCGTTGTGCCCACCGCCGATGATGATTGCGTCGTATTGATTGGATGTCATAGATAATTCCTTTTAATTCACCACCGAGAGCACAGAGTTCACAGAGATTCTTTTTTGAACCGCGAAGCACGCGAAGGTCGCTAAGAAAAAGCTTATTAAATCTTCGCGCACTTCGCGCTCTTAGCGGTTAATTTCTTTTACTCTTGCAACTCCTGGTTTCGATACGCCGCTCAAAGAGCATTCGGGGCTACTCAACCAGCGGCTGTTCTCTATTCTCTGCTCTCTCTCTTACTTCTTCTTCCACGTAGGTTCATAAAATGGGAGTTTAACAACGCGGGCAGGCGCGTGCTGACGGTGATGCTCGACCGTGATCTCCATTCTCACATCTGTGCCCACTTCAAAATAAGGCTTCTGCAAATGCGCGAGCGCAATATATTTTTTCAACACAGGTGACCATGTGGATGTGGATGCATATCCGACCTGTACATTGCCAACAAGAATAGGCAGGCTCCCACGTACTGCCATTCCAGGAATTTGCGGCGGCAGACCAATATCCTTGAATAATCGCTCCATCCCTTCCCACTCCACTTCGAGTCCCATCATCTTCCATTCAGAGCCTTCGCGCTTCTCACGTTCCAGCGCGCGGCGGCCGACGAAATAACCCTGTTTGTCGAGGTTCACTGTCCAATCGAGTCCCAACTCGAAGGGCGACGACTTCTGCGGCTCGATCCACGCGTGGCTTGCGGACGTGTAATCCACTTCGATCATGAACAGCCCGGCTTCCACGCGCGCCATGTCCATCGCAAGGATGCCCACAGGCATAATGCCATAATCCGCACCTGCTTCCATTAATGTATCCCAAATCTTGAGAGCATCTTTTGCATCCATCCAAATTTCGTAACCGAGGTCGCCTGTGTATCCTGTGCGTGAGATCGTGACGTCGATTCCCTTGATCTTATTCTTCATCAAACGGAAATACTTTAAGCTATCAACTGGTTCATCCGCGACTTTATTGAGAATGACTCTCGTGTTCGGCCCCTGGAAACTAAGTGCCGCCACATCGTCCGTGACTTCGGTAATATCCACTTCAAGTCCAACGGAATTCATCGAAAGCCATCGCAGGGACGGGTCTGCGGATGTCATACGATAGGTGGACTCATCCAGCCGCGAGACCGTGCCATCGTCGATCATCTTGCCTTCGTCGTCGCACCAGCCCGTGTAATAGATCTGACCCACTTTTAACTTGTCCATATCACGGGTAATCATGCGATTCAACAAACGGCTGGCATCCTTGCCTGTGATGATGTACTTCATCAACGGTGTCACATCGATCAACGCCGCCGCGTTGCGGATCGCCCAATACTCACGGTCGAGCGTCAGCTCATACGAGCCCGTGACGATATATCCCGCCCAGCGCCGCCAGTTCTGCGGCTGGCAGAGTTTTGAGGTTCTTTCGTGGAAGGGGGTAGTGCGGAGTTGGAGCATAAAACTCCTTTGTGTCTTGCAAAGCAAAAGATTGTTGATTTTGAGGAGATACAGTTATACTCACGTGCGAAGAGTCTTATTATACGGTATCACAGATCCTCATATCGACAACCGCCTACGCTCCAAACACTCTTTCACCTGATCGACTTCTTATGTTCTCCTGTCGAGGTATTCTCCGAATAACAGTTCATCACAACCCTGCTGATTTTGGGATAGGACAATGGATTCGAAATTCAAAAACTCATTATTCAGATTCTTAAATAAATATTCATGGCATTCCGGCGCAATGCTTTTGGCGGGGTCGGCAATATACATTCTGTTGCTCTTCTTCCCGCCACCTGTAACAATTACCAGGCCCTTCTCTGAATTCCATCTTGGGATGACGATATTGATCGTTATTTTCTTCGGACTGGTATTCAATAGAAGAGGTTTGTTGTGGGATACATTAAGCTTAAGCCTGGTCCTGATACTGTTTGCCATCTCATTGATCAGCATGTGGCAGACTGCATCTTATGGCGGACAATTGCTGGGCGGTTTTTTGCCATTGTCTGACGCGCAAAATTATTATGCTGATGCTCAACTCTTGATGACAGGCAGCCATGTTGCCACTGTATCTACACGCCGTCCCTTTTTTGCCGGGTTTCTGGCCGTAATTCTTTCACTTACAGGTAACAACCTGCAAATAACCGAGGGGATCATAGTAGCCTTGACCGCGATATCGATTTATTTGGCGGCGCGCGAAATTCAGATTGCCAGTAACTCATTTGGCGCAGCAGTTTATGTGATGATATGTTATTGGTTTTATTTCCCGTTTGCCGGGACATTGATGACTGAAAGCCTGGGATTAAGCCTCGGTTCCCTGGCCCTGTCATTCTTGCTGAAAGCAGCGCGAGGCGATCTAAATCTCAAATATTTCGGTTATGGATTATTTTCATTAACGATTGCACTCAATGCCCGCCAGGGAGCCTTCTTTATCCTGCCAACACTGATCCTATGGATAGGGCTGCTCTTTTACAAAATTGGAAGAACAAAGTATGTATTGCTGGTGCTCACTCTGATTGTAGCCTTCGGAATGACTGCCAACATAGCTTTAAGTAAGGCGATCGGATCTCCAAATACCACGCCCTTTTCGATTTACTCACATTTTTTATATAGTTTGGTGACTGGGGGCCAAGGTTGGCCTAAAGCGGCCCTTGACCATCCAGGAATAACAGAAGAGGGTATTTTTAGATTGTCAGTTGAGATATTTAAGGAGCAACCAGGTTTGTTATTTAAGGGTATTGCGAAATCTTATAGCGACTATTTTGCTCCAGTAGATGGCGCCTTCAGCTTCATGAGGCTGGTTTATGATCGAAGGAATACGGCAGATCGTATCCTGTGGGGGTTGTTTGCAACAGGACTTGTTGCTGCAATCATCAATCATAAACAGAAAAAGTATGGGCTGATATTGGCGGGCTTTGCGGGTATATTCCTTTCGGTAGCTCTTTTACCACCCACTGATTCGGATCACATGCGCATCTATGCGGCCACCCTGCCATTTAGTTTTTATACAGCTTCAACCGGTTTGGCTGTGCTTGCTTCATATGTTGGAAATATCCTTGTTTCTTCTAAACCTGAAGAGAGTATATGGACATCAACAGGCATCTTGCAACCCATTACAATTGGCATATTGCTCATATGCTCATTTGGCCCGCTGGTTTTAATTTCGGTCGGGCATTCGCCGAAATTCGGGGTCACATCGGCATGCCCGACCGATCAGGAAGAAATATATTTTCGCATTGGGAATCGATCAAGTATCATATTAGTTCAGGATATTGACATTGCAGAGTCTTATATGCCCAATATTCGGATTTCAGATTTTACGAAGGGAGTTATATCAGGACCGATATACACATTTTATCCTTTTCTAGACAAGGAGTTGCTAAGCCTCAATGCGAATCAAACGATCAGCATAGTGACACATTTGGACCCTCAAAGCCCCGCTTATGCGCAAAGTGGGTATTTGATAACAACAGGCGGGGTATTACCGGCCGGTTTTCATGCCGGGTGCGGAACCCGGCCGAAGAGTGATGGAATGGAACTTCCATGGTTTTACTATGAAAACGACATAATGGAAAACCAGGCCAAGGTGTCTTTTTTTACGCACCCGACGATTGGCTTAATCAGAGTTTTGTATGGGTTGGGGATGCTTTTAGTCATTGTCATGGTGGTAATCGATCATACAGTTTTTCGCCTGATGTCATGGAAGAAACGGCTTCTCATGTTTGGGAATATTGCCCTGGTTATTTTTGGGATCCTCGTTTATTTGCACAGCAATGCATTGTTTCCCCTTTTGTGGCAGCGCATACCTTTGGAAATAGAAAAGGCGGTCCTGGTCGATGGATTTGCTTATCAAGTACCGTTGGGCGTCAACTGGATGAATCAAAAATCGATCCGGCAGCCGCCTGTTAATGTTTATGAAGATGGGGTTCCATTGCAGCGTCCCAATGCAAAAATCTATGCAGTTAAGAATCTCGGACGGGGCCGTTTTTTTGCCCAGAGCGGGTATCTCTATATTTCCACTTCAGACAATAGCGACCCGAGGAGTAATGGAAGAGGCTATGAAATCGAGTGGCCAACCCCTGTTCGCACAAGATATCAACTGGCTCTTTATTTATTATCCCTGATTGGAATATTGTTGCACGTTAAGTACTTTACGACACTCATAAAAGCAAGGGGCTGACCGTCCCATAGTCGACCAACGTCCCCGCATTACGGATGACCCAGTACTCGCCGGTCGAGAGTACGCTCATACAGGCCCGTGAGATGTAACCTGCTCAGTACCGCCAGTCTGCGGCTGGCAGAGTTTCGATGTGCGTTCATGGAAGGGGGTGTGTCGTAGTTGAAGCATAAGTTCCTTTCAATTACTTATACTTATGGCGTTGGTGCCGTTGTCGGAGTTGGTAATCTATATCCATTAAGACGGTAAGCGTCGAAGTCGTCTGAAAACGCCGATACACTTACCTTGTACGTGTCATGGAAAGCCTGGTTGAAGCTTTTCCCTTTTGCCATCTCTGTAAGAACGTCCAAAGCTGTTTTAAGGCTGCCACCGTATTTTTCGCCAAGAAACTTGAAAGCTAGTTCGGCCTGCACATAAATACAAGGTTTTCCAGCTTGCATTTCAGCAAGAGTTTCCTTGCAGTTGGACAAATCTTCATACTGTCTTGGAAATCCCCATGCCTGAGTAAACGTTGTGGCAAGAAACTCTGCAACTCCATGCCCATACCAATCAGGAATTTTCCACCTCATTTGACAACTACCCAAAATGTTAGTTTCCACTACCTGTGTAATTTCATGGGCAACAGCATGTGCCCTTTCAACTTCCTCTGCGTTCCTCCACGCATCGTTAGGTAGATTGACCAGAAGAAACACAGCTCCCTGCGTTCCTTGAGCTTGCATCTCCCTGGTCGTCCAACTCTGGAGAATAATTTCTTTGGCATCAGGGTTGCAGCCCTTCTGCTTTGCCCAGTCATATTGAAAGTCCGTTACGGTTTCTGGTGTCGCGAAAACATTAACTTGCACCTGACCGGTTTTGTAACCTGTCAACGCGAACTGATCCGCAGTCAATTGAGCATATTTGATGATGTCATTACAATCCTTGTCAGACATCTCTTCGTGGAAGACAATCGTTATTTCACTGATAGTCTGTGATTCTTTAGGGCATGGGATGAGAGGAGTAGTAGTTGTGGGAACTTTTTCGGTATTAGTGGCTTGTGCAACCTGCGGGGTTGACGTATTGTGAATGGAAGAAGGCTGCGGCGCACAAGAAGAGAGCAGGATAATAACTAAGAAGAATGCGCTTGTTTTTTTCATTGATTTGTTTCCTTGCGGGATTTATTGATTTGAATACTCCGCTGGCGCGAAGAACACGAGAACTGTCAGATCCTGCTCAATCGAATGGAATCTGTGTTCCATGTTCTTCGCCACATACACTACCGACCCTGCCTGCACTTCGCGGTCTTCGTCTGCCACTTTGATCTTCGCCCGGCCGCTCACCACGTAATAGACCTCATCCTCCGTGTGTGGGGACTGCGGATCAGTTCCACCTGCAGGGAGGACGTACAGTCCCATGCTCAGGTCTGGAACCTTGAGAAATTCGAGATAGGCTTTGCTAGTTGATTCTCTTTGGGATGTGAGCTCGGTCAGTTCGTAGGCTTGCATGGGATGCCGTTTCCCCCTCTCCTTACAGGAGAGGGAAGGTGTGAGGTCAAAAATCATATATAATTTTACCTGCTTACTCCAAAATAAAAAGGACTGGCGTGTGCCAGTCCCTTAAACTTAACCTCAAGCCGCTCCAGTTGTGATTGTTCATGAAGAACACGGGACGTAAAATAGTATCAGGAATATCCAGCGATTGGATATATTGCTCGATTTCAACCTTTTAATTAATTTTGTCGAACCCACTTCAGCACGAGCGGAAGCGCTACACCTGCTGCGATGACATGCATTACTTCAAGCACGATGATCATCGTGAAGTCTAATGTTGCGCCCTCTGGCAATGGTCCCTGTGCTGCGCCGAATGGAAAGGCGAACGATACAACCAGTGCAATAATCGCCAGCCAGGTGTAATGCGTTATTGGTTT
>CAZJYB010000047.1:0-24681 GCA_964549865.1 uncultured Anaerolineaceae bacterium
AGGATATTCTTTTTGTCATCCATAACAATGACGCCGTCCTGGATATTGCCGATGACCGCCTCCAGTTTGGAGCGCTCAGACTCGGAGATCTTGGCCTTCTCTGCAAGCGATGATGTGGTGCGTTTTACTTCGCGGCGAAGCCAGTCGCCGAGATGGCGGGCACGGTTGAGCGCCTGACGGACGTAGCTGACGATATCCTCCATCGTGAGCGGTGGATAGAAATAATTACTTAATCCGGTGTTCAGGGCGATCTTTGCCAGGCCCGGCCTTTCCTGGTCTGTATATAAAAGGATCGGAAGTGTGGGAAAACGATCGAGCAATTCGCCGGAAACGGCGACCCCGTCCAGTTTTGCAAATTTTTCACCGAGAATGACCAGTGCAGGAACAGCCTCCAGCAGGGATTTATTCAATCCTTCCTGATCGTGAACAATGGCAACTTCATATCCCGCAGCGCGCAGGGCACGCTCCATTAAATTCAGAATATCAGATGCATCTATCGCCAGAAGAATCAGATCATGCTTGGCCATAAGCTCAATTTTGAGGTTTCTGACTTGCCGCGGCCGGGGTCGCGGTCTTATCAGATGCATCCAGCATGCGTTGAAGCGCAGCCTGCACCGATTCGAGCGCCTTGCGTTGTTCTCCATTCAAAGGACCGGGCATTTCCGTCATGACCAGGTTTAGAGGGTAGCTTGCAGCCTCCAACTCATCGCGGATGGCGTTGCGCAAATGTTCGAACAGGCCGCGGCGGTTTTTTTCGCCTGCGCTCGCATTCTCGGCACTCTCCTCGAGCGCGCGAAATAAACGCGCACTGACAAGGGAAATGGAGGCATAATCTGCAATGGCTTCCAGGAGGGTCTGTGTATCGCGGGCCACCTCGAGATCGTTCTTGCGAACCACCACCAGTAACCCGATAACTTGGTTTTGTATTTTGATGGGGATCACGGCAACGGACCTGCCCAACGACGTGATCTTGAACTTTTGCAGGGGCGCGCCATTCATGACGAGGCTTTCGCCGGAAAGAGCCACCAGGGAACTGATCCCATCGTCCACAGGTTGGTCCATCTTCTTTGCCCAACCTTCCGGCAAATTCCTCTGGGCACGCAGCAAAAAAGTGTTGGTCTTTTCATCACGTAACAGCAACCAGCACATGTCCGCTTCGGATAACTGCATGGTGCTATCCAGGATGCGTTCGAACAACTGGCGCTGGTCTGTGATGGAGACGACGGCTCTGCCGGTGGAAAGGATGGCCGTCAGGTCTCGCAAACGACGCTGTAATTCATCGTTGGTCGCCTTTAATTGGCGGTCCAGTTTTTGCCGTTCACGCGCCTCCTGCGTCTGACGCAGGGCGCGCTCCACACAAGCCACAACTTCTGCATCGCGCGCCGGCCAAAAGAGCGCGTCGATCGCACCCAGGCGAAACGCCTGGATGGCCTCGGCCTCCTGTCCCTTTTCGGCGACAATAATGACAGGCGATTTAACGCCCTGCGAATTCAATGCAGCCAGCAGGTCTTTCCCGCTCAAGCCTGGCAGATTTAGATTGGCAATGATCAGGTCCGGGGGAGTCTGAACCGCGGATTTGATCGCCGAGGCTGCATCGCCCATCACAGTCACCTGACAACCCAAGGGCTTGAGTGACTGTCTCCCGATCAAATCCGCAATATCTGGATCACTTTCAACAATGAAGATCTGTTCCCCGGTGGCCATGAAATTTTCCTTTGAATGATTCTATCACCTTTTCGAGTACAATCTTAATCATGGATTTAAAAAAATATCGCATCGCTGCGATCATCCCCGCGTATCGAGTGGAACGCGACATTGAATCTGTACTCAAAGGATTACCTTCCTATATTAAGCACATCATTGTCGTGGACGATGCCTCACCAGATTCCACTGCAGACCTCGTAACTGCCGCGGCAAAAAAGGACAAACGCATCGTCCTGGCGCGCCACTCAAAAAACAAGGGCGTTGGCGGCGCGATGATCAGCGGGTTTCGGAAAGCGCTCGAACTCGGCGCGCAAGTGGCGATAAAACTCGACGGCGATCATCAAATGGACCCGTCCTATATCCCCGCGTTATTAACCCCGCTTATGCAAGGCAAGGCAGATTATGCAAAAGGCAACCGCTTTCACGATTTTGTCTCGCTGCGCAACATGCCGCTCATCCGCCGCATGGGAAATCTCGGTCTGAGTTTTTTCACCAAGGTCGCGACCGGTTACTGGAACATCTTTGACCCCACAAATGGGTTCTTCGCCATTCGTACCGAAGTGCTCGCGCAATTACCGCTTGAGAAGCTCGATCGCCGTTATTTTTTTGAGACCTCCATGCTTGCAAACCTGTATCTGATCAATGCCTTCGTGCTGGACGTACCCATTCCGGCGCGCTACCGCAACGAAACGTCCAGCCTGTCCATCCGTCGCACACTCTTCGAATTTCCCTTTAAACTTGTGCGCACCCTCCTGCGGCGCATCCTGCTCAAGTATTTTCTTTTTGATTTTTCAATGGTGTCCATTTACCTGCTTGCAAGCATTCCGCTTTTGCTTTTCGGGTTTATTTTCGGCGCGATCAAATGGATCCAGTATGCAAAACTCGGGATTCCCGCCCCTACAGGCACGGTCATGCTCCCCACGCTTTCTGTCATTCTTGGCATTCAGATCATCCTGTCTGCCATTGAGATCGACATGAACTCCACCCCGCGTCAACCCATCACCGATCCATTATGAACTCAAACGAATTCAACAACTACAAATCGCGTTACCGCGCCGCCATCCGGCAGGTGCTTGCAGAAACCGAAAAGGGCCGGCTTGACGAAGCCGGTTTCCCCGCTTATTCACATCCCAACCCGCTGATCAACTGGCTGTTCTGGCAGCGACTCCGCACGGCCATGGAACATATCAGTAAAACAGCACCTTATGAACGCATCCTCGATTTCGGTTGTGGAAGCGGTGTGATGCTGCCATTCCTTTCGCAGAACAGCAAACAGGTCACTGCAATTGACATGGACCTGTTGCCTCTCGAACGCGTGAAGGAACACATCCCTCTCGCAGCGAATGTGGAAGTCTATGACGCAAAAAATACGGCCATTACAGACCTGCCCGCGAACGCCTTTGATCTGATCGTCGCGCTCGACGTGCTTGAACACGTGCACGACCTGCCGCGCACATTAAATGACCTTATGACACGCCTCAAGCCGCGTGGCCAGCTTGTGATCTCCGGCCCCACGGAAAACATCCTTTATCAGGCCGGCCGCAAACTTGCCGGCCCCGAGTATTCCGGCGATTATCATGAACGCGGCATTGCCGAGATCAAACGCGAGCTTGCGAAACTTGCGACCCTCACACACATCGCCACGTTATATTGGCCGGTGCCTCTCTTCGAGATCTTCACCGCAAAAAAGTGACGGGCAGACGTCCCGCGCGGGATGTATACTTAACCCAAGATGGAACCACAACCTTATATTTCGGGATTCAGACCTGTGGACACGGGTCCACTTTCACGCTTCCTTCCTGCACTTGAAGAGGGAGTCGTGTCCACCTGGCTCTCGCATCATGCTCAAGCCGGCAGCTGGCTGCTGGACCCGTTCGGATTCTCCCCTCGGCTTGTGTTGGAGGCGGCGCGCAGTGGTTATCGCGTGCTCGTCACCGCAAACAACCCGATCACGCGTTTTCTACTCGAGACCTTTGCCAACCCGCCGCCGGAATCGGAATTTACTGCGGCACTGGCAGACCTGGGCGCGGTCAAAAAAGGGGACGAAAGACTCGAAAGTCACCTGCGATCGCTGTATCTCACCGTGTGCGAAAAATGCAATCAGCAAATTGAGGCACAAGCTTTCCTGTGGCGCAAGGGAGAGGACGCGCCGTATGCGCGCGTCTATGAATGCAGCCATTGCGGCGATTCAGGCGAGCGCATCGCAACCGAGGAAGATATCGAGCGCGCCCGGAAGATCGCCGAGACAGACACTTTGCATCGCTCGCGCGCATTTGAACGCGTCGTCTCTCTGAATGACGAGGACCGCGTCTATGCGGAAGAGGCCATTCAACATTATTTGCCGCGACCCTTGTATGTGTTGACCACGGTCATCAACCGTCTTGATAGTCTGAACCTCTCTGCAGAACGAAAACGTGCGTTGACCGCGCTTACTTTACTGGGATGCGATGCAGGCAATACGCTCTGGGCGCACCCGGCAGAGCGCCCGCGGCCCAAGCAGCTCTCCACACCGAACCAATTCCGTGAGCACAATGTGTGGATGATGCTCGAGCACGGATCGAGCCTGTTTTCAAAGTCGGGTGCAAATGTCCCTTATGAAGCGTGGCCAAAGAGATTGCCAGAGAGCGGAGGCATCTGCATCTATGAAGGCCGTCTCAGGGACCTCGCCCGTGAAGTCCGCAAGGAAATCCCCATTGCAGCGGTGATCGGATCCCTGCCACGTCCGAATCAGGCCTTCTGGACTTTTTCCGCGTTGTGGACAGGTTGGCTGTGGGGCAAGGAGGCTGTGGAACCTTATAAGAACGCGCTGCGACGCAGACGTTACGATTGGGCGTGGAGCGCAACCGCCTTGCACGCGATGTTCGGTCATTTAAATGAATTGCTTGCAGATGACACGCCCATGTTTGGTTTGCTGGCGGAAGCCGAGCCGCTCTTCATGACGGCTGCATTAACTGCCGCGCAAACAGCGGGCTTTGCGCTTGAAAGCATTGCCTTGCGAACCGAACATGACCCAGTGCAGATCGTCTGGAAAAGCACGCAAAAAACGAACGCGGCCGGCATGGATGTTGGAGTCGTGCGAAATGCCATGCGCGAATTTTTATCTGCGCGCGGCGAGCCGGTCGTGTACCTGCACGTTCACACGGCCGGGTTGATCGCCCTCGCAGAAGCGAATGCCCTTAAGCAGCCCGAACTTGAATTCGATGAAACATTACGAAAGACCAACGCCCTATTCGAATCCGCTTTGAAAGAAGACGACAGGTTTGTGCATTACTCAACAGGAGAAGGTGTGGACACTGGCTTATGGGCGTTAAGTCATTCGACTTTGGCAAAACCTGCCCAGGGCGAAGTAAACGAATCGCTTTCAGACCGCGTGGAGATCGCAGTGGTTACATTCCTGCAAAAAAACCCGGATGCGATCTATATCGAGATCGAAAACGACCTGTATCCGCAATTTCCCGGCCTGCTGACGCCATCGAAAGGGTTGATCTACGCGGTCCTGAATTCCTATGCTGAAAAGCAGGGTGCCAGCTGGAAACTGCGCGAGGAGGACGTGGCCTCGGTACGCCGTAATGAAATGAACAACATCTTTAACCTGTTGGAAGTGATCGGCAAACGCCTGGACTATCAAACGCGTAAAGAGGACAAGCTCTTTGTTTGGGAGGACAATGGGGAGGCGGCATCTTCATTCTATGTGCTCGCCTCCGCCTTGATCGGGCGCGCACTGGAAAGCTCCGATGAGCAGACTCTGATCGTGATCCCGGGCGGGCGCGCCGCGCTTGCAGCATATAAGCAGCACCGCATCCCGGCGCTGGCGACGCGGCTGAAAAACCATAAGGTCGTGAAATATCGTTTATTGCGCGCCCTGCTCGAACTACCGATCTTGACGCGTGAGACGTTCGAGGAGCAGGTTGCCAGCGACCCGGTGGAACAATCATCCGCGGGTCAGATGATGATGTTTTGACAACACGTCACTGCAAGCCCCGGGGCTAGAGTGGCATACTTTGCAGATCAAAACCAGGGTGTGAAGCAATAGATGTCAATATGACTGAAGATTACTTCTCGAAGACTCATAATGACATGATATTAATTGATACATATGTATAAAAAAATAATCCCCATCCTCTTGATCGCAACTTTCCTTGCTTCGTGCATCTCCGTTTCGGTCGACTCTGAAGAAACGGCCCAGGCGAATTTTGTGACAGCCACGCTGGTGCCAACGAAGCAGGGATTCGTCCCGGCTACATTGACTCCGGCACCCGAGGCAACCCAAACTTTGGCAGTGACCGCGCTTGCAAATTGCACAGATAGCGCGGTGTTGTTGCGCGATGTAACAATCCCGGATAACACACAGGTAAATCCGGGAGAAAAGTTCACCAAGACCTGGGAATTCCAGAATAACGGCAAATGCCCATGGATCAATTACACGCTTGGGTTCGAAGCCGGTGATCAAATGAACGCGCCGTTATCCGCGCCGATCCAAACAACATTGCCCGCTGAAAAGGTGAACGTCTCCGTCGAGCTGACCGCACCCTCCTCAAATGGAGTCTATAGCGGTTATTTCACGTTGAACGACGCGTCTGGGGGAAGCCTGCCCATTGGGATCGAAAGTACATTTTGGGTAAAGATCATTGTGGGAAGTATTACCCCTCAGTCCACGACTCAAAGCAGTGTCACCAATACCCCTTACATTCCAAGTGGTGGGAACAGCAATTGCGCATACAGCCAGAACGCCGGGTACGTGCAACAGGTGATCGCATTGATCAACCAGGCGCGCGCCAGTGTGAATTTGCACGCGCTTACCGTGAACGCACAGCTGATGTCTGCAGCGCAGGCCCATAGCGCGGATATGGCCTGCAATAATTTCCTCGACCACACAAGTTCGAATGGTTCATGGATCGGCGCGCGCCTCAGCGCCGCCGGATATAACACATATAATTATGAAGAGATCATCGCCATCGGGACGCCGCAAAATGCGATGGACCAATGGGCTTCCGATGCGCCGCATTGGGAATCTGTGCTTAACCCCAACGTCACAGAGATCGGCGTCGGGTATGCATATTATGCATCAAGTGATTTCGGTGGATATATCACGGTGGATTTTGGAGGATAAAACGAAAGGACGACCTCTCAAGGTCGTCCTTTCGTTTTTTACACAATTACGTTCGGCATGATTGGTTGATATTCAGGGAATATCTGATCGACTGCCGGGTTATTCAACCGTTTGGTCAACACTTCAGACAGCACATCACGATAGTCGGTAGTGACGGCTAGGTCACCGGGCCCGATCAACTGGTCTCCCCGCATCCCCGGCCATTCGCCATGGACTTTGCCGCCATCCACGTGTCCGCCCAATACCATCATCATGCTTCCGTGGCCGTGATCTGTCCCCAGGCTTCCATTTTCAGAGGCGCGACGGCCAAACTCAGACATGGTCACCGTTGTTAGATTTTTCATGTGATCGAACATATCCGCATGAAATGCCGCCAGACCCTCAGCCAGATCCTTCATTAAGTTCGGCATCAGACCAATTGCCGAACCCTGCGCGAAGTGCGTATCCCAGCCGCCCACATCTATGGCGGAGACTTCGAGCCCAACATTCGCTTTAATAAGCATGGCGGTTTGCTTGAGGGCCATGCCAAATTCCGTATCGGGATAGATCGCTTCACGCGAGGCTGTATATTTTAGAGGGTCGAGCGTTTGAAGCGTATCCATAATGGATAAAGTATCTTGCCCAAGCACATCGTCTTGATATATCGTATTCAAAGCAAGGCGCATTTGCTGCAAGGCGCGCGCGTCGCCACCGAGATGAAAATCCGCAATCGAACGTAATGCTGAGACCGGCACTGAACCACTTAAGCTGCGTTGGGGACGCGTGCCCATTCCCACCGCGCGTAATGGGGATGAATTGCCCGTGTTCAACGTGGCAAGGTGACGGCCGATCCAGCCGGAGGCCGGGCCGCGTTCATCGTCCACGCCGCGCTCCATCAACTCCATGGCCTTGAAGTGGCTGCGTGATTCGTCTGGTGCGCCGCACGCGTGAATGATCGCAAGCTGCTCACTCTGCCATGCACCCAATAAAGGCTGCATCGTCGGATGAAGCCCGAAGAAACCATCGAGGTCAACGGCGCGTTCCTCCTTCTTTGCGCCTGAGTCATCCGGGCGCGGAATGCCGAGCGACGGCCTTAATTCATAATATGCATCTTCACCATGTGGCACGACCATGTTCAATACGTCTGCTGCGCCGCGTAAAAAGACAACGACCAGGGTATCGCCGCGCGGCGCGGTATTAACGGGTGCAAAGGATAAGCGCGGCATCCAGGTGGGTAAGGCTTGTGTGAGCATTGTTTATCTCCTTAAATTCCATGTCGTTGCGAGGAGCGTTCTTTGCAACGAAGCAACCCCCTCAGCGTGCGGGAGATTGCTTCGAGCGGAAGAACACCGCCCTCGCAATGACGAAATATCATCGCCATTGAAATGCCGGGGAGGCGAGCAGGCCCGCGGTGACGATCTGCAGAGTCTCTTCTTCGGTGGCGCCTGCCGATCGGACGGAGGCAACTAACTCGTCCCGCGCGATCGCTGCCAGGGGCGCGCCCAGTAAAAGTGAGGCAACTGAATCCACATCATCCTGTAAACTACCGGTCGAAGCGACATCCATCAACTCTTTAAGTCCAAGCTTCGTCCCTTTAACCTCGCCACGAATCAACTCGAATGCGAATTGCCAGCGCGGCATGAGATTGCCCTGCCAGGCCGTGGAGTTATCGGGATAGCCATCCGGCGTGGGCCAGTTGAAATAGGATTGACCCATGCGCATGAGATGCTCGTGCACGGCAACGCCATCGGTCTGCGCATTGAGCATGCGAAGCGCGGAGAGCGCAAAGTGCGCGGGGCGTTTGTATTTCAGTTGTGCGAGAGGCAGGCCCTCGATAAGAATCACGCGCAACACGGATTTGATATCGCCCTTTGTATCCAGAAAAGTTTGTGCCGCTTTCTCAACCAGTTCGTGCGAGGGTTCATCCGCAATGAAACGACGTGCAAGTTTGGTGCAGATAAAACGCGCCGTGTTCGGATGCATGACGAGCATTTCGATGACTTGCTCCGCTTCCTTGATCCCGTCATTGACGATGGTGAGTCCCAGCACATTTTTGGTACCGGTATCATGCAGGTCGTCCTTGAAAACAAAATCCCCGAGCCAGAAATGTTCCTTGACGTTCCAGCCCGTAAGACAGCGCGCCAGTTCCATCACATCCTGCTGGGTATACCCGCCATCGACCCCGAGCGTGTGAAGTTCCATCAGTTCGCGTGCATAGTTCTCGTTCGGCGCGCTTTTTTCATTGGCCTGGTTGTCGAGATAGATCATCATGGCGGGTGAATGCGCCGAAGCCCACACCAGGTCGCGGAACGAGCCAAGCGCATGCTTGCGAATCACTTCGCGGTCATCCACGGTCTTGAGATAAAAGCAGGTGCCTTTTTCCACGTAGATATTGAAATGGTCGTTCCAGAACTCGACCATCACTTCGTAGAGCTGGCGTTTGCTATAAACCTGCCTCATCAATGTGGCCTGGCGTAGTTCGTTCGGAACTTTATCGCGCTTGTAGTTATCGAAAATATCGTTGCTGATCGCTTCGAGTTCATTGGCGGCCATCTTCAATGTTTTGAATGGAGCGAGCAACAGGTCGCTATCGAAATCATTGATCGATTCGAATGTCAGTTGTTCTTCAATCCATGCCTGCAAACCGATCTCTGTGAAGCGGGCGCGCTCTTCCACGCGTGGACCGAACGTCAGGCGTTGCAATGCGATGAAGTCGCGTTCATGGAGAGGCACCCACGGCATGGCTGGCAGGTCGCCTGCGATGCGGCGATAGACCGGAGCACAGGAGGAGAGTGCCGCGCTGGCTGAGACGAGGGCACCGAGTTTGAGGAAGTCGCGTCGGGAAAGTGTCATGGTTGATGGATAATGGTGAATGGTTTTTTGAACCGCGAAGGCGCAAAGATCTTATAAAGATTTTCTTCGCGTGCTTGGCGACCTTTGCGGTTCAATTTAGGCCTGGGTTGGAAGAGGCTCTGATGCGCGGGGTATCGAGGAAGCGCGCGGAACCCAATTCAGCAATGCAAAGCCGGTCGCGCCGAAGGCCAGGATGATCAGGAGCGGCCAGATGAAGAACCAGCCTAATACTGGGAAGAAAGCAGCGAGCTCCAATACGACGGAGCCGCGCACGAATCCACCCAGTGCAGAGGTATTGCTCTGGCGCGCGAGGCGATTTCCAAGATGCGCGGCGATGCCGGCTGAACCAATGGTTGACAGCGCAAGTGAAGCCGCGAGCAGGATCCAACCCGCAAACTTGGCCGGGCCGAATGGAAGCGCGAGCAGGATAAAGGTCGGGACGGAAGCGGCGATCACGACGAGAAGGCCCATCCAGAAAGACTGCATGGGAGTCCGTTCGACGCGCAGGCGGGCCCGTTCTACAACGGAAGGGAACAGCAACCACCACGCGGTAAGCATGGCAGGGAATGCGATCCCTATGACGAGCAATATGAAGAAGATGGCAGAGATATCGGCCATGGGAGAATCCTTTCTTGTTCGGTGAGTTACAGGAGATACAGGAATGGGATTGAAAAAGTTGCAGGCAAGAGAACTGAGAATAGTCAGAAGAGAACAGGTGAAAGCCCCTTGACACATCCCAAAATCGGCGTAAAATTCGGCGCAATGTACAAACATCCCAACCCCGAACGATCATTCCCGCAACACTTCTTCGGAATGATTGTTTCTGTTTTTTGAAATCAGAGAGTCGCTTTTAGCGGCTCTTTTTTTTATGTCTATAAACTGGGCGGCACGACGTCGCCCCTACAGAGATAAAATAACTCATGCTGAAACTTCCCGGTCTGATCGACCCGCACGTCCATTTGCGCGAACCCGGCGCAACGCATAAGGAAGATTTCGATTCCGGAACGTCTGCCGCGCTGGCCGGTGGATTCACCATTGTGTTGGCAATGCCAAACACCAAGCCTCCAATTTTTGATTCAGCGACCCTCGATATTGCACTGGATGCCGCGAAGAAAAAAGCGCGCTGCGATTACGGACAATACGTGGGCGCAGGACCTGATAATGCGGACATCGCCGCCTCATTCGCAGGGACGGCTGCCGGGCTGAAGATGTACCTTGACTCCACCTTTGGCGAACTCCGCCTCGACGACATGAGCCTGTGGCATCCGCATTTTCAAAATTGGCCCAAGGACATGCCGCTTGTCGTCCACAGTGAAAGCCGAACCATGGCCGCGGCGATTTTGTTTGCTGCGATCTATGATCGTCCCGTCCATATTGCACATATTTCATTGAAGGAAGAAGTCTTGCTGATCAAAGCCGCAAAAGAAAAGGGGATCAAGGTCACATGCGAAGTGTGCCCGCATCATCTATTCATGACCTCGGAAGTTTCGAATGAAGAGAGGGGAAAGAAGAAAGAAGGAAGGATGGAGGTGCGTCCCCGATTGGCAACTCAAAAGGATGTGGATGCGTTGTGGGAAAATATGGACGTGATCGATTGTTTTGCGACTGACCACGCACCGCATACGCTGGAAGAAAAAGATTCCGAGAATCCTCCTCCGGGATTCCCGGGATTGGAAACCGCGCTGCCATTGTTGCTCACCGCAGTGGGCGATGGACGACTGAGCATGGACGATATCATTGCAAAGATGCATACCAACTCAAAAAAGATTTTCAATCTTCCCGAGCAGCCTGAAACATGGGTCGAGGTGGATGAGAATGAAACATATGAAATTAAAGCAGACGAACAATTCACGCGCTGCGGCTGGACCCCCTTCGAGGGCTGGAAAGTAAACGGAAAGGTTCGCAAGGTGGTGGTGCGCGGCAAAACTGCTTTTGAAGATGGAAAGGTTTTAGTTGAGCCTGGCTTTGGGAAAAATATTCGTTTGTTGAAAGGATTGTCATGAAAATTCATGCAATTCAAACCGGTACTGTTGAGATCAAGAAAAATCAACTCATTGGCAAAGGCCCCAAAGCGTTACGACTTGTAAATATGTTGCTTGGCACAAAATGGGTCGAACCAGTGCCAATTTATGCCTGGGTGATCGAGCATAAAGAAGGCGTGATCGTTGTTGATACCGGTGAAACAGCGCGAACCTCGGAACCTGATTATTTTCCGCGCTGGCAACCTTATTACAAATTCGCAGTTCGATTCCATGTAAAACCCGAGCAGGAGATCGGCGTTCAATTAAAACAAATGGGAATCAGTCCAAAAGATGTAAGGAAAGTCATTCTGAGCCACATGCATACCGACCATGCGGGCGGGCTGCAGCACTTCCCTGAAAGCCAGATCTTTGTGAACATGCCGGAATACAAACGGTGGCTTGGCCTGTCGGGTCAGATAAACGGATATTTACCGCAGCATGCGCCTGCATGGTTTTCCCCCGACGCCATCGTTTTTGACGAGAAAGGTTATGAGCCGTTTCAAAAAGTTTGGAATGTCACCAGTAATGGAGACGTAAAGGTTGTCGCAACAGAAGGACATACGCCTTCACATATTTCTGTGATTTGCACCATCGAAGACATAAATTATTTTCTGGCAGGCGACACCAGTTATACCGAAGAAAACCTGGTCAAAAGGATCGCCGACGGGGTCAGTCCGGACCCAAACATGGCTATTGACACGATGCAAAAGATCATAACGTTTGCATACTCGCATCCAACGGTTTATCTTCCCACCCATGATCCAAATTCAGAGATGCGCTTGAAAAATAAAACAACAGTTTCACCTGGATAATAAAAGATGAAATCATCCACCCTCCCTTTTATTTTACAGGCCCTTACCGCCGCGATATTTTTCGGAGCCAGCGCGCCCATCGCGAAATTACTCCTGGGGGACGATATCGCGCCGATCTTCGTTGCGGCATTCCTCTATCTTGGAAGCGGCACGGGGATCTCTCTCATCAAATTAACCCAGCGCATGCGGTCGAAAGACGTGGAAGCGAAGATCAAACCTGCGGATGTGAAATGGCTGGCAGGCGCGATCATTTCCGGTGGAATCGCTGCGCCAATCATCCTGATGATCAGCCTGCAAAATACACCGGCATCCACCGCTTCACTACTCTTAAATTTTGAAGGCGTGGGGACCACCTTGATCGCCCTGTTGTTTTTCAAGGAAGCCATCAGCCGCCGCGCATGGACTGCGATCATCGTCATCACACTGGCAAGCATTTTCCTCTCAACAGATTTCGAAAGTGGATTTGGATTGTCACTGGGCGCACTGGGCATCATCCTGGCCTGCGTGCTCTGGGGCTTGGACAATAACCTCACACGAAATATCTCGGGTAAAGACCCGCTCGTTATCGTGGCATGGAAAGGACTCATCGCAGGCACATTCTCCTTCTTCCTCGCGTTTTTTCTCGGGGACGAATTACCATCTTTGACAATCATTCTCTATACATTGTTATTGGGATTTGTCAGCTACGGCTTGAGCACATTGTTATTCATCCATTCCATGCGCGGGCTCGGCGCAGCGCGTACCAGCGCGTTATATGGAACCGCTCCACTGGCGGGTGTGCTTTTATCCATTGTTATCTTTCAGGAATTCCCATCATTCCTGTTCATCATCGCCGCGATCCTGATGATCGGCGGCGCATTGTTGCTGATCAACGAGCAACATGAGCATTCGCATGCTCATACCGTGCTGTTCCATGACCACAGCCACAAACATGACGAATCCCATAAACACGCTAAAGGGGATGAAGTCCATTCGCACGAGCATGAACACGCGGCCGAGGAACATGAGCATGACCACATGCCGGATATCCATCACAGGCATGGGCATGAGGATTGAGGAATGACAAGAACACAATGCAACAAATTATTATTTACCAAGGAGTAATAAATGCCCACTTCATCTGATAGTCAACACCTTCCCTTCGGCGAGAACAAGACTGCCGAGTGGTACGGCAAGGACATTTTATCGGTCAAGCAGTTCAGCCGCGCGGACCTCGAGTATGTATTCGGCGTGGCACATGAGATGCGCAGCATGGTCGAGCGCGTCGGGACGTTCGACCTGCTTAAGGGAAAGATCCTTGCGAATCTTTTTTATGAACCTTCAACGAGAACATCGTCTTCCTTCACTGCCGCGATGGAACGGCTCGGCGGCTCGGTCATCTCGATCAACGAGGTGAAGTATTCGTCCGTATCGAAGGGTGAGAGCCTGCCAGATACCATCCGCACGCTCGAATGCTACGCGGATGTGATCGTGCTGCGTCATCCCGAAACCGGTTCGGCGGCGATCGCGGCAAAGGCTGCAAAGAAACCGGTCATCAATGCAGGCGATGGCGTGGGCGAACATCCCACGCAGGCTTTGCTCGATGCCTTCACCATCCGCGAGGAGTTGGGACGGCTCGATACCCTGAACGTCACGATGCTCGGCGACCTGAAATACGGACGCACGGTCCATTCACTGGCGCGCCTGCTTTCCACGTTCACTAATATTAAATTGAATTATGTTTCGCCGGATATTTTGAAAATGCCGAAGGAAGTTATGGATGAAGTCGACAAGATCCCTCAAGCAGAGTTCAGCTCACTCGATAAAGTTCTTGCTGAAACTGATGTTTTATACGTGACACGCGTCCAGAAGGAACGCTTCGAAGACGCCGCCGATTATGACAAGGTCAAGGACGCGTATGTGATCGACCCGACCATCATGAAAGCCGCAAAAAAGGATATGATCGTGATGCATCCGCTGCCGCGCGTCGGTGAGATCAGCCCGGACTTCGACGATGATCCGCGTGCCGCATACTTCCGCCAGATGGAATATGGGTTGTATGTGAGAATGGCACTGCTGGCGATGGTGCTTGGTAAAGCCTAGAAATTTGCCACAGAGACACAGAGAGCGCGGAGAAAACCCTTTTCAATTCTCTGAGAACTCTGTGAGCTCTGTGGCTAAGGAAACTTATGGAATCTTTTTTCTCTTTTCTCGAAAGACGTGTCGATGACTGTTCCTCGCTTCTGTGCGTTGGCCTCGACCCGCATATCCCCGATTTAAAGGAACCCACGGCCTCGTCTGCGCGGGACTTCTGCCTGGATCTGGTTAAACAGACATCTCGCTACGCTGCGGCATTCAAACCCAACGCGGCGTTCTTCGAGGTCTTCGGCGCCGAAGGCTGGACCGCGCTGAAACAAGTAGTCGATGCCATCCATGAGGAATCCGCGCGGATGGGCTCCAAGATCCCGGTCATTCTCGACGCCAAACGCGGGGACATTTCATCCACGGCGGAGGCGTATGCGCAATCGGCATTTGAAACGCTCGGTGTGGATTGCATTACATTGAGTCCATATTTGGGGAAAGATTCAATTGAACCATTTATCAAAGATCAGGAAAAAGGTGTATTCCTGTTATGCAAGACATCCAATCCCGGTTCCGGTGATCTGCAGGATATCGCGCTTGCAGAGGGTAACCTGCTCTACGAACACGTCGCCAAACTTGCGCAAGAATGGAATACAAAAAATAACATCGGCCTCGTGGTGGGCGCAACTCACATAGAAGCAACAAAGCGCGTCCGTGTCGCCGCGCCGGACTTGTGGTTCCTTGCTCCGGGGGTTGGTGCTCAAGGTGGCGAATTGGAATCGGCGCTCAGAGCAGGCCTTCGGTCCGATGGACGCGGGATGCTCATCCCTGTCTCGCGTGGGATCTCACGTGCAGAGAGTCCCGCCAAAGCCGCGGCTGAATTGCGCGATCAGATGATCGGCATCCGAAATGAAATAACCAAATAAAAAGAGCGTGGAGAAAACTCCACGCTCTTTTGTGTATCAGCGAAAAATTATTTCTCGACAACGTTCAATTTTTCATAATAACGATCCAACCAGATATTCGACCAACCCCATACAGTGGAGTCAAATACGATCTGTTTGACATCTTCGCGCGTGATCTTGGCCTCGCTCTCGAATACCTGCGCATTACGGCGGCTGACCGCCAGCGTGCGGATCGCAAACATCAGTGGGAAGATGCAGCCGAGGCGAATGCCGTGCAGCCACCACGGCAGGGACTTTACATAGGTCAACGCGTTGCGCAAATGACGTTCGGCCTTATCGGTTAATAGATCCAATACCTTTAAAGCTTCCTGGCGATGTTCCGGGTCGAAAAGTTCATCCGGGGAGATCCCAATGGCGGAGAGAAATTTCTTTGGCACGTAGATCCAGCCGCGGTCGAAATCCTCGCGCAGGCCGCGGATCACATTGACCGTCTGCAGGCCAAGCCCGAACTCGCGCGCCAGTGGCATGATCTCTTTTTCCTTGCGTCGGATATCCAGTGAATACCACGCGAATAACTGTGTTACTAGGTAACCCACGCGCCCGGCCACCTCGAACATGTAATCATCGAGGTCGGCTTCATCGTTCACGTTGGGCCCGGTCTTCGTCCAGCGCGCCATCCCCTGCGTACTGCTGATCACGTGATGGATGATGATCTCCTGTACGTCATAGGGCAGGGAATGTAAATGTAAAAGGACTTCTTTTGCGTGCTGCGTAACGATTGCATCCGGGTTGCTCACATCCACGATGGCCACCCGCGCGGCCAATTCATCAAGGCCCGCCTCACCGCGTAATATATTCACCCACAAATTCAACAGGACGATCTTTTCGTCCGCTCCCATTTCCTCGTTATCTTCGAGGTAATCTGACACGCGTAAAAGCAAATAAGCGACCGTGGCCGCGTCACACAAAATGTGAGGCAGGCGCTCGATCCCGAGGGCAAACGTGCGGCTGGTGATCCTGAGCAGGTTGCGTGAATTCATGGAAGCCCTACTATATCATCTTATAACCCTTGTGCAGGGATTCTGTTACTTAATACAGCAGCAGGAATTTTTTGCAAAGCGTCAAACTTTGGCCCCATTAGTACTTTCAGTCACTTTCGGTCAATCTGCCAATGCTCCAATGTGGATTATAATTTTGCCTGCAAAACGATCTTTTATGAAAAACAAACTGTCTCCAGATCCCCAGAAGACGCAAAATATACCAACTCATATCGCCATCATCATGGATGGCAACGGGCGCTGGGCAAAAGCCCGTGGCTGGCCGCGCCTTTTTGGTCATCGCGCTGGCAGCCAGAATATACGGTCTATTATCGGCGCATGCATCGAACGCGACGTTCGTTTTCTCACCCTGTACGCTTTCTCAACTGAAAACTGGTCCCGCCCCCGGCTGGAAGTGAACGGCCTGATGCATTTGATCGGCGACTACATCGACCGCGAAGCGCCGGTGATGCATAAAATGGGGGTCCGCTTTCGGCATCTGGGGCACATGGAGGAATTGTCGCAATCCCTTCAGAAGAAGATCCGCAATGCCGTCGACATGACCCGCGACAATATGAAGATCACCGTATGTGTGGCGCTCAACTACGGCGGGCGCAATGACATCATCCGCGCTGTGCGCTCGATCCTGGCCAGTGACATCCCTGCAGAACAGGTGACAGAGAAACTGGTCGCCGAATATCTGGGAACGCGCGACATCCCGGAACCCGACCTCGTCATTCGTACAAGTGGGGAGAACCGCCTCTCGAATTTCCTGGTCTGGGAAACGGCCTATAGCGAGTTGTGGTTCACACCTGCCTTATGGCCGGATTTCAATGCCCAAATATTGGATGAGGCGTTGGAAGCCTATTCCCAGCGCAAACGGCGTTTCGGGGGAGTCTCCAATGTGGCCGTTGAATCCGTAAACCAACCCGCATCTTAAACCAGTTCACAAAATGTCCGATCATCAATCACAAGCTGGGACTGCCAGTTATCCACCCATGTCGCGCCTGGCCCTTTTCAATCAACACGTCTATTTGTCTCGTTTCGCATTCACGTTGTTCGTGCCCCTGGTCAGCGCGGCAACGATCATGCCTGCAAAACTACCCGGGCTTTCCACCCTTTTGGTGATTGTTCTCGTTGCATGGGGATTTCATGTGACCTTTTATGGTTTCAACGATGTCACAGACTACGAATTGGATAAAATGCTTGGTAAAAAAGACGACCACCCTTTGGTGCGCGGTGACATGTCCCGCCGAACTGCATTGACCATTGCAATCGCACATACAGCTGGCGCATTCATCGTTGAATTGCTTTCAGGCACAACCTTGCAGCTGATGGTATTGCTTGCCATCGCCTGTGGCGGTGTGATCATCTACGATGTCTTCAGCAAACGGAATCCATTTCCGCCTTTAACAGATGCAATTGAAAGCATCGGCTTCATTGCACTTTCCTTGTATGGTGCAACAAAAGTAGGTATACCTACAACTCTTTCTTTTATTCTCGCTCTCAACTTTGGCATTTTTATAAATTTTATTACGGGTTCCTTCCTCGGCATTGTAGATGTGAAAGGCGATCTTAAAGGCGGCGCACTCACAACACCGATCTGGTTTGGCACGCGGCCAGTGGAAGCTTCTACATTACCTTACATCCCTCGCGGGCTGACCCTCTTTGGTTCATGCCAGATCTTCGCGCTTCTTTTTGTAAATTTTCTTCCATTGCTTCGCAACGACTTTAATTATCCCCCTATCATTTTAGCCATCATCATGACGATCATCATTATCCTAAGCATCGCGGTTTGCATTCACACCATCCGCTTTATTGTCTCTGGCCCCAAGTGGCAAAAGATGCCGCAAGAAATAGACATCGACGTGCTCGCCGCATATTCAGTATTGATCTTGATGACGACATATTTTCCATATCTCTCATTCCCGTGGTTGATCGTGCTTGCCCTTTGCGTCATCTTACCAATTGCGATTGGTAACTTGCTCGGCAAAATTACCCCAACAAATTAACAACCTGCGCCTCTTTTAGAGCGTGAAGCAGATCCGAACTCTTGAGGATGACTGCCGTATTACGAATTCCCGACCCGATGGAGATTTCCTCCTCGTCCATCACGCCCGCATCGACCAACACCCGAACCTGCTTCAGCAGTCCGAAAGGCCCCACCGTCCCGACGCGATAACCGGTCACCTCCAACACTTCCTGCTCTGTGGCCATCGAGATTCGTGAACGATCCAGCACTTTTCTCAGAACCTTCCACGAAATTTGTCCCGGCCCCGCGACCAAAGCCATGGCATATTCGCCATCCTGCACGCGAAAGAGGATGCTTCGTACCACCTGTTCCGGCCTCTGGCCGCGGTCACTCGCTGCCTGCTCAAACGAATTCACGGGATTCTCGTGATGAAATATTCGATGGGGAATGCCGAGCTTTTCCAAACTTATGCTGATGGGTGGTTGTGCTATATCCATGCTCAAGCTGCCGTCCCCGGCAGCGTTTTATATTTGTAATCGCACAATTTGATGACCGGGCACTTCGGGCAGTTCGGCTTTCTTGCCTGGCATATCTCGCGTCCGAGGCGGATGATGTTCAAATGCGCGGCATAGTATGTTTCCGGCGGGAATATTGATTCAAGATGCGGATGCGCCTGCTCGACGGTCATTTTGTCCGGCCGTAAACCGATGCGGCCGCTTACGCGGTAAATATGCGTATCCACCGGGAAGGCCGGTTTGTTCAGTGAAAAACATAAAACGATCGCGGCCGTCTTCGGACCCACACCGTTGAACTTCATCAACCAGGCACGTGCCTGCTCGGTGGGCAGGTCCGCCAGAAAGTCCAGGTTGAGTGAGCCGCGTTCCTCCGTGATCGAACGCAGCACCTGTTGGATGCGCGGTCCTTTTTGATTCGCCAGACCCGCGGTCTTGATCGCGGCGATCACATCGGCTGCCTGCGCGTCGCGCACCTGTTCCCATGTGGGGAATTTCGCGCGCAGCGCATTGAAGGCGCGGTCGCGGTTGATATCGTTCGTATTCTGTGAAAGGATCGTGGAAACCAGCTCGTCTATTGCAGGCAATGGATTGCGCCAGATGGGGTCACCAAAAGCTTTCAATAATGTTTCATGGATTTTGATGGCGCGTTTTTTCAGGTTGTTCATGATGGGTATCGAATGGACTTTCAGAAAATTCATGCAAGTCTAAAACTCAGGCTTAAGGTGACGTTCTTTGCAAAGCATTCCTAAGGGACGCCGCCGGGGACGGCGGCTTGAGCCGCGCATTATACAAGTTTGAAAACGGGATACGACTTCCCCGTAACGATGCCCGCGTAATTTTTCAGATCCTTTTCAGGACCGAACTTTGCAAGTGACGTTAATTGCGCTTCATCCAGCGCATCGAGTTGACGCAGGATCTCAAGCGTGACAGCCGGCCGCACACGCGAAGTGGATTCGAGTGCATCGTTCCTGCGCGAGGCATCCCCATCCACCACCTTGAAAGCGATCCCCAGGCCGCGTCCATTGGATGTTTGAGGAGGCAGCCCGATGATCTGAAATCCCTCGGCGCCACGCTTGGTCACAATTTTTCCTGCACCAGCCTTCATCAATTCACAATCAAATTCACCGTGGTTGCTGATCATTTCGGGATGTGTCGTCATCGCGGCAGTGATCTTCTCACAAGCACCGGCACGTGCTTCATTTTGTTCGCGCGGATCGCATAAACGCGCCATGCCAAGCGCGGCATGGGTAAGCGGCATCGCAAAGTTCGGCGCGGAACAACCGTCGATCCCGATCTCTACTTTTTCGCGTTCAATGCTGCACATTTCGGAAAGTGTCGAAAGGATCTGCTGCTGGATGGGGTGCTCGATATCGAGATAATCTGTCATGGAAAGACCGCGCATTTTTGCATAAGCCAGCATGGTCGTATGCTTGCCCGAGCAGTTATTGAGATTATTGGTGGGCTTTTTGTTATCCTGGATGAACTCCATCAACACGGCTGCGTCACTCGGCAAGTGACCGCCGCATTGCAGATCACTTTCCTTAATTCCGATCTTTGCCTGCATTTCTTTTACCGTATCCAGATGCATGCGCGCGCCGTCGTGTGACGCGCAGGAAAGCGCCAGTTCGCGCGCAGTATAACCGTAATGTTCCACACCGCCATGCTCGGCAAATGGAATCGTCTGAAACGGTTTCGCTGAAGAGCGCAAAAAGGCGACCATGTGAGGGTCGCCATAACTTGCGATCGATTTTCCGCTGGAATCCACCACCGCGATCGAGCCCCAATGGACCGACTCCACAAGACGGCCGCGTGTCAATTCAAGCAGGGGCAGGGATTCGGCCATTAATGCTCATGTGCGTGGCTGGCAGAATGGTGCTGGCGCGAGTTGTAATGCAGCAACCCGTAACGCAGGCGCTGGCCGTATTGCTTTTGCCGCGCGGCCGGGGCCTTGAACCATGTCAATAACGAAGCGACCAGCTTCTCGGTCGCCGCGGGATTCGGTTTCTTCGTCGTGATCTTATCCAGTTTGTCGTGCACATGCTTGAGGAAGTCGTACTGGTTCTTGATCGCGCTGGTCGTCACCACGCCACCGCGGCTGCTGATGATGGTGTAGCCTTTGTATGGCGTGTCGAGCAGGGCGGTCAGCGAGGAGAGCCATGATTTCAAATTGGAGCCGGCCAGAAAGGGAGGCTGGTTCTTCAACACGGTATCGCCCACAAAGAGCACCTTTTCATCCGGTATATTCACCCAGATGGAACCGCTGGCCGGGCCGGGCCGATGCTCGAGGAGGACCGGCGTTTCGCTCCAGTGCAGGGTCATTTCATTGCCAAAGGAGATCTCAGGCGGCACCCAGCGTACGCTGCCGAGCCCGGCGATCGATTCCCAATCTGCACCGGTCTCCTCGCCCTGGGCTTTGAATGTGCCTGGGCGGTTGCGGAATGTATAGGCAGTCTTTTCATGCGCGATCACCGTGCAATCCATGGCGCGTGCGCCGAGGGTTCGATCGGGGTGCGCATCGAGGTTAATGAGCACGCGCTCCATGCCGCCACCCAGGTTCATCAACGTGGCGCGCCATGAACGCGCATCTTCCGGCGAGGGCGGCGCATCGATCTGGATCAATCCACGCGGCGTGACGATCACGCCGAGGGTCACGCCTGAATATTGGTCTTCAATATGGATGTTCTTCGTAATTTCCTGCATTCTGCTCCTGAATATGTGAATTACAGCGTTGCCGCGCGTAATGAATTTACAAGTCTTCGGTTTTCAACAGCAAACGGCCGGTCTGGCGCGAAAGCTGGCCGGTCAATTTCTTTTGTGCAACAGGCAGGGTCAACCAGAAGGTTGTACCCTTTCCCACGTCGCTATCCAACCCGATCTGCCCGCCATGGCCGAGTACCGCCAATTTACAGAAAGCCAGACCCACACCCAACCCGCTTGCCCTTTCCTTGCCGCGCAAGCGCGTGAACTTTTCAAAGATGCGGTCCTTATCCGCTTCAGGGATACCGGGCCCGTTGTCGCGTACCGAGTACTTCACATAAGTTCCGTTGGTTTCAGCCAGGATCTCTATGCGGCCTTCCACCGGTGTGAATTTGCTTGCGTTTTCCATCAGGTTGATCAGGACGCGATGGATCATATCGACATCCACAAAGATCAGCGGAAGCACGCTGGATGTTTTCTTTTCGAGCACCTGGTTGCGGCCGCTGATACTCGGTTGAACATCGCGGATCGCCTCGATCATCAACGCGATCGGGTCCACGGCCTTCTGGTCCAGGATCTGCTGACCGGCTTCCAAACGGCTGATATCGAGCAATGAATTGATCAGGCGCTGGATGCGCGCCGTGGAATTATTCGCGATGTTGAGCATCGAACGAAGCGTGCCCTCTTTTTCCGGCAGGAACGTGCTCATCATGTCGAGACTGGAAACGATATTCCCAAGTGGGGAGCGCAGGTCATGATAGATCATGGCAGTCATGTCATCACGCAGCGCATCGAGTTCCCTGCGTTCGGTGATATCGCGCAGGATCCACTGCACCGAATCGGCCTCCTCGAATTCCACACGACGGGCATGCACCTCCACGGGCACCGTGCCGCCGTTCTGCAAATGCAGCACGGATTCGTAATCGCACTCGGCGTTCTGCTTCAATGTATCAAAGTTCTGGCCGGTCCTGTTCCAGTTGACGTTATGCAACTGGTCAATGCTCATGGCATGCAGTTGTTCGTTGGTGAAACCGCTCAGGGCCACTGCGCGGCGGTTGGCCTCCAGGATCCTGCCCTCCCAATCGGTGATCAGAATGGGGTCGACACTATCTTCAAATAATTCCCTGTAATGTTCGTGCGCCTTTTGCAAACGGTCCATGAACTGTGCGTTCTGGATGGTGGACCCGGCCAGGCTCCCCAGCCCGGTCATCACCAGCATCGCATCCGGGTCGAAGGATCCGGAGACCGGGTTGATCGCCTCCAATACGCCGATGACCTTTCCCTGGGACTGGATCGGCGCAATGGTGACCGCCCGCGTCTGGATGCCCCCAAACTTTTCCTCTTCACTATAACGTTTGTCCTGGCTGGCGTTCGGCACGATCACACCGCGCGCTTCATTCACGACCAACCCCGCCAGGCCGCTTCCTTTTGGAACGCGTTTGCCCGGGATATTCCCGGAGTTTTGGCCGGCGGCCGCATGGAAGGCCAGTTCATTGGTGGCGGAATCGATCAGGGCCAGGGCCACAGTCTCCACTTGCAAAGCCTGCATGGTCTGGTTAAGAATGCGCCGCCAGACGTCCTCCATCTCCAGCGATTTATTCATCGCCGCGGCGCCTTCCGCCAGTGCAGACATGACGCGCGCGGTACGCTGGCTTTCCGTATACAAGCGGGCGTTGAGCACGGCCACACTTGCCTGGTCGGCGATGGTTTGCATCAATTCAAGATGTTCTTCATCAAAAAAGTTTGGAACGGAATGGACCAGCGTCAACACACCCACGAGGTGATCGCGCGCCATTAAAGGCACACAGATCGCAGATTTTGCCCCGGTTTGTTCGGCGGCATCGTCTGCGCGGCGCAGCCAGCGTTCATCCTTGCTGGTATCCGGCACGAGCACGGGTTTTCGATTTTGCACCACCCAGCCTGCCAGGCCGCGTTCGACAGTATCGCGCAACTGCGTGGTGGTGTGTTCATGAAGTTCTTTTCCATAAACAATGGTGGCGTCGACCGGCTTGCCGGCATCATCCAGCACAACAATGCTGCCGCGCTCGCCGCCCACATATTGCAAGGCTGCAAAGATCAGGCGCTGCAAAACCGTGCGCAGGTCCAGCGCAGTAGCAACCTCGCGGCTGACATTTATCAACAATTCCAGTAACGCTCGGCTGCGGTCTTCAGGCATAATCATTAGTATGAAAAGGAGGTATAAAAGCTGGGACTTTACTCTATAAGTTAAGTATAGCCCTTTTGGTACAATTTCGCCATGCCACTGGACGTTTCTCTCGTAAAAGCCCTGTGTTTTGACGTGGATGGCACGCTCAGCGATACCGATGACCTGTACGCTCAACGGGTCTCCTCCCTTCTGCCGCGTTCTCTATTCAGGGATCGGGATGCCATCGCGCGGCGCTTCGTGATGTGGGCCGAGGCGCCTGGCAACGCCCTGCTTGGTCATGCGGATACGCTCGGCCTCGACGACGAGATGGTGGCGGTGCTCAACTGGCTGCACCGTATTCGCAAGCATTCCAAAAGACACTACCTGCTTGTTCCCGGTGTGGACGAAATGCTCAGGCAATTGCAGGGCAATTATCCGATGGCCGTGGTCAGTGCGCGCGATGAGAACAGCACAATGAGATTTCTCGAACAATTCGACCTTGTAAAATATTTCGATGTGATCGTGACGGGGCTATCTGCTCCACACACCAAGCCATATCCCGACCCGGTTCTGCTGGCCGCTCGCACGATGAATGTCCCCTCCGCGAACTGCCTGATGATCGGTGATACGACCGTGGATATGCGCGCGGGTAGATCTGCCGGGGCACAAGCTGTGGGCGTGTTGTGCGGCTTCGGCGAAGAACTTGAATTACGCAGGATGGGGGCAAACGAGATTTTGGAAGATACAGCGAAACTACTGAATATATTAAAGTAAATAGTATTACAGCGCAAGGTCAGGCTCAAGCCGCCGTCCGCGGCGGCGTTTTGCGAAGGAATTCCTGCGCCGGGGACGGCGCAGGGAGCAACCTT
>CAZJYB010000048.1:0-24365 GCA_964549865.1 uncultured Anaerolineaceae bacterium
CGCCACTGTTGCCACCCCCACCGCCGCCACCCCCACCCCCGCCTTCCAGGCCTTCTGCGGGTGCACATGCGGAAAGCAACAGCGACAGGACAGCTGTCAGAGCGATCACAACGAAAATTATTCGTCCCCAATTTGTCTTTTTATCAGTGTTCATATTTCTCCTTTTGATATCAAACTGCATTTATCATTTATACCGAGGTACAACCATCTCCACTGGTTAAGTCGGACGAGAACAGGTTTTGGATACGGCCTGCTTATAAATTAGGAAGAATGGGGGATAACACGCCGCGTTCTACTTGCGGCGTGTGACCCAAAAGATGAAAAATATCACGCCTGCCAGCAGAAGCACCATTGCAAGACCCTGGGATGATGTGAGTGCTGTGGCAATAGTAGATGAACCACCGCTTGCAAATGATGGGATTACGACCACCAGAAGCACGATCAAGGCGATGGCCCCCAAAGCCATTCCGAATTGCGGGCGTACCTGGATGGGAAGAAACCATCTCTTCCAAAAGGATCCTTCGCCCTGTTGGGTTTCCCGGCGTGCGCGAGCGTTCAAGCGTACCCACATTTGTTTAACGGCTGCCTGATCCAGGGAGGTTTGGGGCAGGGTCTGATTCAGGCGCAGGACAGTTTCCTCGAGGTGATGCAGTTCCGGGTCCGCGTTTGATTCGGCCTTATTTACCTGTCCGCTGAGGAGGCGGTCTGTAAAATCCGCCAGCTGTTCATCGCGCCTTGAGTCTAATGAGTCTTGAGATGATGTCATTTTATTCTTCCAGGCTGCCTTGGAGTGCGGTAATGGCCCGGCGATAAAGGGATTTGGTCGCCTCCAGGTTTTGGCCCATTAGTTGCGCGATCTCATTGAACTGCATATCCTCGACAAAGCGCAACAGGATGATCTCACGGTAGTTATCGGGCAGTTTGTTGAGGGCCTTTTGCATGAAGATACGCTCTTCGACCGATTTGGGTGTATTGTCTTCCACTTTTCCAGATGCCTCAGTCAGCGGAGCAACCAGCGGCTCCTGTTTGCGTGCACGTTTCCTGTAGAACTCGGCAACCTTGTGATTTGTCAACGTGCGCAGCCAGGTGCCGAATTGCGAGTCGCCACGGAAGGAGGGCAATGATTTCATTGCCGCAATGAAAATTTCCTGAGTTACGTCCTCCACTTCATTTTCCGGAATAACATAGCGTACGCGTTTGAATACGATGGGGAGATGGCGATGATAGAGTTGGTCGAAAGCCTCTTTGCTCCCGTCCTTGAATTGCTGGATCAGGCTCTCATCGCTTGCAGAATTGGATATGTTTTCCATAAAAGTTAGTGGCGATTTTGTCTTAAAAGGGGTTGTCAGATCGGTGTTTGCAAAATTGCAAAGAGGCTGATGTGCTGATAAACTATAACATAAAACCCGTTGCAAAAAGCCTGTTTTCACTTTTGTTATAGATGTACTATAATGGTGAAAAGTTCTTTAGGCCTAATTTATTTTTGGAGAGAAAAGATGTCCAAGATCATCTCAGTTCATTCATTCCGTGGCGGTACGGGCAAATCGAACACGACAGCCAATATTGCGGCCCTGCTTGCCATGGATGGCGCACGTGTTGGCGTGGTGGATACCGATATCGCCTCTCCCGGTATTCATGTCTTGTTCAATCTCGATGAATCGGACATGGCCTATTCGTTGAACGATTATCTTTGGGGAAAATGCACGATCGAGCAGGCAGCGCAGGACGTGACCGGTCATGTGGGCGGCGAGATCAAGGGACAGATCTACCTGATCCCTTCCAGTATTAAGGCGGGCGAGATCGCGCGAATTCTGCGTGAAGGCTATGACGTGGGTCTGCTGAACGACGGTTTTCGCGATGTGATCGAAAAATTGAACCTCGATTATCTGCTGATTGATACACACCCGGGTTTGAACGAAGAGACTCTACTCTCTATTGCGATCTCCAATGCACTGGTCATTATCATGCGTCCGGACCAGCAGGATTATCAGGGTACAGCCGTTACTGTTGACGTCGCGAAAAAGCTGGATGTGCCGAAGATGCTGATGTTGATCAATAAGACTCCCTCCTCACTGGACTTCGACGATGTGCGCTCGCGCGTCGAGCAGATCTATAATGCAAAGGTTGCCGCAGTCCTGCCGCATTCCGATGAAATGATGACGCTCGCCAGTTCCGGTATTTTCTCCATTCGGTTTCCGGATCACATCGTCACCAAAGGCTTGCGAAGCCTGGTGGACCAACTTAAAGGCTGAGGCAGATTCCCCTGTCTGCTATCTGGAAAAAGATAGATTGACCCTGTTTTCCCGGCAGTTCAACTGCCGGGAATTTTTTTGTTCGGCTATAATGCACAATATGGCAAACAAACCCCTCTCTCGATACGAAGAGCTCAAGGCGCTCATCAACCAGCACAACCATCGTTACCATGTTTTGGATGCGCCGATCATCAGCGATCTGGAATTCGACCGCCTGCTCAACGAACTTAAACAAATTGAGACGGATCACCCGGAGAGGGTCACCCCCGACTCACCGACGCAACGCGCGGGCGGCCGGCTTGCCGACCGTTTCGAAAAAGTTCTCCATCCCGCGCCCATTCTCTCGCTTGCCAACGCCTTCGGGGCCGACGATGCGCGCGCCTGGTTCGAGCGCATTAAAAGGCTCGATGACCGCGCTGAGAAGGCGAAGTTCGTGGTGGAGCCAAAGATAGACGGCCTGTCGGTTGTGTTGCACTATCGCGATGGCGCCTTTGTACAGGGGGCAACGCGCGGCAATGGAGAGGTGGGTGAGGATATCACATCGAATTTAAGGACCGTGCGCGCCATTCCCTTGCGCATCCCGATCGATTCAAAAGGGCCGAAACCGCCAGCCTACCTGGTGGTGCGCGGTGAAGCATTTATTCCGAATGAGGATTTTGCAGAATTAAATCGGAAGCGTGAGGAAGACGGTGAAAAAACTTATCAGAACCCGCGTAACACCGCGGCAGGCGCATTACGTCAGCTGGACCCGGTCCTGACGGCCTCGCGCCCCATTACCATGCTGGTGTACCAGATCGTGTATTCTGAAGGCGGCAAAGTTCCCACATTGCAATGGGAGATCCTGGAATTTCTCAAAGCGCTTGGCTTTCCGGTGACCGATATTGCCCGGCGTTTTAACGACCTCGACTCTGCGATCGAGTATACCGAAACATGGAATGAGGGCCGCGACAAGCTGCCCTACGAAGCGGACGGCATGGTGATCAAGATAGACGACCTGAATCTTGCCGCGGACCTGGGCTTTGTAGGCAAGGACCCGCGTGGCGCGATCGCGTTCAAGTTCCCGGCGCGCGAAGTCACCACAACCCTCAACGACATCGGTGTGGCTGTTGGTCGTACCGGTGTGTTGACTCCCTATGCCATGCTCGAACCTGTTGAGATCGGTGGCGTGGTCGTGGAACGCGCCACCTTGCATAACTTCGATTACATTGCTGAAAAAGATATCCGAATCGGTGACCGCGTTCTACTTAAACGCGCAGGCGAGGTGATTCCCTACGTAATTGGCCCGGTGGTGGATGCGCGTACCGGCAGGGAGAAAAAATATAAGCCACCCACAAAATGTCCGGCATGCGGGCAGCCTGCCGAGCATTTCGAGGGCGAGGTGGCCTGGTATTGTGTCAATGCGGCCTGCCCCGCGCAACTATTGCGGAATATTGAACATTTTGTCTCACGCGGCGCGATGGATATCGTTGGGTTGGGATACAAGATCGTGGAGAAGCTGATCGAGACCGGTAAAGTGAAGGACGTTGCGGACATCTACACATTGTCGCGCGCCGATATCCTTGAATCGGTCACGAAGAAGGATAGAAAAACCAAATCTGAACCGCCGGGCAAGATCGCGGACAATTTACTGTCGTCGATCGCCACGTCCAAAAGCCGGCCTTTAAATCGCCTGATCGCGGCCCTGGGGATCCATGGCGTGGGTGAAGTCATGGCAGGTGACCTGGCCCGAGCGTTAGGCGACCTCTCTGCTTTATCCAAAGCCAGTGTGGAAGATCTGCAAGAGATCGGGGGGTTGGGACCGAACATTGCCGAATCCATTGTGGATTGGTTTTCCCAGCCTGCGAATCAGAAAGTGTTGAAGAAACTAAAGGCCGCGGGAGTGTGGCCTGTTGCGAAAAAGAACGACAAGAAAAAAGAAGGTGCATTGAGCGGAATGACCTTCGTTGTAACAGGCACGCTCGAGGGATTCTCGCGCGATGGGATCAAGGAATTCATTGAGGCGAATGGCGGCAAGGTGATCGATAGCGTCAGCAAGAAGACGAGTTATCTTGTGCTGGGTGAAAACCCCGGTTCCAAACTGGACAAGGCGCAATCTCTCGAAGTAAAAGTTCTTAATGAAGCCCAGCTGAGAAAGTTGGCCAGAAAGTGAAAGCACCTTGATCGGTTAGTTCATGGTAGTCAGCTAGGGAAATTTGCCACGGAACAGCACTCTTTTATTTGAATACAAGAAAATCACGGCACATCGCTCCTGATCAAGGCGCTTAAGCCGGGCACGATCGGGCCGAAAAAGACCGATACCAAAGAGATAATGTTTAAGCCATTTACTGCAGATGGAGATCTAAACTGGCAAATCGGTCACTTAAAAGAAAAATGGGATTCGTCTAAACATTCTTGTAAAGGGAGGAGGTTGTCGATTAATATGAAAGCAACAAGAAACACATTTAAAAAATTGTTAGGAAAAGCAGGAAGACACATCAAGTAATATGCCAAGAGTAAAGGGAGGTCCACAGGGCCATCAAAAACATCGAAAGATTATAAAACAAGCCAAAGGCTTTAGAGGAACAAGAAACAGACTTTACAGAAGAGCTGCTGAAGCAGTTCTACGCGCAGGCGAACACGCATTTGCACGTCGAAAACAAAAGAGACGTGACCTACGAAGACTTTGGATTGCACGTATCAACGGAGCTTTAACCGAGCACGAAGTAAAATACGGCCGATTTATTAGCGCACTAAAAAGAGCAGAAATCACATTAGACCGAAAAACATTATCCAAAATGGCAATCTCTGACCCTAAAGCATTCGGCGAAATCGTAAAACAAGTCAAAGCTTTCGTTAAGTAGTTCTTAACTGACGTTAAGTAAGCTTTATTTCGCAATAAATAGAGAAGCCTCCGGTTAAATTCGGAGGGCTTTTTGTTATTTAGAACTGAGCCGGATGACGAGATAGGTTAGTTGTATACGCCGGTGTACAGATAGAATCGTCCTCCGTGGTGACCGCCATTTAGCAGGTGTGAATCTTCTTCGAAGTAAACACTAACATTTAGGTATATTGTTTCGGGGCCGTTAACGTCAGGGTTGTACTCGCAAAAGATGAACAGAGAAGTGTGCGGTGGCATATCAAGTGGCGTGAAATAACTATCCTGGCTATCGGTATAACCACTAACAAGTTGATCCCGCGTCCAACAATCGCCAGTTATCTCCATTTGGTAAGGAGAGTCGTTAACCAAAGTGGTCATCAAGAAATACCACTCTGGCTCGCAATATATACCGGGCTTACTAAATATGGCGTGTGAGCACATATCTCCGTCTGTTGCGGGCACGAGAGTGACGTTGGTGGCTTTAATAAGCGTGTAGGCGTCCTCTTTCTGTTCTCTTATAGCAACACTCTGGTCAATCTGTGCTTGATATTGCTGATTGCTAGATTGAATATATAACGCTCCTATAATCACTACCACAGCAATCGCAACAAATATGCCGAACAACCCAATACCTCCAGCCGTTACTGCCACAGTTGTTGCTGTAGACGACTTGCTATGTGTAGCCTTTGGTGCTGCTCTTGTCGCAGGCCGGTGCACAGGCGCAGGTTTTGCCTTTGGTGTCGGTGAAGTTGTTGCCGATGCTTTCGGAACCGCTTTGATTTTCGCGATCACAGGAACCTCGGCAAACAGCTTGCCATTAGCCCCAACTATGATCGTATCCTCGTAGTCACCAACGGGTGCAGTTGCAGAAAGAGTTAGCGTGACAGTGACTGGAAACTTGTTTGCTCCAGTCGCACGCATCTCTGCTTCGACCCAGTCGGGAGATCCAGTCCAACCAATGTCGTATGTATTTACAGGTCCGCCAGAATTGGTAACTGTAAACGACAGTTTTTTGCTCTGGCCTTTTGTTACCGTGCCAAAATCCAAGGAAGTAACACTCACTCGAATATCTGGCGGTGCAATATCTGGCTTTGATCGCGAGCCACTGGCTGATGTCGTGTGCTGAGCAGTCGCTTTCAGTGTGGCATCGTAGTCCTTGCGTTTGGCTGGACTTGAAAGCACACTGTACGCTTCGTTGAGACTCTTGGTCATTTCCTGCGCCCGATCGTGAAGCTTTTGGTCAGTCGCAAAACGGTCAGGATGCCATACTTTGATCAATTCCAAATACGCACTTTTGATGTCAGCTTGAGTTGCAGACTGCTGAACGTCTAACAATTCGTAATAGTTTTGTTCATGCATGGTGCTCCTTTACTCGTCTTTGGGTGGATTGAGCTGAAGATACTTACTTACGCTTCCATCGGCTACTTGATGAACATTTTTGGCAATTTGGGTAGCTTTCTTTGCAATGTTTCGGAACATGTCCAAAATGTCTTTGAGATTTCTGGTACTTGTTACATCTCGCCAAAAGCCACCAGTCTGTTTCGCCATATGTTTGTAGTACTCGTGATGAGTAGCGACAGCAAACACCAAATATTCCTTTGATTTCAACTTGGCTGTCATGCTCGAAGCTGTGATGCTATGCTGGAGCGCAGGCTCGTCGGTAATGAGAACAATAATCTTTACCGCGCTGCTTCTGCACCCAATCGTCATAGTTTTTTCCAACGCTTCCATGCTGGATTCACCTTCATTTCCAAATCCATTGTTACGTGGGATGTTGGTTAAGCCGTTTTTGATGCGCTCGATATTGGCAGTCGGCTGAACAACAATCTCGATCCTATCGCCGCCACCTTCGTACGAAATGTCACCAAAGGACACTAGTGCGAAGTTTGGATCAAGCTTAAGACTTCGTGCTTCGTCGACAAACTGCTTGCACGTTTCGAGAAGTGCGCTGATCTTGTCATCCATTGAACCAGTGGTGTCGATAACAAACAATATATCTACTTTGTTACCTTTTTCGATTGGTTTGTTGCTGTTTGTTCCACCGATAGGCTTACCGATGGTTATAACTTTATTGTCCGAGCTAATTACTAACCCTGTATTTAAAGGTTTTGACCCAGTCATTTGTAATTCTCCTTATTGCTTGGATGGGGTTCTACCGTAAGATTTCAAAGAGCCTTTTATACCTTTTTGTATGGCTAATTACATGAATTATAGGGTATTTATTAACGAAGTCAAACGTAGATAAAGAAAGGCCCACCGTCGTAAGTTGGAGGGCTTTTTAGTATTAAAGGCTTTGTCGGCGACGTCTGGCAGAAGCATGTGCGTTGCCTGGATTGCTTGGCTTGCCCAAATGAGGTTTTGCTTTCTTCCCAAGGCCTTTAGCGAAAATCTTTCGGACATGATTTACCTGTGCTAGACAGAAACTTTCCCCTCGACTACACTTACCCAATCTTTTTCGGGAGGCTCTTTATATGGATCTTCAAAACACAGATAACGCCGCCACCAGGCGCATTGCAGCGCTCCATGCCCGGGTACAGGCGATGAAGGACCACAATTATTACTTCTATAATCAACCGGTCGAGGAAATTCTGGAAGGCGCGAAGGTGCGGGTAAAAGGGCGCGTCATGGGGATGTATGCTTCCTATTCATATCTGGGTCTTGTCAATCATCCGCGAATTAATGAGGCGGCGAAAAAAGCCGTTGACCAATGGGGCACAGGCACGAACGGGGTTCGCACCCTGGCCGGTACGTTGACGCTTCATAATGAACTGGAAGAGACCATCGCGAATTTCAAGCATACCGAGTCCGCCATTACCTATACTTCCGGTTATGTCACGAACCTTACCGTGATCTCCACGTTGATCGGGCGTGGCGATTACGTATTCTCAGACAAGATCAACCACGCATCCATTGTGGATGGATGTCTGATGTCCGGCGCTGAATTCCGGCGGTTTCGTCATAATGACATGGAGCACCTCGAAGGTCTGCTCAAGAACGCACCTTTGGATGTGGCCAAGCTGGTGATCGCAGACTCGGTCTTCAGCATGGATGGCGATATCATAGACCTGCCGAAGGTGGTGGAATTATCCAAAAAATACAACGCCTGGTTGATGATCGATGAAGCCCATTCTGTGGGCGTGTTGGGCAAAAAAGGTACTGGCATAGAAGAACATTTTGGTTTGGGTGATGTGATCGATATAAAAATGGGTACGTTAAGCAAGACCATCCCTTCCGTGGGTGGGTACGTGGCGGGCAAAAAGGACATGATCGATTATTTACGTCATGGCAGCCGCGCCTATATCTTCTCCGCGGCATTGCCCCCTGCGCAAGCCGGGGCCGCCAACGAAGCCTTTAAGGTCATTCTGGATGAACCCTGGCGTATTGACCGTCTTAATGAAAACACAAAACAATTCATTGGTGGATTGAAAGGCATGGGCTTTGATACCCTGCTGACCGAAACCGCCATCGTTCCCGTACTTTGTGGCACAGATGAACGCGCCTTCGAGCTCACCAAACAATGCCAGGAGAACGACGTGTTCGTATTGCCCGTTGTCTCTCCCGCGGTTCAGGAGGGGATGGCGCGCTTGCGGGCCACGGTCACGGCCGCCCATGAGCCGAGCGAGATCGAACGCGCCATGGATGTGATCGGCACGGCCGGCAAAAAAATGGGTATGATCAAGTAAATTACAGGCCAGAGAAAAGACCTCCGAGTTAAAAACTCGGAGGTCTTTTAATTTCACACAAACACCGTCCCGCGAAGTACCCGCCGAAGGCCCCTCGCGACACTTGCGCCGCACTCCCACTACGCTGCGCTACGCCCACTCGCTCTGCTCGGGATGCTTCGCGAGGGACTTCGTGCGTTTGTTGCACTCGCCGTTTGTTGCACTCGCCGTTTGAGGCTCGCAGGTGAGCATCTCGTAGAGGCGAAGGGGGATGGGTGAAGGTTATTATCAGAAGCTTAAATTACTGAAATAAACCCTTCGGCAGGCTCACGTTCGTGCCGCGAGCAGCGCCACGGCGGTGCGAGACGGCAGGACAACGCCTTCGGGACGTTACCGATTTCATAAATTCCATTAAAATGTGGAGTATCTTTGTGGTAAAGTACCCTGCTGATCATGGAAAAATCGACCCACTGGCACACCCTTGAAACCACGGCAGCAATTGCCGAACTGGACTCATCCACTGAAAACGGCCTGTCCATTGAGCAGATAAATGAACGCGTCGCGCGATATGGCGCGAATGAGCTCGTTGAGCGCGGCGCGCGTAGCGCCTTGCAGATCTTATGGAAACAGGCCCGCTCCCCAATGGTGCTGATCCTCATCGGCGCGGCGCTCCTGGCGGGCATCATCGGCGATGCGAACGACCGCATTGCCATCGTTCTACTGGCCGGGCTGTATGCACTTGCCGGCCTTGTTCAGGAATACCGCGCCGAGAAAGTGATCGCCACGCTTAAGAAAATGTCTGTGCCGAACGTCCGCGTTTTGCGGAATGGCGCTTCAGTTGACCTTCCTGCGCGCGAGCTTGTGCCCGGCGATATTGTGCAATTGGAGGCGGGCAATATCGTTCCGGCAGACCTGCGCCTGCTCGAAGCGGTTAACCTTCGTATTCAGAACTCCTCACTGGCTGCCGAAACTGAGGGAATGGAAAAACATACTGCGGCGCTCTCCGGTGAAGACCTGCCTCTCAATGACCGTCGCAACATGGCTTACATGGGTTCGATTGTTACACAGGGACGCGGGCTTGCGCTTGTGGTCGAGACTGGCATGGGCACCGAACTTGGGAAGATCGCCGATCTCATTTTGCAGGTGAAGCAGGAGGAGACCCCTCTTCAGCGCCGGCTTGATTCGTTGGGCCGATCTCTTGCATGGGTTGGTGGGTCAGCCATTGCACTCATCTTTATGGCCGGGCTCGTGCTTGGGAATGACCTGCGTTACATGCTGCTGGCCACGATCAGTGTGGCCATGGCAATTGTCCCGGAAGGCCTGCCTTTGGTCGTCACGGTTACGCTCCTGCTCGGCGCCGATCGCATGTTCCAGCGCGAAATTTTCATCCGTAAACTTCCCGCGGTTGAAACATTGGGATCTGTTACTGTGATCTGTTCGGATAAGACCGGCACATTGACGGAAAACAGGATGACGGTCGTTGTATTGGACGTGGCCGAACATGCATTGGACCTGACCGGGGAAATGGATCGCGGCGGCTCGCTTCGCACCACCCGAGGGCTGGGCGCGCCGGTTCAATCATCGCTTTCGCTGGCAGCCATCGGCGGTGCCTTATGCAACGACGCCCAGCTTCTGGACGAGGGCGATGACCGTTTTCACACCCTCGGTGACCCCACTGAAGGTTCACTGGTCGTTGCCGCGGCAAAGATGGGATATTGGAAATCCGCACTGGATGCCTCCTTCCCGCGTGCCGCGGAACACCCATTCGACTCGGAACGAAAGCGCATGACTACCGTCCATCACCTCGGGCAGTACGATCCTGAAGTGCTCTCGGGTCTTGAAGTGGGAGACCGTCGCTATATTGCGTTCACCAAGGGGAATGTAAATGACCTGCTGGATGTCACCAGCCATGTGTGGATGGAGGGAGAGTCCCAGCCGCTGGACCAGGCATGGAGGTCGAGGATCGAGGCGGCACATGACCGCCTTGCAAAAAAGGGGATGCGCGTGCTCGGCGTCGCGTTCCGCTTGCTGGATTCGATCCCCGAGATCATCCAGACCGATCTGGAACAAAATCTGACGCTTGTGGGGCTGTTCGGCATGATCGACCCGCCGCGTGTTGAGGTGCAGAACGCGGTGGCCATTTGCCGCGCCGCCGGAATACGCCCGGTAATGATTACCAGGGACGATCCCTTGACCGCCATCGAGATCGCCAGACAGTTGGGTATTACGGAAAATGCGCGTGCCTTGCGAGGCGAGGAAATAGAGAACCTTTCCTTCGACGAATTGAAAAATGTCGTGGACGAAGTGAGCGTATTCGCGCGCGTCGCTCCGGAACACAAACTGAAGATCGTGCAGGCCTTGCAGGCGAAGGGACATATCGTGGCGATCACGGGCGACGGTGTAAATGACGGTCCTGCTCTTCGCAAGGCCGATATCGGGGTTGCCATGGGCATCAGTGGCACAGACGTTTCGCGCGAAGCCTCTGATATCGTGCTCTTCGACGATAACTTTGCGACCATCGTCACAGCTGTGGAGGAGGGGCGCACGATCTCTCACAACATCAGCAAGTATCTGCACTTTGCCGTGGCAGGCAATATTGCCAAGGCGCTGGTAATGCTGCTTGCCCCGTTCGTGGCGCCCATCCTGCCGATCCTGCCTTTGCAATTGCTATGGCTGAATTTATTGATCGATAGTCTGCTTGGCATCGGCCTGGGTGTTGAAAGACCCACAGTGGATGTGATGACTCGCAAGCCATACGCTTCGGAAGGTCTGTTTTCACGCATCAGTGGTATGCAGACCCTGTGGATCGGGGTATTGATCGGCGCACTCGCCCTCGGGCCTGGTATATGGTATTACCAGGCTGGCCGCGCTGAATGGCAGACCATGATCTTCGCCTCTCTTGGATTCATGCAGGTGTTCCACGCGTCCGCAGCGCGCTCCGGAAGTGAATCTTTGTTCAAGATCGGAATCAGGAGCAACCTGCTGTTTGCAGGCATGACCGTGCTCGCGGTGCTCCTGCAACTTGCGGCACTGTATGTCTCCCCGCTGAACGATTTTCTCGGGTTGGTGCCATTGCGCGGATTCGATTTGCTAATCGCGGCATCGATGGGAGTGATCGTGTTTGTAGTAATGGAAGTAGTGAAGAGGGTAGAGAGTAGAAAGCAGTAAACAACTTGGTTGTTACTTCAAACAAATAATGGGCTATCCGTTAAATATCCCCAACCATAATTGGTATACCCCAAAGCAAAGTAATGCGATCGCGGAGATCCCAAGCAGTGCCCGATTGACCTTTGGCCCCAATTTCGAAGCGGTACCAAAGACCAGCACGGTCGCGGCGAAACCGCTGATCAGGGTGAAATAAAACGCTGCGAGAAATCCAATTCCATTAAGAGGCGACTCGCGCCAGCCTTTTATCAGAATAGGGCCTGCAACAAGTGTCCAGTAAATATAAGGTCCGGGGTTGAGCATGTTCATTAATGCCGCTTTCAGCACGCTTTGCTGGGCATTGGGTCCGGCGTGCAGAGTTTGCAAATCGAAGTTTCGCCAGGACGTGTATGCATCGTACGCGAGATAAAGAACGAATAACCCGCTCACAATGTATAGAATCTGTTCGAACCATACAGGTATCTGACTGAGCACGAGCAAACAGATCGAGACGATGGGACCGTCGCTGATGAGCGGCGCGAGCGCAATGGGGAGGGTGCGCTTCCAGCCGCGCGTTAATGTTTGGGAGATCAGATACGCCTGCAGCGGTCCCGGTTGGGCCGCGGCGGCAAGGCCGTATCCAATGCCTTGCAAAAGATAGATCCACATTTAAGGTTGGCCCGCTACATCGTAATGGACGTCGGTACTCTGCCGTACCACATTCTCGAGATCATTTATATTACTCCGCTTCGAACACGAATTTCGTCGGGTTCTCGAAGAACACGGTCCATGCGATGCATTGACGCGGCGTGAAGATGTACAGCCCGCCTTCATCCCATTGATCTGCTGTCGGCGCGTAGCCATCTGCCTTATATTTCACGCGATAAGCCTCTGCGATTCGCTGTGCCAGCTTGGGATCTGGTTTCGAAGCCGGGAAGCAGGTGCCATCGAGGATGATCGCTTCCTGTCCGCTTTCGAGGTGCACGGAGATGTTCGGGTTCTCCACCAGGTTGCGCGCATGACGCGTCTCCGGGCTTCCATCGTAATAGATCTTGTCGTCGAGATAAACAGCCCAGCGCGGTACAACATGCGGGTGTCCATTCGGACGGACCGAACACATCCAATAGTTTTTGGATTCCGTCAGGCGTTTTTCCACCTGCTCCCACGCTACTTCGGAGATTGGGTTATCCACATAGCCTTTGGGAAGTTTAGGCCGGGTGACTTTTCTTTTGGCCATTTATTCCTCCAGTGCTTTCTTTACAGCTTCATAGACATCCACAATGCCATATCCATACGCGGCATTGGGTTCATTACCGTCAAAGCAACCGACGGATCGATCGCCGCTGTAGGATTGTGCCGTATCAATAATGAGTTGTTCTGTCGCGTCGATGTCACCGATCAGGTCCGGTTGCGCGGACCAGATCAAGGCCACCACACCCACAATGTGCGGCCCGGCCATGGATGTGCCGCTGTTCGAACCATACGTTCCCTCAGGCATCGAGGAAAGAATCTCCACACCGGGTGCAGCGATATCCGGCTTCATGCGCCCGGAATCATCTGCTGTTACCGGGCCGCGACTGCTGAACGGGGCCATATCTCCAAGCTGATCGATGGCGCCGACCGAGAAGACCGAATCGTAAAGCGAAAGCGGCGATTCGACTGTCTCGCAGCTGGGCCCATCGTTGCCGGTGGATACCACCACAAAGATGCCGGCATGACGCAAGTTATCCGCCGCGTCTTTCAATGCGTTGGCATCACAACCCTCTATGGACGGGCAGCCCCAGGAATTATTCATGACGTGCACTGCTTTGGTTGGGTCGCCATCCTTGAACGGATCACCGCCATGGGGGAACGGTGCAAGCATGAATTGCATGCAATCCAGGTACAGTGGTGGGTTGCCGAGGTTTCTATCGAGGTTCACACAGCCGATCCATTGGGCTTCGGGTGCGACACCGATCCCATTCGCTCCCAAAATTGTCCCCATCGTATGAGTACCATGCCCACCCTCGTCGTTTGGTGAGGCCGTCTCATCCCATGGGTCGAACCAGTTGTAATCATCACCCTGGTTAACGCCGCGATATTGTTCATGAATAGCAGGATGATCTCCGTCCACGCCGGAGTCGGATTGCCCCACCACGATGTCCTGGCCGCGCGCATTGAACTCGTTCCATACTCTGTCCGCGCCGATCATTTTGATGTTCCAGCCAGTATAAGATGAACCGGGCGGAAAGTCAGGCCCGGGTGATGGTTCATCTGCGGGAGCAGCGCGCAGGCGCGGGCTGGGAATGACACGGTCCACTTCGGAGCGGGTCAATAGAAAGAGTCGCACCAACGTCCCACCGCGCACCTCCATCGCATTTTCCAAATAATAGGGTGTGTATTCAACGCCCACTTTATCGAACAACTCGCGTAGGTCGGCCTGGGTGGTGTTTGCATGTTCGGTCAATTGTTCATAGGCCGCGCTTAACCTTTCATCGCGATCCTCGATCTTTGCAACATCTGAAATATCCGCCTGGTCTTTCATGATGACAAAGAGTCGGTCGCCATAATTTCCCGGATTGCCAAAAAGGAGGAATAACGCGATCAGGAACAGCCATGTGACGCCGCTGCCTGCCCAGCCAACCGCCCGCTTCGTTCTGGACCCCGCGCCTGTCGCGGCCGTCGAACGCAGGATCAACGCGATGATGCTTGTTCCCCAGCCGATCAGAAGCGCGATGCCCATTGCTTTTCTTGCAGCGTCGAGGATATCGCCCAGTAGAATGGTCAACTCGGTGGGATCGAAGAACGCCAATGCCGCGAATGCAAGTATCCCTACTGCGGCAGCAACTGCGGCGCGTGAGGGCAGCAACGCTGTGATCGCAAATGAAAACGCCGGGACGATCAATAGCAGCAGAAGTTGTGAACCGTCGTAGCCAAGCGCGGAGGCCAGTAATGCGAGCAGCGCGCCCACACCAACGCCGTCCAATAAAATATGTCCCGTCCTGGGCGGCATCAAGGCTGCTGCGAGCAGGCCAAATGCCAGCCCGGCAAACAGGCTGAGCAACACATCACCTAATGAACCGAACGAACCGTAGATGACCAATGGAGCGATGCCGATGCCCGCGATCAGCGATCCGAATGGAAGCGCGCCGCGATCCCATTCGATATTTTTGCGAACGCGCATTACCCCCAAAGCCCCGAACAATGCAAGAATAAACTGTAATAAGGAACCGATCTGGTCATGATTGGGGCCCAAGGCGCGCAAGATCAATGCTGGGAATGCCACGAGCGCCGCGCCGGTTAAAACTGCGTACACCGGTTTGAAGCGCTCATCTGTCGTATAACGCCATAAAAGCGCGGAGATGCCGGCCATCACGATGCCCTGCACGGCCAGGCCGATCGGCCCCGCCCACGCGATCGCTTTTGCGCTTAAAGAAGAGATGGCGATCTGCTCTGCAAACCATAAAACAACATGATAGATGAACAGGCAGAACGGCATGGGGAGCGCGAAGAACAGGAAGAGCACCAGCGCATTCGTTGTCCGATTTTGCGGTCCTTCAATGGGAGTATTCGAAATGGATTCGGCCATGGGATTCTCCTTCTTTTATCTCTTCTTTTATCTTAGGTAGGGGCGACCCGCCAATAGTATCTGTGATTCTTTTGTGCGAAAACGAATGACTCGATAAGAACGCGATCAATTCCTGACGGGTCGCCCCTGCTGATCATTTTCTTCTTGATGAGGCTTCACATTAAAGACCTTGAACGCCCATTGCACCGACGGGCCGATCAATAGGGCGAATATCAGTGTGCCAACCCCAGCCGGGCCGCCAAGCAGCCAGCCGATGATGAAAACGGTAATTTCAACCGCAGCGCGCGAGACGCGCAGGCTTAACTTTGTGGTACGGTGAATCGCCAGCATCAAACTGTCGCGCGGACCGGCCCCCGCGTTCACGCCGATATAGATAGCGCTGGCAATACCCTGTGTGAAAACTCCTGCCAGGGACATCCCAAGTTGCAAAAATAAATTGTCCTGGATCGAAGGCAGCAGCCATAGGAATAAATCCAACCATGGACCGATGCTCAAAATGTTTCCGAGTGTGCCCCAACCGACCTTTTCGCGCAGGGCAAGCGCAATGATCAGTACGGAAAAGCCAACGATCACAGTGATCGTACCCACGCTAAGCTTTGTGATCTCTGCAAGCGCCACCTCGAACACGGACCACGTGCCCGTGCCGAGATTTGATTGTATTGTCAGTGCAATGGAAAGTCCGAATAAGGCGAACCCGATCTGAATGACAAGAAAATCACGGATAAAAGTATTCCAACGAATGGGTTTCAATATAATTCTCCTTTGAAGATGTGATGATACCATTTAATAATCTCTCGTTCCTGTTTTCGGAGAGTAAAAAAACAGGTCAGTTGATGGCTGGCCTGTTTTTTAAACTGTGCGGCAATTAATTAATTCGTAACATCGGCATTTGCGTACCTGAAATGCTGCCATTGACGATAAGTGAGCGACCGCCACACCCATTCAAGAGGACCAAATTGGAATTTACTTAACCACCACATACTGAATGGAATTTGTACAAGATAAATTAAGAAGGTAATTCCCCACAAACCTGCCGCGCCAATCTTTTCGTAAAGCCCTGCTCCATAGCCGGAAAATAGGATGGAACATATTACAGATTGTAAAACGTAGTTGGTCAGTGCCATGCGACCGACTGAAGCAAGAGGCACAAGGGCTTTTTGTCCAGTTTGTGAAAGAGAAACCAGTGAAATCACCGCAACATATGTCAGTGCCAATGCGGGCGCGCCGAATGTAAAGCCCAGGCTTGTCCAAAATGGATTGGCTGCCCAGGTTAAGAGTACATTGCCCGGTATCCCTACCACGAGACCTGCGATCAATGCGCGCATGAGCCAATCGCGATTTTCATTTAACCGCTCAAAGAAATGACTGCGCCCTGTGAGCGTGCCTAATAAAAATAATGCCATTACACTAAAGCCTTGAATCAGTGCAATGACAATCAACGACGGCAAAAAAATGATGCTTTGAAAAATAAGAACGTTTAAGTATGATGCACTGCCGTATGCTTTTTGAGCCATTGAAACTAAATCAATCCCGGGTATTGGTTCATTGCCACCATTTGGTCCGCCAATCAGCATCAGCAGAAAAAATGAAAGTGCAAGGAAGATTCCTGCCCAAACCAGCAGGGTGCGAGAGGTGTGATTCCGAAACACCAGCAGTATAAATCCGAGCAGGGCATATAAACGAAGAATATCACCCAACCAAAACAGAAGGGCGTGTAAAATTCCAAAACCAAACAACACCCATAAACGTCGCGGGTAAAACGAATTAATATCGCGCCCGTTGGCCTGGGCGCGATTAAGCTGCATTGCAAACCCAAGCCCAAATAAAAAAGAAAATATGCTGTAAAACTTGCCTTCAGCAAAGAAGGTCATTAAATTCTTCGCCACAGTGTCATACCACGGCATCGCAGGCATGATGTAACCAGGAAAAAATTGTGCTGTTGCAAACCCGCCAATATTCACCGCCAAAATGCCAAAGATGGCGAAGCCGCGTAAGATATCCAGGATGTGAATACGTTCTGTGAGAGCAGTTGGAGTTACATTGTTTTTCATGGATGTCCCTTTTATTAATTGATCTTACGCATTTTAATATCAATTTTCGTAAGGTGATTTATTAAGCATGGATCGCCTGGGAATTTTTAATTCCTTATGATCTCAGCGCTTGAGTTGTATATAAGAATAGGCCATGCTTTAAGCATGACCTACTTTTTTTTGATCGCCAACATATTCGCCAGCACCAATCTCCATCGCAGGCGGGCCCAGGTCCTGGCCGCGCCGGCCACGTCCGCACGGGTTAACGGTGAAGGTGCGAACAAGCTGCGCGCGTAAAGCTCGGTAAGGCGGTGGATTTCGTCGTCAGAAGGGGAGATCCAATTACGCAGACGAGGGGGATTTGCAAGTGCCGAGAGACGCGCCCTAAGCGATGAAGCATATTGATGCGCGGTCTGGTCTATTGAGATCGATCCGCTCAGTGGGCGCGCCAGGCGGCGCAGACGGGCATATAAAAGTTGGATCGCCCGTGAGGGGTCGAGGTAGGTCAGGTGCAAAGAGTCCCATGCGATCCACGATAAAAGGAGAACGATCAAAATGATCGCAGGCAGCCACAGATTGGCGCGTTCGAAGAAAAGCGCGAACTGCCCACCAAACGGTTGATCCGTTTCCAAAACCTGTGCGGGTGCTGTGCCTTCGCCCTCCTGGGCATAAAGGATGGCGGGCTGGCTGGCCGTTGGCTCGAACTCAACCCAGCCGATATCTGCAAAGTAAATTTCAACCCACGAATGGGCATAGTTTTCTGTCACGAGGTAATGCGCCTGTTCAGCCTGATATGATCCGCTTGCATATCCCACCACCAAACGTGCAGGCAACCCCGCGGCGCGTGCCAGTACGATCATCGACGTTGCGTAGTAATCGCAATACCCCTGCTTCAGGTCAAAGAGAAAATAATCGGCCACGTCGCGTCCGGGGGGTGGTCCTTCAACTTCCAGCGTGTATGGGAATTCGCGCAGATAATTCTGGATGGCGATGGCGCGGTCATAGGGAGTTGGTTCGGATGCGGTCAGGTCACGCGCCAGTGCCAGCACGCGCTCGGGAACCGAATCAGGCAGCGCGAGGAACTGCTCGCGCACCCAATCCGGGTACGCCGCCGGAGAGGCGCGCAATTCATTCGCGCTGACATCGAGCAGTAATGACTCAGCGGTATACGACTCGACCGGCGCAAGCGCGGCGAGCATGTCTCCATCGAGTAGCAGATCACTTTCCGCTTTGCGTACCCAGGCGGCCTGGAATGGCACATCCGCGCGCAGCAAAGTGCCGGTCCAATATAAGCGCCCACCTGTATCGTTGGGAAATACCACTTCCTGGTTGACGACGCGCGTATTGGAAGAAGGCCTCTCGAACAATGGCTGTTCCGAAGGGACAGCCTCGGCAGAAGCTGATGGATTGCTCCAACCGGAGCCGGTGTAGATTTGATACGTTAACGTGCGCCAGTAATAACGCCGCACAACCGGCCGCGCGCTTTCCGGCATGGGAGGCAGGTCGCCCGTGGAAATGGTCATGGCGAGTTGACGGGAGAGTTCCGGTCCTGCGCTCACCAGGTACATGCGCGGCAGGCCGCCGCTAAACCCCATGATCCTGAAATTATCCTCCGCGGATTCAAGCCCCAGGGATTCGGCCTGCGTCGTATTCGATTCCTGTGTCCTGTCGCGCAGGTTTTCAAGGATATCCTTGACGGAGATCGTGGATGAGAGAAACGAGATGGCCACCAGGCCGATCGACAGCGCGCCGACGAATCCCAATGTGTCGATGCTTGTGCTGTCTGAATAATCCATGTTTATTTTTTTCCAGCGGGCTTGCAGGTTTGCGTAGCTGGTCAGTCCATATAAAAATAACAGCAGGGCAAGATGGAACCATAAGATCTGGGTCTCCCTGCCAGTGTAATTCAGCACGAAAGCCAGAACCACGGTGGATGGAAGCAGGCCCGCCAACAATCGTTTGTTGTGAAAGATCTGCCAGCCTGCCCAGACCGCGATCAGCCATAAAACAAGGCTCCAGATCAATGTTCGCACAACCGGGTCTTCGATCTGGACACCATGCAAGAGGCCGGTGAACCATAAAGTGAGCCGTGCACTGATCGCGGATATTCTTTGTGCGAGGTCCTCTTTTGCCGTGAGCAGAGCTGAAAGATCAAGCGGCGTTTTGAATTGAAATATTTCCATCAATAAGTTAAATGTTTGCTTGAGTATCTCAAATAACGAATTGCCCATCCGGCCAATTCGAATGAATATAGCCAGCGGCCCAATCCCCAATAAAATAATTAATGACGAAAACTTTTTTACATTGCGTGTCGTAAGCGCCCATGCGAGCAGCGCGCCGAGCAGGGTTAACGGCAATAACAGGGTCACGCCCGCGTCGCGCACGAGATTGCTTAGCGCAACAGGCAAACATGCCAGCGCCATCAGCGAGAGCACGATGATCATTTCCGGAATGTGGAAGAGACGCCTTGCAATGGATTGCATCATCCCAGCCTCCACCACAAGATTGCTCCTTGCGCCGTCCCCGGCGCAAGATTTGTACGGAAATCGCCGCCGAGGAAAGTGCCCCACAAGGGTATGGCGGCTTGAGCCTGAGGCTGTCTCATCCCAGCCTCTTCCAGGTCATGTCCCCTTGCGGGCGTACGGATACGGCTTTGCCTGTGGGCATGATGCGCCATTCCCATTGTCCGCGCCAGCCGGGACGCGCCTCGGGTTGTCGTAGCAGGTCGCGGTTAAGGATGTAGCGGGAGATTCCCATGCGCGCAAGCACACCGCTGAGCGAGGCCGCATGTTCGGGGGCGCCGAATGAAGCCGGGTCCATCAAAAGAACAGTGGGGCTGATGCCCTTCCAAAGCAAGCGCGTCAGCGAAGTCAGCCAGTCGCTTTTGATCGAAGGCGTAATGATGATCAGGCTGGTGCGATGGCCGAGCGTTGGGCTGGCGCGTTCGAGCAATTCCGGCAGAGGCAAATTCCCCGGCTCGAGCCTGGCCAGCGCGCGCATGATCTCCAAACGATGAGGCTCGCCGGAGTGTGGTTTCAACCAGGTTGTCTGCGCGCCGCTCGCGAGCAGACCCACAGAATGACGCGCGCGCAACCCGCGGTCTGCAAGAGAGGCGGCCAGGATCACACCGAGTTCAACCGTGTTCTCATGGCCCTGCCCGGCCTGCACATTCGAATCGACATCGAGCACGATCCACCAATCGTTTGCAGGCGCGCTGTCCATCACACGGGTAAAAAGTTTTTGGCGGCGTGCAGTTGTGGGCCAATGGACTTGTTTGAGCGATTCACCCTGTTGATATTCACGCACCGTGATGGCGTTCACGGTTTGTTCCGGCATGTTCGGGCGCGGGCGTCCTTCGCCCATCCAGCCGCCCGGCAGAATTTCTATCGAAGGCAAGGGGATCACGGGCGGCATGACCACGAGCGTCGAACTTTCAGGTTGATGGACTTCAACGGTATAGATCCCGAACGGATCGCTGCTTCTTAATGTGGTTCCACCCAAAGTGTATACGCCGCGTCGCGTGCACAGCCCCGTTGTCCGCCATGTGTTCGTTTCAAAACTGCCGATGCCCACGGCGCGCGCCGCGGAATAATCCGGCAGGTTCGAATGGTCCACGATCTCCACCCACGTGCCCGGTGCAACTCCGTTGTTCGTCAGTGTGAATTGTTCTTCGAGTTGATCGCCCACCTGTGCCCATCCATAACGCACTTCACGCGTCAATCGTAGCTGGTTTTTCAATGACCGCGCCCATAGCCAGCCGATCAGCCATGCGCCCGCGAAGGCAACGATCAATGCCTGCCAGATCTTCGACGGGTCGATCAATTGCATGACGGCCATGCCTAAAGTCAACAGGGGCAGCAGGATGGAGTTGAGTCGCGCGCGTGCAGTCATGATTTTTTTATTGCCTTGTACATTTTAATAAATTTGCCGTAGAGGACAGTGCGGCCAGGACCTGTAGCATCCGCCCATTATAAACTTTATTACGGTAAGATAGGCTTATGCCCATTACCCTCAAAGCTGGCAGGGAAAAGTCTCTGCTGCGACGCCATCCATGGATCTTTGCGAGCGCGATCCAGGCTGTGGATGAAGAACCTGCGTCCGGTTCGACCGTTGACCTGCTCTCGTCCAAGGGACATTTCCTCGCCCGCGCCTCATACTCCCCACATTCGCAGATCCGCGCACGTGCCTGGACCTTCACAGACGAACCAGTTGACAGGGAATTTTTCCGCAAACGGATTCAATCCGCAATCGCCTTGCGTGATATTTGGCACCTGGCACTCGATACCGATTCATATCGATTAATTCATGGAGAGTCCGACGGCATCCCCGGGTTGATCGTCGATCGTTACAACCAGGTGCTTGTTTTGCAATCCCTCACTGCCGGCTGTGAATTCTGGAAAGAATCCATCGCCGATCTTTTGATCGAAGAAAGCGGGGTAAAAAATATTTACGAACGTTCCGACGCGGATGTGCGCGAACTCGAAGGGTTGGGACCCATCACCGGCGTCTTGCGCGGATCCATCCTCCATAATCCATTAACCATCCTTGAACACGGTTTGAAATTCAAGGTCGATATCCAGCATGGCCACAAAACCGGGTTTTATCTCGACCAGCGCGCGAATCGCCGCCGCGTGGGTGAGCTTGCCCAGGGCCGCGACGTATTGAATTGTTTTTGTTATACAGGCGGGTTTTCGTTGAATGCCCTTGCGAACGGGGCGAAATCGGTTCTCTCGGTCGATTCATCCGCCGACGCCCTTGCGCTGCTGGAAGAAAATCTCGAGCTTAACGACCTGCGTGTGAACCGTCATACCTCCATGGAAGGGGATGTCTTTCAGCTCCTGCGCAAATTCCGCGATGAGAATCGTTCCTTCGATATGATCGTGCTCGACCCGCCCAAATTCGCGCCCACCGCCGCCCATGCTGCAAAAGCCTCACGCGCTTATAAGGACATCAACTTGTTGGCATTCAAATTATTGCGAAGTGGAGGGATCCTGGTCACGTTCTCGTGCTCCGGCGGGGTGGACGCGGCCCTCTTCCAAAAGATCGTCGCATCCGCAGCCCTCGATGCAGGTGTGGACGCGACCATCATCGAGCACGTATCGCAGGGAGCAGATCACCCGGTCAGTTTACATTTCCCAGAAGGCGCTTATTTAAAGGGATTGGTTTGCGTCAAAGGGTAAGAGATCGTCCACTCTTACTTGCGAAATTGTGACGTAAGATCCTCTACCATTGGGTCACTTAAGATATTATCGCGTAATACCAAAATATGAGCATTGACGTGCTGTCTATATTGGGCATACTTTTCAATAATCTCATGAGGTATTTTTACTACTTGTAGTATTTCGACCTGTTCATTGAACAATATAGCGATCAGGTAATCGAAATCTTGGTTTTTTAGATTGCGGATTGCGCCGAGTTGTCTTGATTTATTGTGCGATGTTAATCGGCGGCTCTTAATTTGGAATTTCAAGCCCAATGAGTCTACAGCATCGTGGCCTGATGTTGAATTTGTAACCAAGGTTAACCCTGGCTGATTCGCAATCAACCACTCGGCATAATCACCAATTGGGCTGTTGGATGTTCGAACAATTTTCCTTAGCCTCAACTCCTCAAGAATTCGACTGTAATACTGAAGGAGTTGCGACGTTGTAAGAGATTCGGGTTCGAAAGTCATTGATTACTCGCTGTTATACGCCGGGATTTGTCACTGCTTAGTTCTTCCTATACGGCTGCCCAGGGCTTGAAGGACGACCAGTCTGTGTTTTTGATAAATTGATCGTCGGCAGGGAAAGGCTTCTGGAATGTGAACGCGAACTGTGTGGGCCCCTCAGCATCCAGGCGCGCCAGCCGTTTCTTTGCTTCATCGATGCCCGGGATATGGCCCTTTGGGACCCACCATAAGGCAACGTACGAACCGACAAACTTTTCCATCCATGCCTGTCGCTGACGTAACAGTTCAACGTGAACAGTTTTATAGACGTAGTGCTTCAACTGCTCGACGGATTCCCATACAGACATGTTGACGATAATGCGGTCGTCATCAAAGGGGCGCAGGTAGGTGGCATCTCCCTCAGGGGTCTGCAGCCGCCATACAAAACCCGGGCTTCTGTCTGCGAGGGCATTGATCTCATCCAGACGATTCACAAACCCTGCCATGATCGGATCGTCCAGGGGGGCCTTGATCCGACTAATGTTCACCTGGGCAATTTGTAAAGTATTCATTGATCATCTCCTTTATAAGTCTTTGTTCGCTTGCAGTTGTACTGCATCCTGAACACGAAACTATTTCTTCTTCCCTTTTGCTGCTGCTTTTGCCAGATTTTCCTTTACCCTGAACTTCACAATTTTGGTGATCAGGCCAAAAGGGATTGGCTTATCCAAGGGGAATTTCGCCGTGCCCTGACCTGATTCATAAGCCGACAACTCCTTTTTGAATTCCGTATTTCCCATCGGGACAGGATAAACCCCGATATGCTTTTTGTAGGTGGCAAAGTAGACCAGATACTTGCCTTTCAGGTTGAAGGTCGGTATTTTATAGCTGATCGTTTCTTCCGCGGCCGGTGCAGCTTTTTTGATCGTTTTTCTTATCTTTTGCAGGATCTTTTGAACATCATCTGGGAAGCCTGCAATATACTCATCGATATTTTTGGGTCCTGTTTGACTGGCTTTCATAAAATTTCCTTTCGTGGATCCCGAAAACGGCTGATTTAACCTGCCTGAAAAACGGATTTAGCTTTTCAAGACTTAACGCAGTTTGAAACACATGCCGCTTTGTTGGGGCGGCTCGTATTGATTTATGGTGACAATTTAATGTCACCGGCAGCCACGGCCTTCCAGTAGCGTGGATCGAAT
>CAZJYB010000049.1:0-24079 GCA_964549865.1 uncultured Anaerolineaceae bacterium
CAGGTCGGGCCCGAAACCCAATACATCGATACGGGCGATCCTTTGCCGGATGGGTCGAATGCGGTCATCCCGATCGAGAACGTGGAATCGCTGGACGAGAATGGGCAGATCACAAAAGAGCTCCGTAAACCAAAGTCGATCCGCATCCGTGCTGCGGTGGTGCCTTGGAGTCATGTAAGGCCGCTGGGCGAAGATATTGTTGCGACGCAATTGGTCTTGCCGGCAGGCCATGTTTTGCGGCCGGTGGATCTCGGGGCGATCGCAGCTTCAGGCCATGTGGACATCACGGTCGCGCGTAAGCCCAAAGTTGCCATCCTGCCAACGGGCACGGAACTCGTCCCGCTCGGGAGCAAACTTAAGCCCGGGGATATCCTCGAATACAACTCGCTTGTGCTTGCCGCGCAAATCAAGTCCATGGGCGGTGAACCAACGCGATTTCCGATCACCAAAGATGATTTTGATCTGATCTGCCAGCGCGTAGAGGAAGCTGCACAAAACCACGACCTTATTTTATTAAATGCTGGCTCATCAGCGGGTGCCGAGGATTTTTCTGCAAGAGTTGTGGAGAAGTTGGGTCAACTACTGGTTCATGGAGTTGCGGTTCGCCCAGGTCACCCAGTTATTTTGGGCATGGTCCATCGTCCACCGTCTGTCGTCCCAATTATTGGTGTTCCCGGCTACCCAGTCTCTGCTGCATTGACCATCGATATTTTCGTGGAGCCTGTCATTGCAAAGTGGCTGGGTCGAAGACCGAATGAACTTCCCGCTGAAATGGCAACGCTAACGCGTAAGATCGTTTCGCCTGCTGGCGATGACGATTATGTCAGAGTGTCTGTCGGCAGGGTGGGAGATAAACTTCTCGCCGCGCCTCTGTCACGAGGTGCGGGGGTCATCACTTCGCTTGTCCAGGCGGATGGGCTTGCACTCATCCCAAGTGGCGCACAAGGTGTTGAGGCCGGCGAAGAGATCAAAGTTCGAATGTACCGAACGCGTGACGAGATCGAGGAAACGATCTTCTGTATCGGTTCTCATGACCTCACGCTCGACTTGCTGGCACAATTCCTTTCGGAGCATGATCGCAGGTTTGTCTCTGTGAACGTCGGTTCACAGGGCGGGCTGATCGCACTTCATCGCGGCGAGGCCCACCTCGCAGGTTCTCATTTACTTGATCCAAAGAATGGCGAATACAATATTTCTTACATTCGTCAATACATGCCGGATATTCCCGTCAAAGTGATCGCGTTGGTTGGTCGCGAACAGGGCCTGATCGTAAAGAAGGGAAACCCAAAGGGGGTCAAAAGCCTGAGAGACCTCAGCAGGCCCGAGGTCCAGTTTGTGAACCGGCAGCGAGGTGCGGGCACGCGCGTCCTGTTGGATTATCACCTTACGATTTTGGGGATGTCCGCGGAATCCATCCTCGGATATACTCAGGACGAATTTACCCATCTGGGTGTTGCGGCGGCGATCGCTTCGGGTCGCGCAGATTGTGGACTTGGGATCGCGGCTGCCGCACAGGCGCTGGATCTGGACTTCATCCCACTTTTTAAAGAACGCTATGACCTGGTCATTCCAAAAGAGCATGCGGAAAGCGACCTGCTTTCGCCTCTTTTCGGAATTTTGGCCGGACGCGGCTTTCGAGACTCTGTGTCGAAACTGACAGGCTATGATATTTCGGTGATGGGTAAAATAATTTTGGAGGATTAGAAGCATGGATGGATTAATTATCGACGATAACCGGCAGACTGCAGATGCCTTGAAGCAAATGCTGGATGTTTTGGATCTACCCGCGCGCGTGGCCTATGGTTCGAGCCCGGCGATCTCTGTGTTGGGGAGTTTTGTGCCGAGTTTTGTCTGCCTGGATATCAACATGCCCGGTGTGGATGGGACCGAAGTGCTTGCATTCATCAAGCGCGAGCCGCGTTTGATGAACATACCGGTGATTGTGATCACCTCGGATGATCAGCCCGAGACGCGTCATCGTGTGATGAAAGGCGGGGCCACGGCCATGCTGATCAAGCCGGCCACCATCGACGCACTGGAAAGCGCGCTGAAAAAAGCGGGAATTATTACGAACTGAAATTGGGAGCGGACACCTTGGTGTCCGCTGATTTTTTAAGGGGCCGGCCAGGGAATATCTGTAGGCTTCGAATAGCCGTGTTTTTCCACGGTATAGAGTTGGCCGTAAGAGGGTATCGGGCAGCCCGGCTCATCCTTGACCGTGTAGGATGTAGTGTATTGATCGGGGTAGGAGAAGGTCCACCACAGCAAGAAACCATTCTGGCAGACGAACGCTTCGATAAAATAACCGCGGTCATGGTCTGCTGTCATGCTCACCTGGTCCCAGTTGATGGTCACTTCATCGCCATTCCTCACGGCTGAAATATTTTTTGGCGGGCCGTAAATATTGTATCCGATCGTTACCAGGTTTGGTTCCGTGGTGTACAACGTGGAGACATCGCCGACCAGATCAACAACCGAAGGCGCCACCCAGCAGAAATAATTTAGTTTATCGAATTTGATGTAATACCATGTGCTGTACTCATGGCGGCCGCGTACGCTGCCTGTATCGCCCGGGTACAAGTCTGCTGCGTGCAGATAGGCAACCGATGGTCCATAACGGCAATGCGCCTGTTTGTTGACAGTGACTGTGGGGAACGCAAAGGTGGGCGTTGACGTGATCGTAAATGTAGGGGTGATCGTGGGCGTAAGCGTGATCGTTGGCGTGAACGTAGAAATTGGTGTGAAAGTAAAAGATGGTGTCGCGGTGACGGGAATGGCAGTAGGGGTGGCGGTCTGCGCGCCGGGCATGCTTCCACATGCGACGATCGCAAAAATTGCAGGGAATAGAAAAACAGTTCCTTTTTTCATTTGAAATTCTCCAATAAACTGACGACGTTCTCTCCCAGTTCGGCGTTTGCATAACCGCCTTCCATGACGATCGCGGTGGGGAGTTTGATGGAAGCAATCCTCTTTCCAATTTCACTAAACCCAGCCCGCGTAACTTTGAATTTGCCGAGAGGATCGCCGTCAAACGTATCCATGCCAATGGAAAGGACGAGATATTCCGGCGCGAAATCCCGGATCATATTCAATGCCTTATCCAAGGTGTGTAAGTATGCAGTGTCGTCTGTGCCTTTTGGGAGAGGAAAGTTTTTATGATAACCGAATCCCGCGCCCGCGCCGGTTTCGTCTGCAAAGCCAATGTAATGGGGGTATTCATAATGCGGGTCACCGTGAATGGAAATCGTCAGCACCTCATTGCGTTCGTAGAAAATGTCCTGTGTGCCGTTGCCGGCATGATAGTCTATATCGAGTATAGCGACCTTGCCTTTTGCGGATAGCCAATTTGCTGCCACGGATGCGTTGTTGATAAAACAATACCCGCCGGCGTAATCTTTTCCTGCGTGATGCCCGGGTGGGCGGCATAACGCGAAGGCAGTGGTTGAATTTTCGAAAACAACTTGTGCTGCGCTCAACGCGCAGTTTGCGGAAACCAGCGCGGCATTGTAAGTGGCCTCCACAATGCAGGCACTCAAGTCCATCATATAATAGCCTGCTTTGCCAAGTAAAGTGCCAGGCACAGGCGGTTTTCGTCGCAAAGCGAATGTAGAAGGCAGGAACACGTGAGTCTCAGGCGACGCGGCCGCCTCAGGGTTTGATGCCAGCCACTCGGTCCAGCAGGAGGCGAGGAACGAAATATAATCCATGTCGTGCACCGCATGGATCGGGCCGAGTCCAAAATTCATCGGTTCGATAAAATCCGCCCAATCCGTTTTTTTTAATGCCGAGGTGATCCGATCCATGCGGTCCGGGTTTTCAAGATATGGCACGCGCTTGCCGCCGTCGAAAATTTCAAATGGAGGATAATGCGCGCGATGGGCATCTGAATGGAATATCTTCATTTCGTCTCCGTAAGATGTGGCGTTGCAATTGTATCAATAGACCGGAGGAATATCATGGACATCATCGAAGCAATTCATAGCCGACACTCTGTTGGAAAAGTAAAACAGGATCCCGTGCCGCACGATGTGATCGAAAAGCTTTTGGAGGCGGGCAATCAGGCCCCGAATCATTACACGGTGAGGCCCTGGCGATTTTTTGTTCTGAGCGGGGATGCACGCAAAAAACTTGGGGATGTGATGGCCGCTTCGCAAAGGGACCGTTTTCCTGATCTGCCGCAAGAGGGTTTGGACAAGACCCGCGCATTGCCGCTGCGCGCGCCTGTGGTCATCGCGTTGGGCGTGGATAAGCCAGCTGAGTCCAGGGTGATCGAGGTGGAAAATATTTCCGCAGTTTCAGCCGCCGCACAGAATATTCTGCTCGCCGCGCATGCCCTGGGGCTCGGCGCGATCATCCGCACCGGGGATTGGGCGCGTGATCCAAAAGTGAAACAATTCTTCGGGCTTGGGGAAGATCAGCATATTGTTGGTTTCATCTATGCTGGCTATCCTGAAGCCGTGGTTGACTCTGCGCCGCGTCCCTCGGTTGAAGATCGGGTGACCTGGATGGAATAGGATATAAAAAATGCGAGCGAATTTGAGTCGCCCGCATTTTATCGAATTAGGTTCTATTTAAAAAGTAAAGTACCGCGCAGTTGACATGAACGCCACGGCGACGATCAAGGCGGCTGCATTGACCGTTGAAAGTGAAGCCTGTCGTTTTTGCAGAGTTTGCAATTGCGCGAGTTGCTGCGGTGTTGGCTGGCCTTTGATCTGTGCGCCCAGCTCTGACATTGCCCGCGTACTGCGGCCGATGAAAATACCCAGGACGAAACCGATGATCGCAAACAGGGCACCGATCCCAAACCCGATGCCTGCGCTGGAAGTGTGCCATTCCGGTGGCTTGTCTGTAAACAGGAATATTCCAGCGAGCAGGCTGGAACCGGCGGAGGCCATCATCATTTTCTGAATATTGGTCCTGCCCATAAAATGTTGCATGAATTTTTGCCCCGCGTCCGCGGTTGCGGCAACGGTTGGCCCCACGTAGAAGGTCATCATCAACGCTGAACCCACCCAGAACACACCTGCAAGGATGTGAATGAGGCGAAGTGCTATGATCAAATGGCTCATGGTTGCTCCTTTGGTAAAATGATGTGAATTGTAAAACAGATTTGGAGAATGTGTAATGCGCGCCGTATATATCCATAAACATTTGCTCTTTGTATTGTTTTTTACTTCACTTGTCCTGCTTGCGTGTGGCACCAACGCTGGCGGTAATGCAGCCTTCACTCCGGAGTCGGTGCCTGGCGACTATGCCGGTCTGACCAATCCATTAGGTCCGGATGCAGCTTCTGCAGGTGCGGAAGCATTTAACTCCTCCTGCAAGTCCTGTCATGGGCCAGAAGGCCACGGTGATGGCCCAGCGAGTGAATCGCTCGACCCACGACCTAAAGACCTTGCCGAGCTTCAACCACACGTCGGCGATGATTATCTATTCTGGCGTATTGCGGAGGGGAAGAGCGGTACTTCCATGATCGCGTGGCGCGGCATCCTGAGCGATGAGCAGATCTGGCAACTGGTCGCGTTCATCCGCACGCTCAAGTAGGTTTTATTTACAGACAGATCATCATTACCTCAAAAGGAGACTCTTATGCCGATTTCTGCTGGAATCCCTGCACCTGAATTTGAATTGTTGGACGATACTGGCAAGCTTCGCAAGCTTGCCGAGTTTCGCGGGAAGAACATTGTTCTATATTTTTATCCGGCAGACGATACGCCGGGTTGTACGAAGGAAGCTTGTAATTTCCGTGATGACTATTCCGCTTATGAGAACGCGGGAGTCGTGATACTGGGTGTCAGCCCGGATACGGTCGAGTCTCATGTGAAATTCAAGAAAAAATTCCAGTTGCAGTTTCCACTTTTGGCGGATGAGGGACATAAGGTCTGCGATCTATATGAGGTGTGGGGTCCGAAAAAATTCATGGGCAAGGAATATGAAGGTGTTCTGCGCACAACCTTCCTGATCGACGGCGAGGGCAAGATCAAACACGTGTATGAAAACGTCCGCCCCGCGGAACACAGTGCGCAATTGCTGGCAGAGTTGGGCGCCGGGAAATAAAAACACATCTTGAGCCCGGAGGATGGGTTATGTTTGTTGGATCTGCCGACGGCTGCGCGAAATGCCGTCGGCAGATTTTTGTGCCCTACGGGTAACACCTTCACCTCCTCCCGACATTTGCGCCATCACCCCAGCAGTTCTGGGGTCACTCGTGCTCCGTTGCGCTACGAGGACTTCGTACGTTTGTTGCACCCGCCGTCTGAGGCTCAGCAGGTGTGTCCCCTTCGGGAGGTTGAGTCTGACGCGGTACAATATCCCAAATATAGTGACATTTGGGCAAGAGTTTGGTATATTTGGGCGGTTGTGAAAATAACGACAATTCAGCAGTGAATTGATTTTTCTATTTGCGGTGTGAACCTTATGAGGTTTCCCGTTGAAATTTTTTCAGGAGAGCGTGTATGCGACACTTTGTAATCGTGGGAATTCTTATCCTTGTGATGACGATTCTCACCGTTCTCGGCCTTAACAATGTAGGGTTGATGCCGGTTCAGGCAAGCGCGCAAGCGACTTCGATCGATTGGATCTGGGATTGGGAAGTCGTTGTCATGTCTTTCCTTTTTGCCCTCATCATTGTGCCAATGGCCTACAGCATGATCGTTTTTCGGCGCAGGAAAGGCGATACAACTGACTCTGAGCATATCGAAGGCAATACCAAACTGGAGATCGCGTGGACCGCTCTTCCTTTTGTGCTCGTTGTCATTTTTGCTTATATGGGTGCTTATTCACTCGGTGATATCCGCCGGGTTGAGCCAACCGCCATGGTGATCAAAGTGCGAGCCCAGCAGTTTTCATGGACTTTCGAGTATCCTGAGTATGGGGGCATTGTCAGCGAAGAACTGCGTTTGCCGGTGGATCGACCGGTTGTATTAAAAATGGAATCGCGCGATGTGATCCATTCGTTCTGGGTGCCCGAGTTCCGTGTCAAACAGGACGTTGTGCCCGGGCGCGTGACCGAATACATTATCACACCGACGCTGATCGGCAATTACAAAGTTCGTTGTGCAGAGTTGTGTGGCGCCTCTCACTACAATATGGAGAGGGACGTGATCGTCAGCGACCAGGTGAAGTTCGATGCGTGGGTGCTGGAACGACAAGCCATCCTTGCAGACGCATTGAAGACCCCTGAAGGGAAAGGCCAGTTGCTTGCGGTGAGGAATGGCTGTACAGGTTGTCATTCGGTGGATGGGACAAGAAGTACCGGCCCTACATGGTTCGGTCTATATGGTTCCCAGGTCCCTCTGAACGATGGCAGCACTGTGCTCGCGGATGACGCCTTCATCAAGGAATCCATTCTGGACCCGAACGCAAAGATCGTGGCCGGCTTTCCATCACCGTCTCTCATGCCGAGATATGAATTTACCGATGAAGAGATCGCGAACATTATTGCTTATATCCAGACGCTGAAATAATCGATAGAGGATTGAAAAGATGAAGAATTTTTTTTCCAGTTCATTGATGCGCGGCCTGCTCTGGCAGGTGGTTGGGGTCATTCTCGGCGGGGGATTCATTGAGATCATCCGCGCGATCCACCCGGATTATGAGCCCTGGGGCCCGTTCTGGTTTTCAGAGCCTGGTTGGGTGTTCGGTGCCTTCCTCGGCGGCTTGTTCTTTTTACACGGCAATGGCGCGGTGACGGACTGGTTCAAATGGGCGCGCGGTATCGAGACTCCCGAGCATCATGAAGAGCATTTTCATGGCGGGGAGAAATATATCAACTACTCGCTTGACCACAAAGTGATCGGTGTTCAATATACGGTCACGTCTTTGGTCCTGATCAGTATTGGTGGTTTGTTCGCCCTGATCTTCCGCACGGAGCTTGCTGCCGCCCAATTGCAATTTCTGACGATTGAAATGAAGTTGTTCGGGCAGAACGGCCCGCAGCTTTTCAATACACTCATGTCCTTGCACGGCATGTTGATGATCCAGGGTATTCTTTTGGGGGTGGCCGGCATTATCAACTATGTGGTTCCGCTTTTACTGGGCGCGCAGGATATGGCCTTCCCGCGACTGAACGCATTTTCATACTGGATCTCCGTGCCCGGGTCGATCATTTTGTTATCGAGCCTTTTCCTCGGCGGCTTCGATACGGGCTGGACGGGGTATCCGCCCCTTTCTGCGCGTGCCCCTGTGGGCATGCAGATGTTTTTTCTGGGTGTGTTTTTTCTGGGCTGGTCTTCCATCCTGGGTGGCTTGAATGTGATCGCGACAGTGGTTCGCGTGCGTGCAAGAAGTATGACGGCCTTTCGTATGCCCATATTCGTGTGGGCCGGCGTGGCTACCTCTATCCTGACGTTGACCGCGACCCAATTCATCGGCCTCTCGTTCCAATTGGTGATATTCCAACGTCTCTTTGGCATGGGTTTCTTTGACCCGCTCAAGGGTGGCAATCCCGTGCTCTTCCAACACCTGTTCTGGTTCTACTCGCATCCCGCCGTGTATGTGTTCGTCCTGCCCGGCTTGGGGGTCATTTCTGAGCTACTACCGGTCTTCAGCCGCAAGCCCTTGTTCGGCTATCGCTGGATCGCCATGTCCTCATTGGGTATTGCGCTGGTGGGGTTTGTAGTGTGGGCGCACCATATGTTTGCATCCGGCATGAACGAATATCTGCGGCTTCCCTTTATGTACAGCACATTGCTGGTGGGCATTCCAACCGGTGTAAAGTTCTTTTCGTGGGTGGCGACTCTTTGGAAAGGCAAGATCGAATACGCAACCCCGATGCTTTTTGTACTCGGCGCGATCATTGTCTTTCTGTTGGGCGGCATCACGGGCCCGCCGCTGGCAGCCATTTCGCTTGATCTTCATCTGACCGATTCATATTTCGTTGTAGGCCATTTCCACGATACGATCTTCGGTGGATTTGTGTTCCCGTTCTTTGCGGCCATATACTACTGGTTTCCCAAGGCCACGGGCCGTCGTATGAGCGAGATGCTTGGCAAGCTGCACTTCTGGTTGATGACACCCGCCTTCCTGATTTTACAATTTGGCATGATGCGCATCGGTTTGATAGGAATGCGACGCCGGATTGTGGACTATGACGAATTTTTGATGGGTGACAAGGTTATATTTAACCTGTTCAATAATAATTTCACAGAGATCGAGGTCTATCATCTCATACTGACCATTGCGGGCTATTTGATCGGCATTTCAGTAGCGATCTTCTTCTACAATTTCTTCACCAGTATTAAGAACGGTGAAAAGGCGGAAGGCAATCTGTGGAACTCGCGCTCGCCCGAGTGGCAGGTTCCCTCGCCCATGCCGATGCACAACTACGACCAGCCCTTTGAAGTGGTCGGTGAACCTTATGATTACGGCCTGGCTGGCTCGAAATACGTGGAATTCGCCGCGCCTGCCAAGAGCAAACATAACTAATGGGGAGGAGCGAAATGTCACACACACACGATAAATCTTCCGCGCTCCGTCAGGGCGTGGTGATCTTTGTCTACTTGACGGCGTTGACCCTGCTGGAATACTTCATTGCGGTCACGTTCAATGCTGTTTCCATTTTAGTGGTGGTCGCAGTCATCAAGGCGGCACTGGTCATGTACTATTACATGCACATCTACAAGCTCAACCACGAAAGCCCGGGCGATGAGAACTCGTATGAATACAAGACCGATACGAACCGACTCGGTCTGTGGCTTTTTCTGCTGTCGGATTCTTTCGTCTTTGGCGGCTTGCTGGTGATGCGTTTCAACCTGCTCGGCATGACGCGTCCCCATTTGGATCAGCTGCTCGGCCTGCTCGTTACCGCTGTGCTTCTGATCTCCTCGTTTTTCATGAACCGCGCCGAAACCGCAATGGAACATGGCGACCGTACCGGTTTTAGCCGGAATATTTTGATCACCATCGTGCTGGGCATCGGCTTCGTGGCCGGTGTGCTCTTTGTGGAATGGCCGCGCGCCATTGAAGAGGGAATTTTTCCTTCCGCAAGTACATATGGTGCCACTTTCTTCATGATGACGGGTATGCATGCCTTTCACGTCCTGACGGGCATACTTTTCCTGTTGATTGTCTGGAATAACGGTCGCAAGGGACTGTATGATAAAAAGAATTATCCTGTTGAAGCCGCCGCCGTCTACTGGCACTTCGTGGATCTTGTGTGGATCTTCTTCTACCCGGCTTTATACCTGATAGGAAAGCTCGTTGAGTAGATGCTTGAAGATCCATCTGTAAGTTCTGGTAAAGGTGAATAACGGAAATATATGATCGGGGCGGCCTTTCCAGGGTCGCCCCGATTTTGGAGCAGGAAAATAAATGGATAGAAAAATTCTTTGGGTGGGGGTTGCCTCATTTTTACTGATAGGTGCCGCCATTTTGTTCAGCATGGTTTTCGCAAAGCCGGCCAGTTTCCGCGGCACCTCTTATAGTGAACCCTTTGTGCCCGCGCCCGCGATCAAATTGCAGCAAGCCAGCGGCGAAACATTTAGTCTAAGTGACCGCCAGGGGAAGGTCGTCTTGATCTTCTTTGGGTTTACGTCCTGCCCGGATGTTTGCCCCACCACATTGGCAGAATTGAACATCGCCCTGAATGATATGAATGCGGACCCGGAAGATGTGCAGGTGATATTTATCTCGGTTGATCCGGAACGCGATACACCGCAAAAGATCCAGGAATATGTGGAGCGATTCAATCACTCTTTCATCGGCTTGAGCGGCTCGGTTGAGGACCTGCAACCGATCTGGCAGAATTACGGCGTATTTCGTGAAGTTGTGCCGGGCAGCACTGCCATGGATTACACTGTGAATCACACGGCGCGCGTGATACTCATAGACCCACAGGGGAATATGCGCCTGTCGTATGGCTTTCAAACCCCTCCTCAAGACATTGCCAACGACATTGATATTCTCCTGGACAAATGAAATGCAGAAAAATTTGATTATCAAGCGCATCTTAATTTCCTTCGCGATCGGATCTCTCATCGGGCTGGCCATTAGTGAGATCACCTTTTTATTCCTGCGCGAAACGGCGAGGGCTCCAAAAGTGATCGAGATCGTCATCCCCAGCGGTACAGCCGAGCTTGTGGAGCGCGGCGAGCAGCCTCCAAGCCTGCCTCAAGACATGACGTTCGTCGTTGGCGACACTTTGATCGTTAAGAATCAGGACGTGGTCGATCACCAATTAGGCCCGTTGTGGATACCGGCTGGCGCATCCGCGCGCCTGGAGTTGGGCAAGGCTGAAAACCTCGCTTTTGAATGTTCGTTCCAGCCGGATCGATCCGTGGACCTGGACATACGCGAAGCGCTCACGTTGTCCACGCGCCTATATGGCATTCTCTATACCGGTATTCCACTTGGCATATTGATCGCGTTGTATTCCTCCGTCGCGCCCGAAAGGAAAAAGGAAGTGGGATGACGTTCGTGAAGAAGATGTTCAGCCTGAAGTGGCTGTTCACAACGGTGCTTGTTGTTGCCGGTACGGCAGTTTGCGTCCGCCTGGGCCTCTGGCAATTGGATCGTCTTGACCAACGACGTCTCTTCAATGCGCAGGTTGAATCGATGCGCGCGGCCGAAGGATTGGATCTGAACCAGGAGGTGCCATCCGATATTGGTTCAATGGAATGGCGCGCGGTGACCGTGATCGGTGAGTATGATTTTGAGAATCAGGTTGCGTTACGGAATCGATATCATGACGACCAGGATCAATATGGATATGATCTGATCACCCCGCTTCTTTTCGGCGGGGAAGCTGTTCTGGTGGACCGCGGCTGGATTCCCGCTGACGGCAACGCCGCGCCTGCCGATTGGCGCAAGTATGACGAACCAGGGCCGGTAACTGTCACAGGGCAATTGAGGCTTGGGCAGGACAAACCAGCTTTCGGCGGAGTCGCGGATGCGGAATTAACTCCCGCGCAGCCCCGTCTCCATTTCTGGAATAACCTCAACCTGACGCGCATGTCAGAGCAGATCCCGTATCGCGTTTTGCCTGTTTTTGTACAACCCAATGTCGATCCTGGAGATGAACAGCCGCCCATCCCATCCCAGCCTGTGCTCGAGTTGACCGAAGGCTCACATTTAGGGTATGCTTTCCAGTGGTTCTCGTTCGCGGCCATTTTGTTCATCGGTTATCCGTTTTATCTAAGGAAGCAGGCGTAAATATGAAATATTCCCTGAGATCATCTCTTTCCCGCCTCGTGCTTGCATTATTCGGTTCCATCTTGTTGGTGACGTTGATGGGACGTTTGGTGAAAGTGTTCGGCGCGCGCCTGGATTGCTCAGGCTGGCCCTTGTGCGTGCCATCAGACCCTTCGGGATATTTGACGCTTGCCCACCTGATACTTGCGGGCCTCGCTGCGATTTTAATGATATGGGTGCTTCGCAAAGCATGGCGCGAGCAACGCGAGCAAAAGCTCCTATTACCACTTGCCACTCTCACAGGTGTTTTATTCTTCGGACAGGCATTTGTCGGTGCGATCCAGGTGGTGCGCGGCTATCCCACGCATCTGGTTGTATTACATACCTTCAGCGCAGTGGCATTATGGGTCTCCCTGTGCTCTCTTGTTTTTGCTTCCGGGGTTTTTGCCCGGGATGTGAGTGAAATCCCCCGCTTCGATTATCGTCAACGTTTCAAGGATTTCTTGATTCTTTCCAAACCATTGATCGTTGCCTTATTATTGCTCACCACATATGCCGGCCTCGTGGCCGGCACAAAGGCATGGCCCCCGGCCTCGCTCACATTTTGGACCCTGTTTGGTGGCGCATTGGCTGCGGCCGGGTCCAGCGCGATGAACCAGTATATTGATCGTGAACTGGATAAGAACATGCAGCGCACCGCCAAGCGGCCGCTCGCGGATGGGCGCCTGACCCCGGCGGAGGGCCTGTCTTACGGCCTGGCATTATGCCTGATCAGTTATTATGTAATGGCGGGGTTTGTTAATTTTCTTGCGGCGCTGCTCTCGCTGGTGGGCATTTTCTATTACGTGCTTTTCTACAGCGTATGGCTTAAGAAGGCGACCGTTCAAAATATCGTGATCGGTGGCGGCGCCGGTGCGATTCCGCCGATGGTTGGTTGGGCCGCGGCGACGGGGCATTTGAGTCTTGCCGCCTGGATCCTGTTTGCGATTGTGTTCATGTGGACCCCGCCTCACTTCTGGGCATTGGCCATCGTTCGTATGAAGGATTATGAACGCGCCGGTGTTCCGATGCTGCCCGTGGTGCGCGGTGAGGTGGAAACACGCAGGCAGATCCTGATCTACACCATCGAATTGATCGCGGTCACCTTGCTGCTTCCGATCTTCAACCTTGCCGGGACGATATATCTGGCATCTGCACTTGTACTCGGCAGTCTCTTACTTTATGCTGCCTGGCGTGTCTGGCGTGAAGGCGGGAATAAACTTGCCTGGATGATGTATCGCTGGTCCAGTATGTACCTGGCCTTCATCTTTCTGGCGATCATGATCGACGCGGTGGTGTAGATCAAAACCGATTCGAATTCATTTTTGAATCGGTTTTGATCTAATGGTTCACTGCATAGATCGTTACGGTATCGTTTTTATAGGCGATCTCCAATTCCGCATCTGCTTCAAAGGAATTTGAGATATCTTTTTCAAATGGCCCATAAATGACCCATTGGACCGATGTTTGTTCAAGCCAATCCTGCGGAGCAAGCCCCTGGTAGTATGCTCTCATAACCGATTTCTTTTTGTTGAAAAATAAAGTTTCCATTTCGTGACCGACATATGTTTTTAGCTTTGTTCGCTGGGCCACGAGCTGGCTTGTTTTAACATCTGCAAGTACAAAGTCGTTGGATGTGGCGTTTTTGTCCAGCCAGATCAATGCATTCTCGATGTCAGCGGGATAGAATTTATCGGCAGGGCGTGTTTGCATATGCAGGCCCAGCCCAAGACTGAGATAGATACATGAAATGGACGCAAACAAAATATAAGAAAAATAAACAAGTCCTTCGCGCTTTAATATATTCGGCATCCTTATCGAAGCTTGTTTTATCAGGTTGTTTAGCCCATAGATTGCCAGAATTCCAAGCGGAATTGTGATACCCAATAAAAACCTTCTTTGTATTAAAGTAGGCAGGTATGCAAGGGCAAACCCGCTGATCAGCCATGCGCTCATTGCGCCCATGCCAATATTGCGTTCGCGAATGGCAAGAACCACCCCAAAAATTGCGAAGATCCAAAAAGGTGCAAACCCCCATCCGTAGAATGATGGTGGAGGTGAAAGAGTCTGGTTCTGGAGTGTGAACTGGCTCCAAAATGGATTCCGCTGCCATTGTTATATATTCTAAGCAGGACAATTGGCCTTCGTAAAATGATCGCGGTATTGTCCCTGTAAAGGACCTGCCAGCCATGTTCGATCTCCAGCGTGTGTGCCAGGAGGGAGTTTGGTTTAATGATCGCCCACTCTATATCGTAGTGCCCTACAATATTCTGCCAGCCTTCTGAAAGCGAGATTATCTGGTCATATTCGCGCGTCAATGATTCCCCGTAAAAATCAGTTTGGCTATCCAGAAAAACTTTTTGGCCGGGCCAGGCGCGGTAAAGCAGATAGCCTCCCCAGTTGAATTCATTGAACATTTTTCCTGGCTGCGGGTTTTTTAATAACCAATCTGTTGCTGTAACCGGAAAGACATTTGGGTTGAATTGCGTGAAAGCTTCTTTTCGGATTTGAAAATGGCTAATGGCAAGGATAACAAGCAGGCCAGCCACCATGCTTGACCAACGGAGACCCGTTAATGATTTTTCCAGTTCGGTGATATTTGCTTCAATTTTTTTCCAGCGAAAATTCAGCCTCGAAGCCCTGTCAATTGCATCTGCCAGGATCGGGGGCGCCGCGATTGCAAAAAGGGGAATATTACGTGCCATCAGCAATCCAAGCATGGCAAAGCCTGCGAACAAGAAAAAGTGACTTGCAGACCGGATAAAACGCTTGAAGAATAAAGCAGTTCCCAGGAACAACAGGAGCATAAATGGCCATGTGCCTGGATGATACGGATCAGGAGGCATGGTTTCGATCGTGCGACTCAAAATAAAATAACTATTATTATTTAATACAGCCTGCCAGTTTCCCCATCCGCTTGGTGTTGCGAATGTGGCTCCAAACGAGAGGATGCCGATCAACAAAAACCTTTTCCCTTTCATGATTCTCGGATCATCAAGGCGCATGACTGATGGGCCGGAGTGATCGAACTTTGGAGTAAACAAACCATCTTTTTGTTTTAATAGTTTTGACAAAACAGTGTCCCAGGTCCACCCTGCCATATATGCAAACCATGCTAATAAGCCAAATAGGAATCCGCCGTGTGCATTTGCCCAAACCAGCATTAAAAGGGGAAAATGCCATAATGGAATATTTCTGTCGCGGTGGATGTGCTCCAGCCGTTCCAGCCAAAGAGCCAGGAAAACAAAGGTAATGATGTGAGGACGAGGTAACCAGTGCAAACTGCTGGCTAATGCTGCAAGCACGGCCAATCCAATTGAAATCAGGGGTAACTGGCTGCGGTTCACCGCATCTGTGTAAACAATAATAAATGCAGTCGCAATGAGCGCTGAAGTTATGAGTACAACACCATCCAGGCCGGCGATTTGGTTTGCCGCAGACAATACAATTTGAGTCAACCATTCATAAGCCGGGCGGACATCTCCGTATCGGGTATGTGATAGCAGGTCATGGTTTGGGATGCGGTGGGAATCGAGAATGATTTTACCGATGGTTAAATGACGGCCAATATCGCTATCCAGAGAAAACATGCGTTGATTTAGAAATAACACCCCCAGAAATACTGCGAGAAAGAAAATATCCCGCAAATTGGGAAACAGGGTGGTTGAATTTTTTCTCATGGCCGACTCAATAAATGACTGTGTTTTTATGATGATGTAGCAGTCCTTATATCATAGTGCATTTTCGATACGTCGCGCTCCTCATTATCAAATATTAGAAATCAAAAAGCGCCACATTTCACATGACGCTTTTTGATTTCTAATTTCTACTCACCCAGGTAATCGCGTAATTTCCTGCGAATGGATGGATGTCTCAGGCGGCTGAGGGCCTGCGCTTCGATCTGCCTGACGCGCTCGCGGGTAACGCCCATCTTACGGCCGACTTCCTCGAGCGTGTAGGCCTGCCCGTCGAGCAGGCCATAGCGCAATTGCAAAATACGGACTTCGCGTGGTGGCAGGCCGTTGAGTACTTCACCAAGATGTTCGCGCAGGAGATTATATGTCGCCGTGTCATCCGGCGGGGGTGCCTCATCGTCTTCGATGAAGTCGCCAAGCACTGAATCTTCCTCGTCGTCTGTGGGAGTTTCCAGCGAGAGTGGCCGACGCGCAACCTGGATCATGTTTTCCACCTTTTTGGGTGGCACATCCAATGCCTCGGCCAATTCCTCCACGCTGGGTTCGCGGCCAAGGCGTTGCGTGAGTTGATGCTGCACACGCAGAAGTTTATTGATCTGATCTCCCATATGCACAGGTACGCGAATGGTGCGGCCCTGGTCTGCGATGGCGCGCGTAACTGCCTGACGGATCCACCAGGTGGCGTATGTGGAGAATTTATGTCCGCGGCGGTAATCGAATTTCTTTGTCGCGCGGATCAGGCCAATGTTGCCTTCCTGGATCAAATCGAGGAACGGAACACCACGTCCCATGTATTTTTTGGCCACAGAGATCACCAGGCGTGAATTCGCAGTGATGAGATGTTCACGCGCGCCCCAGCCATCTTCGATCAGGCGGCGCAGGTCGAGCCTGCGTTTCGGGGTGACGCTTCCGTGCGCCAGTTCCTCACGGGCGCTGCGGCCCTTCTCAATGCGTTGGGCAAGCTGCACTTCCTCCGTTGCCGTCAGCAATGGAACGCGACTGACCTCCTTAAGATAGAGGCCAATGGTATCGTCGGTGTCTATATTAGCGAGGTAATCGTCGAGGGCAAGATCCGGCTCCTGCTCGATCTCCTCGACTGCAACCAGCTCGTCTTCTGTGGGCTCCGGGGTGGCAGCATCCTCCACAAACGGGATACCAGCACTTAACAACGCAGAAAAGGCTTCTTCAAGTTGCTCCACATCCTGTTCTGCTTCGGGAAAGAAGTGGAGAATGTCGTCTAAAGTTACGTAGGATTTCTGGCGGCCCAGTTCGATGAGCCGTGCAATTGCGGGGTATTCTTCTTCGTCGTCAGCGACTAAAATCTTATCTACATCCATTTACACATCCAATTTAATTAATGGTTATTATCACAGTACTTAGAATACAACTTTTCAAGTTGAAAATCAATACCGATCATCCTTTCAGATGCTTTGCAATGCATTTGTATTACGGCTGTTGGGATCCCAACAGCCGTAATCTGGTCATTTTGGAGCGTTTATTAACAACCCTTAAGAGTATTCAGGTTACGGTCTTTTCCCTGTCAGGGAGTAGGTGTTTGAATGGGTGCAACCGGCGTCTCGGTAGGCGGAAGCGGGGAGGGAGTTGGCGTGTTCAAATACGGCGGGAAGAACGCCAGGTTCGCCAGCGCATCGATTCCGCTCAATCCCACGATCATGATCTTGCCCTGGTCCAACCACACATAATATCCACTGTTGGTTGGCGTAGGATCACCGACATCGAGCGTGTGTTTTTCGCCATTGCTGAACTCGACCGTGATGATAAAAGAGGGATCGTTGACCCCAAAGATCTGCGGGTCGCCATCGACTTCGCTGACCACGCTCAAGGAGGCAACCTGCGATGCCGCCTGCTCTGCGATGCCCTGGTTTGCCTCTGCTTTAACAGGCAGTTCCATTACCCAGACATTTTCAGTGTTGCGCGCCACTTTCACAGCATCTCCATCCACGGGCTTAACCTCGATACTTGTAGGCATGCCTTGTGCTGCATCGAATACAAAAGTCGTTTCGCCAGCGGGTGTTGCTTCGGCAGCCGCGGTTTCCTTTTGGTTATTCAGGTAGTAGGAAACGCCGATCAGCGCGAGAAGCAGCACGAGCGTGATCCACGTTCCCGCCCGAAAGATCGGTTTTTCGTATTTTGGCGTATAAGCCTGCTGTCGCGGTTTTGCTATATTTTTTGTTCTTTTGGCCGCCATTTCTTAGCCTCTCCTGCGACGTGCGATCCACGAGGAGACGCCCATGAAGACGATCGCGCCAGGCAAAACGAAAATGGATAGGATGATCATGATAATGAACTGTATATTGCCAATTGGCTGAAACACGCGCGTGATCTGTTCGCGCGGCGTAATATCGATGAGATCCTCCTGCTCCGCGGCCCAGTCCACGGAATTGATGAACATATTACCGTTGCCATACACATCAAATATCTGATCCGATGCGAATAAGGAGTTACCGAAGACAGCAACTCGTCCGTTTGTGGTGGCATTTTCGCCGGCCACTGCCATGGTCAATGGACCGAGAAAATCGACTCCTTCATCGTATTTGAATTCCTCGGTTGTCTCAGCTGTAAGGTCGGTTTCACCCCAGGAATTCTCTGAGGTAAGAATGAGGGGCGTAAGTGTGATGCCATCCGGGGCCGGCTCAGCAATGCCAAGGCTGCGAGCCTGTGGCATGATGACCGAGTAGTTCTCGCTCAGGTTTTGTGTGATCGGATGCTGGTTGCCATATGTGGAGACGGCGTTCAATGGGTCCTGAGTCGAAAGGTCGAAGATCACATCATTATTGAGAGTGATCCCCCAATCCCTTCGAAGGTAATTGGCAAGCGGGTCCGGCGAATCGCCAAACTCTGTAACAATCGTGGGATCTTCCATCACAACCAGGGAGCCGCCCAAATCCACATATTTTTTCAGCAGCGAAACCTCAGCATTGGAAAGCGGCTTCTTTGGACCGGCGATGATGATCGTCAGTGCATCTTCCGGGATCTTGTTGGCGGCCAATAGATTCAATGTGTTAACGGTATAGTTTTTGGATTGCAGGGTTTGAGATGCGACAGAAAAGGCCACCTGGTCCTGACCGCCGGCTTCGATCCGCGCTTCACCATGACCCTCAAGGAAATACAGGACACGTTCTTCAGGGCTGATCAAACGGATCAACGTGCGGGTCAGTTCGCTCTCAGATGCGAATGCAGCGATCTCTTTCTGCTCGCCCATTTCGAGCAGTATTTTGCCATCTCCCGTAATACCTGCTTCGCGTGCAGCCAGGGGATCGCTATCGGGGTTGATGAATTTGTAATCGAACTTGTTATTGCTATTGGTTTTGAACTTCAGCAACAGGTCCTCTGCGCTGCTTCTATCGATGGTTGCAGTATAGAACGCTGTGGCCGTCACTTTCTCTGGAAGTGTTGCCAGCGCTTGCAGGGTTTCAGGGGCAAGCGTATTGGATTTGTCTTCCGTCAGATCCCAGGATTTGGGGTTTTGAAAGACAATGTAATTCGCGACGAACATAATGCCGAGAAATGCCAGGGTCAGGATCAATGAATTTGAGCCATAGCGTGCCTGGCGCCCGGTTAGGAAACCACGGACAGTATCTGGGCTCATGAGCGCATACGCGGCCAGCCCAACAATAGTCAGTGCGATACTGATCTGAAGGGCCAGGTTGAGCGGCTCCGTATTTTGGTCCGGGAACATATTGAGGGCAAACATGCCCTTTGCAACGCCAAGCAGGCCCGTGGAAACACAGGCGATTCCCGCGACGACCAGCCCGATAACAGCGTAACTTGCTGCAGGGTTCTTCTTTTTTCTAGCCATTAGCGCCATCTCCGAATTTCGATCGCGGTGGTGCCGACGAACAGGCCCAGCGCGGTCAGGCTTAAGTAATAAACAATATCTCCGAGGTTGATCGTTCCAGAGTTCATGGTCTGGGAGAAATGATTGGAAAGGCTGAGGTAATTGAATACATCCCCGCCCTCCTGTAGGTATCCTGCCGGGAGACTCACCATGAACCATAGGAAGAAGAACAATCCGAGCGTGATGAAGAATGCTGCAAACTGATTGGTGAAAATGGCAGAGATGCCCACGCCCAGCGCAAGCAATGCAGAACTTACCAGGATTACGCCAAGGTAGGAGGAGAGCAATACTCTCAGGTCAATTCCCGGAGAAACATAATTGTTCAAAATGATCGGGAATATCAAGGTAAGCGCGAGCAGCGTGAGAACAAAAAGAAAGGCTCCCAGCCATTTCCCTGCCACGAGTTCAAAATCACGTATCGGTGCGGTAAGCAGAAGCTCGAGTGTGCCCATGCGCGCCTCGTCTGATACCAGGCGCATGGTGATTGCCGGGCCAAGGAAGATCAGCAGGAACACAAAAAGCCAGGTGATCGGTCCGTTATCAGGAGCCGTACCGCCGCCAAACATTGTCTGCTGTGAGCTCGCAAACATAATGATGGAAAAGTAGATCCCAATGGGCAGGAAGATGGACAAAGCCACCACGTAGGCCAGGGGACTGTTGAAATAATTATCGTATTCGCGTTTTGCGATGGTCCAAATATTTTTCATGGTTCCCTCGTTACTTGCGTTTGGAATCGGAGCCGGTCAGCTCGAGGAAGATCTCTTCAAGGCTCATGCCAAGCGGGCGCAGTTCGAGCAGGTCGTAGCCGGATTTGATCACCTGCTTCGCCACTTCCGGGCGCAGGTCTTTGCCGGAGGAAAATTCAAATTCCACCACGCCGTCGTCCTTCAATTCAACGCCGCGTACGCCTTTGATCTCCTTGATGCTGGCGGCGAGTTCCTTGTCCGCTTCGCCGCGCACGCGCACAATCACGCGTTCTGCACCAACGAGGCGCGCCTGCAAATTCTCAGTGGTATCTTCTGCGACGATCTTGCCCTTGTTGATGATGAGCACGCGGTCACAGATGTTCTGGGCCTCATGCAAAAGATGGGTGGAGAGCAAAACGGTGCGTTCCTTGCCGATCTCGCGGATCAATTCGCGCACTTCCACCACCTGGCCCGGGTCCAGACCGATGGTGGGTTCGTCCAGGATCAACACCTCAGGGCGATGGAGCAGCGCCTGCGCAAGTCCCACTCGCTGGCGCATGCCTTTTGACAGGTTGCCAATATATCCCTGGGCGCGGTCGGTCAGCGCAACCATCTCCAATACTTCGTCGACGCGATCTTCCACGTCTGGAATGTGGCGCAGGTCGCCCATGAACTTCAAATAATCGAACACGACCATATCGCTATAAAGTGGTACTGTCTCCGGTAAATACCCCACCCGCTTTCGAACCTCGAGCGATTCCTCCACGACATCGTAACCGGCCACAATTGCTTCGCCATCGGTTGGCGGCATATAGCCGGCCAGAATGCGCATGGTCGTGGTTTTCCCAGCGCCGTTTGGGCCGAGGAAGCCCACAATTTCACCCTGTTGAGCGTCAAAACTCAGGTTGTGAATGGCGCGGCGCGCGCCGTAGTCCTTCGTTAGACCACTGACTTTGATCATTGCCTCTCCTTGCAAATAAGATTTTATAAAATCGGTAGTTGGCAAGCAAAAGGCACGGCCTGTGAAGGGGGCTGTGCCTTTTTTTTTATCACTGTTCACTATACAATATTCCAAGTCGCAAAGTCAAGCGGCTAAATAAGTTCTAATCTAACCCTAATCTCTCCGGAAGCGCGACTATAATTGTCTCATGACCGAACTCCTTTACCAAACAGATGCTTATCTCCAAGAGTTTGAGGCCACCATCACCCTGGTGGATGCCGAGACTCGTACGGTTATCCTCGACCGTTCCGCTTTTTATCCGGGTGGGGGTGGCCAGCCCTGCGATTTTGGGTCACTCACAGTCGCGGAAATAGCCTTCCCTGTGGAAAAGGTTAAGAAGCAGGGCGACGACGTTTTGCATTTTCTCGGCGGATCCGATGTGTTGCCACTTGCCAATTCCGCTTCCCGCGGGACCCTGGACTGGGCGCGGCGACACAAGCTGATGCGCACCCACACCGCGCTCCACATATTGTGCGGTACAGTCTTTCGCGATTACGACGCGCAGGTAACGGGTGGGGATATGGAGCCGCTCAAAGGCCGCATGGACTTTGAGTTCGAGACCATGCGCGCGGAGTTGGTGCGCGATATCGAGGCCGCGGTCAATTACGAGGTCCAGCAGGGACGCGAGATCCGCGTTAATATCCTGCCGCGCGACCAAGCGTTCCAGATACCGGATCTGATCCGCACCAAGATCAACCTCCTTCCCGATGGTATTATGCAGGTGCGAACGCTGGAGATCGTTGGCCTGGATCTTCAGGCCGATGGCGGTACACATGTGACAAATACCTCCGAGGTCGGTAAGGTACGGGTTGTGGACTACAAGAGCAAAGGCGCGATCAACAAGCGTATATACATCGAGATCGAATAACGCAGCAGTTCTTCGGCACTTTATTCCTTTTGTGAGTGTTGTATAATTCACGCTGCTGTGGATTTATCCGCCTAAATCTCAAATTAAATCTCACAAGGAGAATCGTATGAACAACAAGTTTTCAGTTTTACTGGCTGTATTCGCGCTTATTATTTCGACACTGGCTTGTGCAGTGGGCGAGCCAGCCTTGAGCAACGTGCGCACTGCAAAGGATCAGGATGGTAACCAGCCCGCTTCCGTATTCAACACCACGGATACCATTTATGTCGTGAGTGACCTCTCGAACGGGGTACAGGGAAATGTCGTCAATTCCAAATGGTATGCGGTGGATGTGGCAGATACCGAGCCGAATCTGTTGATCGATGAAGCCGAAATTTCCATCGACGAGGAATCCTTCAATGGAACGACCTACTTCTTCTTCCCACCGCCCCTTGATGGTGAGTGGCCTGTAGGCCTTTACAAGGTGGAAGTGTATTTCAACGCTGCGCTGGTCAGCACCGTTGAATTCACCATCCAATAATTTGCAAGCACGCAGTTTAGGCGGCCACCAGGCTTGGTGGCCGCCTTTCTTGTTTTATAATCCGAGGCAGGAGCAGGAGGCCATATGGACTATAAGAAACTTGGCAGGACAGGACTTAAAGTCTCACCCTTGTGCATGGGTACCATGCAATTTGGCTGGTCGCTGAACGAGGCCGAATCTCACAAGGTGCTTTCCGCCGCGTTTGAATCCGGGATCAATTTTTTCGATACGGCCGATGTTTATTCCAATTGGGTGGAGGGAAACCCGGGCGGCGTTTCAGAGGCCATTATTGGGAGTTGGATAAAGCAGAATAAAATCCCGCGCGACAAGGTGGTGCTGGCTACCAAGGTGCGCGGCGACATGGGCAGGGGGCCAAATGATGAGGGTCTGAGTCGATTGCATATCATGAACGCAGTCGATGCCTCGCTTCGCCGTCTGCAAACTGATTACATTGACCTGTATCAATCCCATTGGACCGACGAGGATACACCCATCGAAGAAACAATGCGCGCGCTCGACGACCTCGTGAAACAGGGAAAGGTTCGTTATGTGGGCGCTTCGAATTATGCCGCCTGGGAGTTGATGCAGGCGTTGTGGGTCTCGGATAAATATAACGTTGTGCGCTACGACAGCCTTCAGCCGCATTACAACCTGATCTATCGCGAGGAATTCGAGCGTGAACTGCGTTCCGTATGCCAGACATACGGTATCGGTGTGATCCCGTACAGCCCGCTGGCTGGCGGTTTTCTGACAGGCAAATACCGCAAGAACGCGCCGCTGCCGGAAAGCAAACGTGCAGAGGGGCGTAGGCGTGCCATGACCGAGCAGAATTTCAATTTATTGTCCGAGCTGGAAGCACTCGCTACGCGTCGTAAAGTGTCGATCGCACAGGTGGCCCTTGCATGGATGTTGGCCGATCCGGTGATCACAAGCCCGATCATCGGTGCCACCTCCATCGAGCAACTGGACGAAAATCTCGGCGCGTTGAATGTAAAGTTGACCGAAGATGAGCTGGCCAGGTTGAACAAGATGACAGAATGGAAAAAGAGCGAGGAGTAGACAAGGCCAAATATTTAACGCAAAGACGCGAAGGCGCAAAGATTCTTTGGAGGAGTAATGGATGAGAATCAGTTAAGTCAGATAATCGTTGACGCGGCAATTGAAGTTCACAGAACTCTTGGTGGGCCGGGTCTATTGGAAAGTGTGTGTCGAGACGCACTTGCTATTGAAGTTCAAAGCCGCGGCCCAGAAGTTGAACGCGAAAAGCTAGTCCCTATTATCTA
>CAZJYB010000050.1:0-23691 GCA_964549865.1 uncultured Anaerolineaceae bacterium
GTATTTGAAGAAAAAACTACCCTCTGCGACAAAACTTGAACTAAATATCATGAGTGTGGGAAGCGGCATCTCGCGCGGCACGGCCCGCTCCGGGATCGAAAACATGCATCGGCAGGGACGCATCCGCCGCGACGGAAAAATTCTGAGCGTGCCGAATGCATGGCGCATTAAATACGTGGATTTTGGGCGCGGGCCAAAGCGCCTGGTCTCCATCGGCTGGGGAGACGTCAGCACCGCCTATTACAGTACGAACATCCCGAACATTGAAGTCTATATGGCTTTCCCACCCATCATGACGAGCGCCATGCGCATGACACGCCTGCTTGGACCTGTACTTTACACAAGGGCCGCGAAGGATCTTTTAAAATGGCTGGTTGGGAAATTGATCGCGCCCGGCCCATCCAATGAACGAAACCGAACCGGCTTCAGTTTGATCATCGGCGAGGTCTCAGATGGCAAACAAACGATCCGCGCAAAGCTGCGCACCCCGGAAGCCTACTACCTCACTGCACTGACATCGGTGGAGATCATGAAGCGAATTCTTTCCTCGGAATATACACCCGGTTTTCAAACATCGGGTAAAATGTACGGCGAGAATTTTATTTTGCAATTCCCTGGCATCGAAAGGGAAGATTTGAAAGGATAAAGGATGAAGAAGACTGTTTTGTTTCTTGTGTTTGCATTAATTTTGACCGCATGTTCGCCCTCCCTACCTGAACCCACGGGCCCGTTTACACTTTCAAGCCCGGCCTTCACAAATGAAGGTGCGTTCCCCGTCGAGTCCTCATGTGATGGAGGAGAAACATCTCCTGCTCTGGCATGGACAAATGCCCCGGTCGACACCAAGAGTTTTGCGCTGATCATGGACGACCAGGACGCCATGGATTTTGTTCACTGGGTGATCTTCAACATCCCAGCCTCTGCAACCGGCCTGGATGCGGGCCTCTCCTTAGATGCTGAACTCGAAGATGGAAGCCTGCAAGGTCGCAATTCAACGTATGTCTGGGGATATCTTGGACCGTGCCCGCCCATGTTTGGGGGTGCACATCGCTATGTTTTCACACTCTATGCGCTCGACACCATGCTTGACCTGGAAAGCAGTGCAATCAAGAAGGATCTGCTTGCAGCCATGGAAGGTCATATTCTCGCCGAGACGGAACTGATGGGAAGTTTTTCGCATTAGAATACAGCTGTATTGAATTCACAAGAGAAGGCCGGGTGAAATCACCCGGCCTTCTCTTGTGTTAACGCATTCTTAGAATGCCTAATTCTTCAATAACAAAAACCATTTCAACTCGTTCTAGCTTTTAAGAAGATGCTTTTGCTTTCCGCAAGACATCTTCGTTTTCCAGTCAGACTCACCACGAAGCGAAAGGAAAAAATAACATGAGCGTAACCATGAACAAGGATGTACTTCAGGGGAAGTGGAAACAGGTTAAAGGAAAGGTCAAGCAGCAATGGGGTCGCTTGACGGATGACCAATTGGATCAGATCTCTGGTTATTACGACGAACTGACAGGCTTGATCCAGGAAAAATACGGTTACACCAGAGAAAAGGCTCAACAGGAAGTGGATGCCTTCATTCAAAGAATGCAGCCGGAGCACAATTAGCTTGGATACAGGTCTAAAATAATTCAGGAGGCACAAATGACAGTCTTAAATTTCCTACTCTTATTACTCGTTGCCGCCATCTGCGGCTCACTTGGCCAGTCCCTGGTTGGCTATTCGGTCGGCGGGTGCCTGACCTCGATCGTCGTCGGCTTCATCGGCGCTTTCCTTGGTACGTGGATAGCCACCTCAGTTGGCCTGCCGGAACCTTTGGTGGTCAATGTTGGCGGTGAATCTTTTCCCGTCCTGTGGTCGATCATTGGCTCGGCGCTGCTCGTGGGTGTGCTTGCATTGTTTACCCGCGGAAGAACATACGCGTAATGAAAGGCAAAGATGTTAACAAAATGGACGGGGTACCCCGTCCATTTTGTTTTTAAACAATTAGATCTTATTTGATCATTACCCATGGCGGATTTTGTATTTTCACTTTCTTATATATGGGACAACCGGCATCATGCGCGCCTGGGAGATATCCCGTGGACATCAGGAATTCGTTCACGATCTCGCCACCCGTGAAAATAAACGTCTTCTTGAACAATTTCACCCATTCGTCCTTCGCGAGCGGATGGTGCGCATCGAGCCAGCCTTTAAATGAGCCATGCTCTTTTTTTAATTCCAGAAGCTTCTGCGCATTGACGATCGCGGCGTTGACCTTTAACCGATTGCGAATGATCCCCGCGTCTGCAAGCAGGCGGGCGCGGTCCGCTTCCCCGTATGCGGCCACTTTTTTGATATTAAATTTGTCGTATGCTTTTCGAAAGTTATCGGCTTTTTTGAGGATCGTGATCCACGAAAGCCCGGCCTGGTTGATCTCCAATACAAGCCGTTCGAACAAAAGATCGTCGTCTTCGAGTGGAAAGCCATACTGCGTATTGTGATAATTCCTGTTAAATGTATCTTCGGAATGGGAGTTGCAATATTCACAATAAGTCAAACTCATAAGTTGATCTCCATGACTGGTAATATGCGAGTCTCACCATCTACTTCGCTGTGATGTTCGCTCACTCTCCAGGCGCCCATCCTTTCATAAAAACTGACGGCGTTGGGATCCGCTTCGATCTTCAACAGGGATGCGCCTCGCGCGCGACTCTTTTCCAACGCGTGTTCAAAAAGGCTTTTTCCAATTCCCCGTCCAATATATTCCGGCAAAACCCATAAATTATCCAGCCACAATTCTTCGCCGTCGTTGCGAGCAGGATGTGATTTAAGAGAATAATAGGCAACAACCAGATCATCCATAACCGCGATCCAGGTTTCGTGTTCAGAGATGTATTCCGGGGAAATGGTCAATGCTGGCAGCCAGATCTGCATCCATTTTTCAGGGTAATTCCAATGACGTTTCGCCGCGACCGTGACTTCGGTCAAGGTGGAAGCGTGTTGCGGTTTTCCGCGAATAATATCGAAGCTCATTGTCATTTCAACAGGTCGTCCAGTTTTTCGTGAATTTTCAAGCCGCGCGTCTTGGCCCACGCTTCGATCCCCTCCCAAAACAGATCGGCAGCTCGGACAATGCTGGGAAAATCGTTCAACTCTCCGCGCATCACCAGCTCACACAGCGCGTCATATCCATTCGGGCGGTCCGCTAAGACAATGCTTTCGGGCAGGAAATTGGATGAAGAGGTATACAGCGAACGATTCGCCAGACCGATCATGAAGGCCCCATATTTGGTGATATTGCCGATTTGTATGGGCAGGCTCGATGTGTTCCCACTGGCAATCGTATTTCGGATCTTTCCAATAAACTCATACAACTCGCCCACGATCATGGCTTTGATGACAGATTCGAATTCCTCATCCTTGTGATCGAAAAGCCTGTCTTTTAATTGCCCGAAAAAATCTCCGGGGTCATAAAGGGGCAATATCTGGATACACGACCCGTGCGTCAATGACCAGGTTTCATCCAGTTCGGTGGCCCATTTCAACAGAATATCCGCACTCTGAACGTCCACCTCTGCCTTCCATTTTCCTGCAGACCATTCATAGGAAGTATTGATCTCCTCACCTTTTATCACGCAATACATTTCGATATCCGAGTAAGCCGTATCCGTGCCGCGTGCAAGCGAGCCATACGCGCCAATGGCAAGCACATTTTCTCCAAAATGTTCATGAAACCGCCCGGCAATCTCATTTGCCAGTTTCAAGCGGTCTTCATGGTTCATCGGTTGAGGGCCGGAATGCATTTGATGGAAAACCTACCCAACCACTTTGATCTCGCGCGGCATATCACTTAACACGTCCGCTCCAGTTTCAGTAATAACAACATTATCCTCGATGCGCACGCCGTTGCGATCTGTGAGATAAATACCGGGCTCAACCGTGAACGCCATGCCGGGCTCGAGCAATTGCATATTATCGCCGCGCATGTACGGGTCTTCGTGGCCTTCCATGCCAATGCCATGACCCGTGCGGTGTGTGAAATATTTTCCGTAGCCGGCCTTTTCGATGACATCGCGCGCGGCTATATCCACATTTGCACAGGGGACGCCGGGTTTCGCCGCTGCGCGGCCCGCGGCATTCGCCTGCTGCACGATCTTATGGATCTTCTTACATTCCTCATCCACCTCGCCAATCGCGAATGTACGGGTGAGATCAGAGATGTATCCATCAAAAGCCGCGCCCCAGTCCACGACCAACAGGTCGCCACCCTGCAATTTTCTTTCCGTGGGTGAGGCATGCGGGTTGGCAGAATTCGGCCCGGCAGAAACAATGGGAGCGAAAGGCATTTCAGAATCGGAGCCGTGTTTCAATAACTGCATCACCAATTCCGAAGCCAGTTCCCTTTCCGTCATCCCGATCTTTATTAACGGGATGGCCGCCTTGAGCGCGTCCTGCGCGATCTTCACTGCCTGGCGCATCGCGTCCACTTCGGCTTTATCTTTTTTGATACGCAAGCCGGCAAGGAGATCGGATGCATCGGGATAATCCGCCTCGGGCGCGCCAGCCTTTACGTAACTGAACTCCAGCAAACGCATTTGACGCGGTTCCACACCGACACGCTTCCCATCCAAGCCCAGTGACTGCGCGGCCTTTCGAAAGGCATCATTCCACCCTGAAGGATTCTCGCCATATGCAAAGGCCCGAATTTTATATGGGAAAAGATCCACTTTGGGCAGTTCAAGCTCGGGCAAAACAAGCACGGGGTCCGTATCCGGCGCGACCAACAGAACTACGGGCCGCTCCATGAGATGAAAGCGGATCCCGCTGAGATACGTCAAGGTGGGACCCGGGTTGAGGGCCACGGCAGACAGACCCGAGGTCCGCAGTGAGGCGGTGAGGCGATCCAGACGGGATTGAGTCATAAGAGTCTCCTAATCCAATTTGTGGTTTCTCTTTGAGAAGAGATAGCTGATCCAGTCCACTACAACAGGGAAAAGTGTTTCCAATAGGGTGATGAAGTTGAACCACCAGGGGATGACGAGGCTGCGACGCGGCCGTTTTGCAATATCCACAACCCGCTGCGCAACATATTTGGACGACATGTGTAACTTCAGGAATGGCTTTGCCGCACCGTAGGCGCGATTTTCTCCAAGATGCCGGCCAAACTCGGTGGACGCAGGACCCGGATAAATTCCGCTGACCTTGACCCCCAATGGCGAAACTTCACGGCGCAGGGAATCAGTGAAGGCGCGCGCGCCAAATTTGCTTGCGGAATAGGTTGTAATAAGAGGCGAGGCGATCAACCCCGCGACCGAGATCATGTTGATGATATGACCGCTGCGCCGCGCCAGCATATTCGGAAGTACCGCGCGCGTCACCTGGATCAGGCCGGTCAGGTTCACCTTAATGAGCGTTTCGATATCGCGGTCCATCGAGAAATGCTCGAACCAATCCACGCGGCCGATGCCGGCATTGTTGAAAAGGATGTCGATCTGTCCGTAAAGATCGAGCGTGGTTCGTACCATGTTGTCGATCTCAGCATGATTAACGATATCGACCGGGATCGCCATGGCCTCACCTCCGGCATCCTGAATATTTGCGGCGAGTTCCTGCAAGCGGTCCATGCGCCGCGCCGCCAGCACAACCTTGCAGCCTTCCTTTGCAAAGAGGCGTGCAGCATCCTCGCCAAAGCCCGAGGATGCACCTGTAATGAGCACGACTTTTTTGGCCAATGTGGACATGGTAAATTTTCCCTTCCTGATTTTACACCCGCAGCCTGCTATTCCCTTTAAAATAAAAGTGACATGGATATTTTATCATCCACATCACTTTGTTTGATCGTACACCGCACCGTTCACAGTTGCGTAATTGTGAACGGTGCGGCGGATCAGTCGTCGTTCGATTCTTCGGCGCGCTTTTTTGGACGCGGCGGAGCCATGGTCACTTCCTTTGAAAGCGCAATGTCCAGCACGTCATCCATGTGTTTAACGGGGATGATCTTAAGTTCTGCCTTGGCGGTCTTGGGCAGATCCACCAGATCTTTCATGTTCTTTTCGGGCAGGATCACAGTTTTGAGTCCTGCACGATGCGCGGCAAGGACTTTCTCGCGCACTCCTCCGATCGGCAGAATGCGTCCGCGCAGGGTGATCTCACCGGTCATGCCCACATGACGATACACCGGCCTCCCAGTCAGTGCAGAGACGATCGCGGTTGCCATAGTGATCCCGGCTGAAGGCCCATCTTTTGGAATGCCGCCTTCCGGCATGTGAACATGGATATCGAGGCGTTCAAATACATCCAAATCGATCTTCAATGCCGCGGCCCGAGACTTGATATAGGTGAGTGCGGCCTGCCCGGATTCCTGCATCACTTCACCCATCTGGCCCGTCATTTGCAAACTGCCTTTGCCTTCGAGGATCGCAACCTCCACGGGCATGATCTCGCCGCCGCTTTCCGTCCATGCGAGGCTGGTGACCACACCCACTTCATCCGTGCGTTCCGCTTCAGCTGGAAAGACCTGTTGCGGGCCAAGCAGCTTTTCAAGTCCCTCAGCGACGATCGCCGCGGGATACTTCTTCCCCTCCGCCTTCAAGCGCGCCACTTTGCGACTCACGCGCCCGATCTCACGTTCCAGATTGCGCACGCCCGCTTCATAGGTATATTCACGGATAATGCGACGAAGCGAGTCCTCTTCGAATTTCAGGCCGAGGGAGTCGATCCCATTCTCCTCGATCTGCCGAGGGATCAGGTAACGGTTCGCGATCTCCAATTTTTCCTCTTCGATATAACCCGGGAACTCGATCACCTCCATACGGTCCAAAAGAGGAGCCGGGATGGTCCCAAGCGAATTGGCCGTCGTCACGAACATCACCTTCGAGAGGTCAAATGGCAATTCGAGGTAATGATCGCTGAACGCGTAGTTCTGTTCGGGGTCGAGCACTTCCAGCATGGCCGAGGCCGGGTCGCCTCGAAAATCTGAATACAGTTTGTCGATCTCATCCAGCATGAACAACGGGTTCGCCGTGCCGGCCCGCTTCATTGTCTGGAGGATGCGCCCGGGCAGCGCGCCAATGTACGTACGGCGATGGCCGCGGATCTCAGCTTCATCGCGCACACCGCCCAGCGAAACACGCACGAACTTGCGTCCCAGCGCATCTGCGATCGAACGTCCCAGTGATGTCTTGCCCACACCGGGCGGGCCCACAAAACACAGGATCGGCTGGCGTTCCTTTTTTGGTTTCAGTGAACGCACTGCAATATATTCGAGGATGCGTTCCTTGGCCTTCTTCAAGCCGTAGTGATCGCGCTCCAAAATTTTCGCGGCGTTCTTCACATCCAGGTTATCCGGCGAGGTGTTGTTCCATGGCAGGTCCACGATCCAGTCGATGTATGTACGGATGATACCCACTTCAGGGGCCATCGGCGGCATTTGGTTCAGCCGCTCGATCTCCTTCATGGCGACCTTTCTCGGTTCCTCCGGCAGGTTGGCAGCTTCTACTTTCTTCTTAATATCCACCGCGTCGCGTGTGAAGACATCGCCTTCACCCAATTCATTCTGGATCTGTTTCATCTGCTCACGCAGATAGAACTCGCGCTGGCTTTTATCCACTTCGTTTTGCACACGCGAGTGGATCTCATCCTCCAGTTCAAGCACATCCACTTCCTGTGCGAGCAGGGTATTCAATTGCTGCAAACGTGCTTTGGGCTCAAGCAGGAGCAGCAGGCGCAGCTTGGCTTCATAATTCAAGGCCAGTGAAGTTGCGATCATATCGGCAAGCCAGCCGGGCTCTGAGATATTCATCGCGAACAAATGCGCTTCTTCCGGGATCGAACGGTCCAACTGCACGCAGCGATCGAACAGGTCCAATGCAGAACGCATGAGTGCCTGGGTTTGACGATCTGCAGTTTGCGTCTCATTGATCACGCGCACGCGCGCTTTAAGGTACGGCTTTGTGCGAATGAACTCCACCACTTCCACGCGGTGACGTCCCTGTACAAGCGCGGAATAAGAGCCATCCGGCATGTTCAGCAAACGCCCCACGGCCATCTCAACACCAACAGGTAAAAAGTCTTCCGGGCCGGGCTGGTCTACTTCCGGGTCGCGTTGTGTCAACCCAATGACTGTCTGTTCCTTTCGCTGCGCTTCCTGCAAAGCCAATAACGAAGACTCGCGCCCCACAAAGATCGGCGAGACCATGCGCGGGAACACCACCAGGTCTCGTAACGGCAGGACTGCGGCCTCGATCAGCCCGTCTGCGTTCGGTTCCATATTCGGAACGCGATACAGTTCCTCGGTCCGCTGTGAAAGCGTCAGGTCGAAATTATCTTCTTCTTCATTCCAATTATGCTGACTCATTCATTAACTTCCATTCCTTCATCACTTCCGCGGTCACGAACATGCTCCCCGCAGAAAGGACAATGCTACCATCTTTTGACGACAAGTCCAACGCACGCGCTAATGCTGCTCTCACAGTGCTGACCGCCTCGGACTCCACCCCGGCCTGCTCGGCCAACTTTTGAATTACCCCCACTTCCAGCGCGCGTGGATGATCGGCGCGTGTGGCCAGGAGTTTCTTGATCTTCGGTTTCATCTCCGCGAACATGCCCGGGATATTCTTGTCCTCCGATGCACCGAAGATGAGATATACCGGCTTGCCGGGGAAATACTGCTCGAGTGTCTCGCGCAGCCTCTCGAAGGAATCCTGGTTGTGCGCAGAGTCGAAAATGACCGGCGGTTCACGCCGTATTACTTGAAAGCGAGCAGGCCATTTTACTTGAGAAAATCCCTTTTGGATGTGTTCATCTGTAATTGGGATACCGCTGACTTTCAAAGCAGCGTAAGCCGTTGCGGCGTTCTCGATCTGGTGCAGACCAAGCAAGGGGATGTTAAACGTTTGAACGTTTAAACGTTTAAACGTTAAGTTGAAGGACTGCCCATCCAATGACGATGACTCATATTCATATTTAACGTCGCGTCCCACCAAAGTAAAAGATGAATCCTTTTCACTGGCTACACGCTCCAGGACTTCGAGAGCTTCATCCTTTTGTGAGGAGGATACTACAGGCACATTCTGTTTGATAATCCCTGCCTTCTCTCCAGCAATTAAAGTGAGGGTATTTCCAAGCACAGCCATATGGTCATAAGACAATGAAGTAATGACCGAGACTTTCGGCGTAACAATATTCGTCGCATCCAAGCGCCCGCCGAGGCCCACTTCGAACACGGCCGCGTTGACCCCATGCTTTGCGAATGCCATAAAGGCCAGCGTAGTGGTGATCTCAAAGGTCGTTAATTTTTCGATCTTCGCGACATGCGGTTTGATCTCTTCCACCAGTTCCGCCAATTGCGCGTGGGAGATCGGCTCGCCGTTGATCTGAATGCGCTCTACAAAATCCTCCAAATGTGGGGACGTATACAGCCCGGTCTTATACCCTGCAGCCTGCAACCCCCATGCACAAAGCGCGGACGTGGAGCCTTTGCCCTTTGTCCCTGCCACATGGATGATGGGATATTTCGCCTGTGGATTGCCCAGCGACTCCATCAACGCGAACATGCGGTCGAGGTTGAAATCTGCCTTGGCAAGCTCGGAAGAATGTTTGAGGCTATAATCCACGAAGGAATACAGGTAATCGAGGGCGGCGTTGTATTGTTTTTCAGTATCGGTCATGCGAGAGATTGTAATCGTCAGAAAGATCGAGTGCAAGAGAATTATTCTAAGGAAAACCTATGAGCGATCTTGAAGTTTTTTGCAGGCAAGTACGCGCCCGCTCTCATGAACACAGCAAAGCAATCGATCTTCTTTATAGAGAAAATATCCCTACTCAAGTAATTTCGGTACTTCGGCAAGAACTTGACTCAATGATTAGAGTGATATATCTCTTAAATATCCCAGATATGTCTTATCGGAACGAATTAATTAAAGCATCGATCGATGGGCAGGAATGGATAGAGAAAAAAACTGGAAAACGAATCACAGATCGAAAAATGGCAGAATTAGCAAACAAACTGCAGGGATGGACAAAATCGGTTTATCGTTTTGGATGTGCGTTTATCCATTTGTCAAGTTTTCACGATTACAAAGAGCGTGACCCACTAGATATGATTTCTGCAGAAGAGAAAAAAGCGATTCTTAAACATATGATAAATTACCATTTTGGCCCGCGAAATCCAGACCCAAAATTCACAGATTTGATACCATATTTACCATCTGTATTTGCAAAGATTGCATCAAACCTTGAAGTTTATGTCAAAGACTTAGAAAACGAAAAAACAATTGAAGAATGAGTATTGCGACCCTCACCATTCACCTGCAAAAAAAGACCCTAAAGGTTTTTTTCTTGCTACCGTTGGTCTAACCATGCAAGCCTATCTTGCCAGACATGGCGCAGACTATCAAAGGAAACCTTTAGGGTCTCAATCAGTGATAAAATTTTCCGGCCATGACCAGTCCATCTCCCTTACTTTATGACACTTATTACCATATCTACAATCGCGGGACAAATGGCGAAAACATTTTCATTGAAGAACGTAATTATTCTCACTTCCTGAATTTATACACCAAACACCTTGAGCTAGTTACGGGTCTACTTGCATATTGCATGTTGAGAAATCACTTTCATATCATGGTCAGGGTGAAATCAGAAGATGAAATAATTGAACATGAAAAGACCCTAAAGGATTCATCATCAAAACCTTCAGGGTCTGATAAATTAAATCCTGAGTATGCTTCACAAAAATTTTCGAATTTCTTCAATGCCTATGCCAAGGCGATTAACAACGCCTACGGAAGGACAGGAAGTCTTTTTGAACATCCTTTTGGACGAGTCCCAGTTACAACAGACCGCCAATTTTGGAATGTGATTGCTTACATTCATCAAAATCCACAGAAACATAAGTTCGTAAAGGATTTTCGAGATTGGAAGTATTCTTCCTATGAAGTCATCCTGTCTGAAAAACATACAGTACTCAAACGCGATGAAATCATGAAATGGTTTGGAAATAAGCAGGAGTATCTCGATTTACACAAGGAGTGGGTAACAGATGCACAAAGCAAATGGTTTGCAGAAAATGACTTTGACTAGCCTCAAAACGTAATATGCTCGCCACCCTCACCATCCACCTGCACCTCCCTGTCTGCTCCTCCCTCAAAGAAAAGCGCGGGCGCATCAAGCCGCTCATCTCGCGTCTGCACCGCGAGTTCAACGTCTCTGTCGCGGAGATGGACTTGCAGGATAAATGGACAGAAACGGTCATCGCCTGCGCCATGGTGAATTCAGACACGGTCGTTTTAAAGCAGTCCCTGCAAAGCGTGGCGAAATGGGTCGAAGCGAATTGGACGGATGGGGATGTGATCGATACGAAGATCGAGTTCGTTTAATGTCGTTGCGAGGAGCCGCTCTTTGGCGACGAAGCAATCCCCTCCTTGAGTTGGAGATTGCTTCGGGCGAAAAGCATCGCCCTCGCAACGACATGTTACAGCTTCACGTTCTTTTTCAAGTAAGCACGTAATTTAGCCGGCTGCACCGCACTAACATCCACCCTGCTGGCACCGGCCATCTTCGCAAAGCGAGTTAATCCATTCGCAAGCGCGTTGGCGAAGAGCTCATCTTTCGGCGCGTCGTCTTCCAGCCAGAAGCCAAGGATGTGGAGCGTGCCTGTGCGGCGGTCCAGTTTTGGGTCGAGGCGCGCGACGAGGTCATCGCCATAAAGGATGGGCAGGGTGTAATATCCCCAGCGGCGCAAGTGGACCGGCTTGTACACTTCCCAGATATATTCAAAATCAAAGACATGCTTTGCGCGCCCGCGCGCGCTAACAATTTCCAACGGCGCGAGGATCGTCACTTCCTCCTCGGTGCTGGGTCCTTTTGGCTTCCAGGCTTTTGGTGTTCTGCCTGATTCGAGCGCTTCAAGTAATGGAAGGTTCTCCGCGAGCGTGATCCATTTCTCCTTGAAGCCTTCCACCTGCAAAGGTACGATCAACTTTTGTTCATACATTTCATCGAGCTTTTGCTTCTCTTCCCTGGGAGATACTTTTCTTGTTATGGAATCCGCCCAATTGAAGCGCCAGCGTTTTTCGCGCATAATACCGAGAAAAGCGATCACCTTTATGGCGAAGAAATCCTCGGCCTCTTTCTCCTCAGCCGCATAATTAAATTCCCCGGGTATCACGCGTTCGCGCAGGTCATAAATACGGTCAAAGCCCCGGCGGCTCGTGATCATCACCTCCCCAAGCAGCCAGGCATAGAACAACGCAACGGACGTATCCTTGCGGCCGCGATAACTCCAGTATTTAAGGCCCTCGCCCGTGAAGTCGCGATTGCTCATCGGCCCGTTCTCACGCAGGATATCCTGCACCTGCTGCATGGCATTCGGAAATTTCTTGTGGAATAGCACCAGCCGCGAATGAGACTGTACGCGCGGCATGATCGCGCGCCAGTACGGAAACTCATGCATGGGATACATGGCCAGCCAGCCGCCATAATCAAATGCCTTGCGTTTTTCATAGGCCATTTTATACAGGTGTTCCTGTTTGTAATCGAGCACGCGTCCATACATGGCAATATCCTGGCTGCGTGCAACCATGGTCAGCGGGTCGAGCTGTAATGCCTGCATTTGGTGAAGCGCGGCCTCGACACCGTTCAACCCCGTAAAACGGCGTCCGGGCCAAAGTCCTTGTGAACCAAGCAGAAAGCGGCGGAATGTAAGTTTGGAGATGGAGGTCATGGTGTGTTTTGGCGATTGTAGTTCATTTGTTCTATTTTGTAAATTCTGAATTTTACTTAACCAAAAACGGAGGTCTGAAACCAGACCTCCGTGAGGATCCTGATTAAAACCTCTTAATCGTCGCCAAGCGAGGCGATGGCGCGCAGGAGTCCAAAGATCAATACACCAAGTTTGAGGCCTTCGCCGGTTGTGATGGCGGTCTCACGATCGTTGCGTTCCGCGCGACGGGTAAGCAGAATGGCTGCGATCAGGCCTGTCACGGCACCGATCAACGCGCCGCCGAGGATGACTCTACTATTGTTCATGGGATTATCCTTCCAAAAAACGCCTTGATATTCTCGAGCCAGCCATCAAAAGCAAAAATGGGCTTTACAACCTTGTTGGCCGCACGGATGATGTAGCCGCGCGCTTTGAAGACATAATCCTGCGCGATGGCTGAATAATGAGGCAGGTATCCCAAAGCAAGGGCCATCAGGTAGATCAACCCGATGAGGATGGCGAGCAGGACGATGCCTGCCACCAAAATCGGAATCACGATCCAGATCGTGGAGATGGCTGCCCAGCGGCCCACGTCCCCATCTTGATTAAAAGTGGCAAAGCTGATGAGCACAATCATGGCGATCATGGCCAGCGCAGCAAGCACGACAGGCAAAATGATCTGCCGAGTCACCTGCCTGCGATGGACCCGATAGGAATAATGTTTCGGTTGTGGAAACTGCGTTTTCATTGGTTGTATTTTAACCCATAATTACATGTCGTTGCGAGGGAACGCAGAGACTGAAGCAATCTCGAGCAAGCTAAATGGGATTGCTTCGACAGAAGAACACTGTCGCGCACATCGTCCCCAACGGGGGAACGACATAAAATAAAAAGGGCGACCACAAGGGTCGCCCTTACGGCTTATCGTCTATTTCTCAGGAACGTCGGAACATCGAGATCGTCGCTGCCAAGGGTGTTTGGTGGCTGTTGCGATGCAGGCTTCGACTCGGCCGAGGGTTTGTACTCTGCATTCACGCTGACAGATTCCGTCGGGCGGTTGAAAGGCGTCGAGGAGGAATTAACTTTATCGTTACGCGGGAGGCGTTCCAATGCGCGACGCGGTACGCCGCTCCGTTCGAAGCCGGTCGCGATGACCGTCACGCGGATCTCGTCGCCCATTTCCGGGTCGATCACCGCACCGAAGATCATGTTGACATCCGGATGCGCCGTCTCACGGATGATGGCTGCGGCCGTATTGACCTCGAAGAGCGTCATATTCGAGCCGCCGGTAACGTTGAACAGCACGCCGCGCGCGCCGTCGATGGTGATATCGAGCAACTGACTCGAGATGGCCTGTTCAGCGGCATTCTTGGCGCGATCTTCACCGGCCCCGCGACCCACGGCCATTAATGCCGCGCCGCCTTCAGACATGATGGTGCGCACATCGGCAAAATCGAGGTTGATCAAGCCAGGGATCGTGATCAACTCGGAGATACCTTGAATGCCTTGATGCAAGACTTCATCGGCCATGCGGAAGGAATCCTGCAGGGAGGATTTTTTATCTGCAAGCTGGAGCAGACGGTCATTCGGAATGGAAATGAGCGTGTGCGCATGTTCGCGCATCTTGGTTACTCCGATATCGGCAGATTGCGAACGCTTGCCGCCTTCAAAAGTAAACGGACGGGTGACCACACCGATCGTCAGCGCGCCGCATTCCTTTGCGATCTGCGCCACAACAGGAGCCGCGCCTGTGCCTGTCCCGCCGCCCATACCCGAAGTGACGAAAACCATATCCGCGCCCTTGAGCACGTTGTACAGTTCGTCTGCAGATTCTTCGGCAGCTTTGCGGCCAATTTCAGGGTCGCCGCCCGCACCGAGGCCGCGCGTTAATTTATCGCCAAGGCGCACACGCGTGGGCGCGCGCGACAAGGTCAGCGCCTGCGCGTCGGTATTCGCGGAGATGAACTCCACGCCCTGAATGCCCTCCTCCATCATGCGATTGACGGCGTTCTGGCCGGCGCCGCCAACGCCGATCACTTTGATGCGGGCGAAGGCTTCAGTTTGTTGATGTTTTTTATTCGAGTCCATGTGTTCCTCCTTGCAAGGAATGTCCTAATCTTAAACGAGATTGCTGTTTTTCTAAAGGGTTGAAAGGTCATCTTTTTGCGACAATATATGGTACTTAAGGCAGTATGCGTCCTATCCATTTTTTGACCACATCCAGGTTCATACTTTTCTCTCCTTTCGAGCGGCGGCGTCTCTTTGATCCGCTCGGTATTGCCACTTCATGATCGTGCATGGTCAACGCCCAGCGCAGTAATCCAACGCTCGTGGAATACGCGGGCGAATTCAACTTATCGATCAGGCCTGCGAGGTGTTCCGGTTGTGCAGTGCGTACCGGCATTCCCAACACATCCATCGCAACGCTTTTGATGCCGGGCAATGCCGCGGTACCACCGGTCAATACCATGCCAGCGGGCAGCAATCCATCGTAGCCGGAGCGTTTGATCTCCTGCAGGATCAGGCCGAAGGTCTCCGCGACGCGGGCCTCGATGATGTGAGCCAGGTCCTGTTTATTAATGCGGACATCCTTATCTTCACCGAACGGGCGGATCATGAAATATTCATCGCCTCCAAAATCGGACCGAACGGCGTATCCCTGCTGCTTCTTCACTTCCTCAGCCTGGGTCAACGCGAGACGCAGTCCATGCGCAATATCCTGTGTGACGTGATTGCCGCCGACTGCAAGCACCATCGTATGCCATACATCACCATCCACATAGATCGCCAGGTCGGTCGTGCCGCCGCCGATATCACAGACGGCCACACCCATTTCGCGTTCCTCATCGGTCAACACCACTTCACCGGAAGCAAGCGGGTTCAGCACGAATTGCTGGATCTCCACGCCCGCCTCCCCCACACATTGACGGAGGTTATCCACCGTTGCAATGGCTGCAGTGATGATATGCGTCTCCACTTCCAGTTTGAAACCGTGCATGCCGATGGGAGTCTTGACCCCATCCTGCCCGTCCACCGTAATGCCGCGCTGGATGACATGCACGATCTCGCGATCATGCGGGATGGCAACCGCCTGGGCCTGTTCAAGCGCGCGGGCCACCGCCACCGCGTCGATGATGCCACCCGGTACGTTCGTGGCGCCGCGACTATTGACGGAAGAAACATGCGCGCCCGCCAGGCTGACCAGCGCAGTGGTGATCTCAAGGCCGGAAGTATGTTCTGCCTTTTCCACCGAACGTTTAATGGCTTGTGACGCGGCCGGAAGATCCACAATGATGCCCTTACGGATGCCGGCCGAAGGCTCAATGCCCACGCCGAGGATGCGCAGCGTCTTTTCATCCTCCACACGCCCGACGAGGGTGCAAACCTTTGTGGTTCCTACGTCAATGCCAACAACGATCTCATCCATGATTGCCTGTCATTCACTTTCGCTTGTTGAGTCAAATCCCGTAAGCCGGGACATCCGATAATACGGCGCATCGGGATAGGCTACATTGATATATTCGGGCACGCGGTTGTGCATGGTCAGAGAATCCACCAGAGATTGATATACGCGCAGCTTGAGAGCCATATTCTGCGCGCTGGTTCCAAAGAAAATATTCCAGCCGCGACTGTCCTTCCAACCCAGCCCATCGCCGCCGTCGTAGGTCAGGGTCGAGCCGGCAGGCACACTCGGCGCGAGAACCAGGATCGCATCCACCAGATCCTTTTGAATATATTGCGGAGGGCTGAGCGCATCCTCCAACGATGCAAGACCGGCCGGTGGCGTCGCCAGACCCATTACGGGGATCAGCCCATCCACCTGCCCACGCGGGCGGAACGCCACACCAGCTGCATCGATCCAGGTAATGCCATCCCCTTGCTGCCATAAGATAACAGGCTGGCGTTCGCTCACGTTTACATAGACATGGTTCGGCAAATAGATGTTTACCTGTGCCGAGGCCAGCTCCGGGTAATTCAACCGCAGGCGTGTGGCCAATTCATCCGGTTTCATAAGAAAAACAGATTGACCCGCCACACCCAGCACGGCATCGATCTCCTGAGGGCTCAAACGATTATTGCCAAGCACGGTCGCGGCCGTAATATGAAAGTATGGAAGGGTCCATGCGAAGTAGATCAGGACGCCAAATACAACGGTCAACAGAAATGAAGCAAGGCGCCAGCTGCCGCGTGCGCGCAGGATGCCGATGGCCGGCCTGTGCAATGAAATATGAGGCAGGCCAAACGCAACATTAAATCGGCGGCGCGTATCACTGCCTTTATCTTTGGGGCGCACATAGGATGTGCCTGCACGTGACGTAATGACGTGCAGCGCCGGTTTATCCGTGCGTTGTGTATTCTGCGCCATCGTCTGCGTAACACTGTACCTGCGGCGTGCGCGCACCTGCTCGGCACGGGATAATTCTCTCTTTTCGCTCATACCGTCCTCCGACGTTCGGTGTGATCGCGTTGAGCTTTACGTTCCAACGCGAGATCGATCAGACGGTCAACCAATTGAGTATAGGAGAGTCCGCTGGCCTGCCACAACTTGGGATACATACTAATGGAAGTAAAGCCAGGTATCGTGTTCAGTTCGTTCATGAAAATACTGTTCGTGTCCTTTTCAAGGAAGAAATCGGCGCGCGCCATGCCGGCACAGTCAATCGCCTTGTAGGCGCGTACTGCGTATTCACGGATCTGGTCGCTCACACCCGCCGGGATCTCTGCAGGGATGACCAACCCGGAGGTGCCGTCCACGTATTTTGATTCGTACGAATAGAATTCGCGGCTTGGCAGGACCTCGCCACAAACAGAGGCTTGCGGGTCTTCATTGCCAAGCACGCTCACTTCAATTTCACGCATGTTCCCCGCGCCGCGCTCAAGGATCAGGCGGCGGTCATAACGCGCGGCTTCCATAAGACCCTCGCTTAGATCGGAGCGTGAACTGCATTTGCTGATGCCGACCGATGAACCGAGGTTGGCGGGCTTGGCAAATAGCGGATACCCGCCCAATTCACGTTCGGCCTTTTCGATCACCGTATGCATGTCATTTTCAACATCGCCGCGCAGAACAAGCATCGAATCGACGATCGGGATGCCATTGGCTCGCATCACATCCTTGAAGACACCCTTGTCCATGCCAACCGAGGACCCCAACACGCCCGCGCCCACGTAAGCGACATCCGCCAGCTCGAACAATCCTTGCATGGTGCCATCTTCGCCGAAGGGACCATGCAAAACAGGGAAGAAGACATCCACCGCGTTGATCGTCTCCAACTTCTCACCCATTTTGGTCGAGCGCGCCACGTGCAACGATTGATGCGAAGGCTCGGTTGGAGGAACCACACGTTCGAGGTCTTTTGTATTCCCTTTTTCAAAAGCAGCGAGCGCGTTCGAACCAGTCAGCCAGTTGCCATCCAATGTAATGCCAACCTGCGTCACTTCATACTTCGCGGGGTCAAGCGCAGAGAGCACGGAGCGCGCAGACATCAGCGATACATCATGTTCGCCTGAACGACCTCCAAACAGGATTGCCACTCGAAGTTTCTTCATCGCATTAAGGTCCGGCCGTTTCACGTTCAAACGGTCCAATCTCCGGCAAGCTCAACTTCCAATTCCAGTTCAACACCCAGCTTTTCATGTACGGTCTTACGCGTTAAATCAATGAGCTCGCGAACATCGCCCGCTTTGGTCTCACCATGATTGATAAAAAAGTTTCCGTGCACCGTGCTGATTTCAGCAGTACCGATGCGGGTGCCTTTCAGGCCCGCGGCCTCGATCAAACGGCCGGCATGATCGCCTTCAGGGTTTTTGAACATCGAACCCATGCTGGCACCGGGCGGCTGCGTGCTCTTTCGGCGTTCGCTGAATTGTTCGATTTTAACCGACACTTCCTCGCGCGCCGCATTTTTTAGTCCCAACAAAACCGAAAGTACTATTGCATTTATTTCGCCGCGTTTCAATACGCTTGTGCGGTAGCCATAGCCCATTTGCTTAACGGAAAATTTCTCGCGGCCGTTCCGCGTCAACAACTCCGCCCATATCAGATTCCCGGACATTTCACCGCCGAACGCGCCTGCATTACCATATACTGCACCACCCACCGAGCCCGGGACTGTGGCGGCCCACTCCAACCCGGCCAACCCTTTGGACGCACAGCGATTCGCAAGGTTGCTGAAGACGACGCCCGCCTCACACCAGACCTGGGGCTGGTCGCTGCTTTCGAAGCGCACTTCCTTCGCCCGGTCCAGGATCACCACGCCGCGAATGCCTCTATCACTGACCAGCACGTTCGAACCGCCACCCAATATGTAATAAGGGATCTCCTGATCCCAAATGAACTTCATCGCATCTGCCAGCTCATCCACAGACTTGACCGTAAGCAGGACATCCGCCGGCCCGCCGATACGCGCGGAGGTATACGGCGCAAGCATCACGTTCTCTTGCAGCGCGTCGCCGAATTCGGTGCGTAGCAGGTCAATCGGTAAAGCGGAAGCAGTCATAATCATCTTCTTATAAACTCTTTAATATATCCGTACTGATCTGATCTGCATCGCCGGCTGAAAGCACGATCAAGACATCGCCGGAACGCAGGTTTTCGAGCAAATGCTTCGTGGTATCTTCCAACGAACCTGAATAGCGCGCGGATGGGTGAGGCATGGCGCTTACCACCTCAGCAGAGGAAAAATCCTGCTTTGCCTCGCGTGAGGCATACACCTCGGTCACCAGCACTTCGTCCGCATTTTCGAAGGCACGCGAAAATTCAAGAAACAAGGTTTGCGTGCGCGAGTAGGTATGTGGCTGCCATACCGCCCAAATACGACGGCCGGGATAGCGCGCTTTTGCCCCGGCCAATGTGGCGCGTATCTCTGTGGGATGATGAGCGTAGTCGTCGATCACGGTGACGCCTTTGATTTCACCGCGCACTTCAAAGCGGCGGCCCGTGCCACTGAACTCGCCCAATGCATTTGCGGCTTCCGCTAATGGAAGCCCCACTACCGCTGCAACAGATAGTGCAGCCAGGGCGTTGCGCACATTGTGCTCGCCGGGTACCTGCAGCGAGACATCGATGGACACTATGCGCGCCATATTGGTCATCGCGGAGAAATCAAAGCCGCCGCGTTGGTTCGGCTTCAAGGTGCGTGCCTGCATCCACTGTGGGCTGTTAATGGTCATCTCTCCCTGTGCGCTGTAAGAGACGACATTCAAGCCTTTACGCCGCGCATACGGGATCAATGAGACCGCGCCTTCATCCTCGGCACAGGCGATCAGCGTGCCGTCTTCAGGCAGCAGGTCTACAAAACTCTGGAAGGCCGCGTACATGTCCTCGAACTTCGGATAACAATCCGGATGATCGTGCTCCAGGTTGGTGATCACCGCGATGCGCGGCTTCAAACCGAGGAACATGCGATCATATTCATCCGCTTCTATCACGAAGGCGTTGCCCTGCCCGGCACGCGCATTGACCTTGAGGTTGTTCAGCGTACCACCGACAATGAAAGACGGGTCGCGTTTGAGCGCATACAACATCCATGCGATCATGGCCGTGGTCGTGGTCTTGCCATGCGTACCCGCCACGGCAATGCCATTTTTCCCGGCCATTAACTCACCGAGAAAATCCGCGCGCTTGTACACTGGAATCCCAGCCTTGATGGCCGCCTCGACCTCGGGATTGTCATCGGTCACCGCGGAGGAGCGCACAACCCAGTCTGCACCCGCGGTATTGCGCGCGTCATGTCCGTCATAAATGGTAACGCCCTCATTTTTCAAGTCCATGGCGAATTGCGAAAAGGACCTGTCTGAGCCGCTGACTTCGTATCCGCTTTCCTTGAGCAGGCGCGCGATGGCAGAAAGCCCTGAACCTCCGATGCCGATGAAGTGAACGTGTGTCATGGTTAGCACTTAGCTGTTGGTCCTAGATGTATACAACAATGATGAAGACGAGAATGATGATGACGGCAAAATAAATGCCGGGCTCGCCCAACAGTCGGGGAGGCATGTACTTGAACAGGGTGTCGATGGCGGCGATCATGGCAGGGTCTGTGGCCGGGCTGATCACGTTCTTATAGGGATATTCGGCCACATAGTTATAGAAGAGAATGGAGCCTGCAATAAAATAACCATTGATGCCACCGACCACTGCGCCAAACAGCCCGTCCTGCAATCTTTCGCGTGCAGCCTTGGATGAAAGCCGCGGCACGATCGAAACGGTCTGATACCCGAAATAGACCAGCGAAACCAGGATGATCGTGCGGATCCAGAAAAGAGAACTGCCGTTATCGGGCAGGTCGCGCACAAGCGGAATATATTTTTCCAGCAAAAGGATGACCGCCAGCGCCGTGATGCAGCTGAAGGAGACGAGTAATTCCTTCGCCCAGCCGCGCATGGCACCGATGATCGCAAACAGGATCACATACATCCAAAAGATATAAACAATGCTCATCATAAGGGTTGCTCTCCTGCCAGTTCCACCAACTGGCTGGCAATCGCGTCTGCCGCATGAGGTTGGGACAGGGAAGTCATTGCGGCACGCATGGCTTCAAGCTTGGACTTGTTGCTTAACAGAGCTTTCAATATCATCAGGAGTTTATCTCCCAATAATTCATCCTGCAAGATGACCGCGGCGTTACGTTCTGCCAGATGGTCTGCATTCACCTTTTGATAGCGCCATGCATGCGGATAAGGGACAAGCACGGCGGGCAGCCCAAAGAATGGATACTCACCCAAAACGGATGCACCCGCGCGTGATAGCACAAGATCCGCCGAGGCAAGTGCCGCGCCCATTTCATGCAGGTAGGGCATGGCATGATAACGAGGCTTGAGCTGTGCTGGCAATTCCTGCGCGGCCTTCTCGATCACTGGCCAATCCAATGAGCCGGTAATATGAACGACCTGGGCAAACTCAAGGTATTCGTTCAGATGTTTCAATACGGCCCTATTGATCGAACGCGCGCCCTTGCTCCCGCCGGTGACCAGCAAGACGGGCAGGTCTGAGGAAAGCCCAAGGTGTTGAGTCGCTTTTTCACGGGACCAGGCTGCGAGGTCCGCGCGAAGCGGGTAGCCGCTGACGACGAGTTTCTGCGGGCGTGAAAAATATTTCTTCGAGTCCCATGCTGTCAGCGCGACGCGATCCGCAAAACGCGAAAGGAATTTCAGTGCGAGGCCGGGTTCGATGTCCGGCACATACAAAACGGTTGGGGTCTTTCGGCCGGCAAGCGCCATCGGTGCAGCCACGTAACCGCCGGTAAAGAATAACACGTGCGGCTTGAAGTCGCGCAAGATGCGGCGCGAGGCGATCACACCGCGCCCAAGTTTGGTGATATTGCCCGGCAGCGCCCCCAAACCAACACCATGCAGGCCCGCGGCGGGAATCGAACGATATGGAATGCCCGTGCGTTTCACGAGTTCCTCTTCCATACCGCCACGACCACCCACCCACAGGGTTTCGAGGTTTGCATGTTTACCGGCGAGCGCGTTGTGAACGGCGAGGGCGGGATACACTCCGCCGCCGGTTCCACCAGCGCATATCAACAACCGCACTGTAAGACCTCCATTCATCGTCTGTGATCGTACCTTCGCCTGTCTGGCGGGAAATATTAAATAGAATGCCGAGCGCGGCGAGTGTGGCCACAAGATTCGAACCGCCCGCGCTGATGAACGGCAGGGCGTTGCCTGCGAACGGCAGCAGACCCACCATCACTGTCATATTGATCAATGCTTCCATGCCGATCCACATGACCAGCCCGGAGGCAAGAATGGTGCCGAGCATATCAGGAGCGCGGCGTGCGATCACAAACCCGCGCCACACGAGCGTACCGTACAAACCGATCAGCATCACTGCACCAAACAAACCAAGTTCTTCTGCAACGACCGCAAAGACACTATCGGTTGGAGGCACGGGCAGGCCGGTGAGTTTGGAGCGTGATTGCCCAAGCCCAACACCGAACCATCCGCCATTGACGATGGCTTCAAAGGAGCGGCGTACATGATAGGAAGCCTGCAGGGGATCCTTGATGCCTGCAACAAAATCGCCCACGCGTTCACGACCCGTTGCACTGATAGACGCCACCAGCCATGCCGCGACGATCGCGACAATAAGCAATACACCAATTTGTTTAAGATCGCCGCCTGCGAGGAAGAAGAGCAGCCCACCGAGCATGAGCACTGTCGCAGCCGCGCTCAGATCCGGCTGCTGATAGATCAGGCCTCCAACGACCCCGAGAATAACACCGAGCGGGATCAGACCAAGTGAAAGATCATGCAAGTGCTGCCGTTTCGCATACAGCCAGACCCCGAGATACAGGATCGAAACAAGCTTTGCGAGTTCAGAGGGCTGGGCGGAACCTTCAAAGAAGGCGCGTTTTGCACCGAAGCGGATCTCGTTCATCAACAACACCACCACGAGCAGCAGGATCGTAAAAGCCATTGCCGCCACAACATACTTGCGCCAATGGTGATAATCAAAGAAGGCCAGCACCAGCGCGATGGCCACTCCCAACGCAAGCCAGGTAAGCTGGCGGTTGAACATATGCATGGGGTCGCCATAAATACCCAGCGAAAAATCCCACGAAGAGGAAAAGAGCATCACCAATCCAAACACCACAAGCGCCACTACTGTAACCAGCAATGGCATATCGAACCCGCGCAAAAAGGATGGGGGCGTAAAGGGTTGCGCTTTTACGAAAGTTCTTGTACCCATTTTCGAAACACCTCTCCTCTTTCTGCAAAATCCCTGAACTCGTCGAAACTCGTGCCGCCCGGTGATAGCAGGACAATGTCTCCAGCCCCGGCAACTTGCGCAGCTTTGGCAACCGCCTCCTTAAGGTCCTTCGCGTGGGCAATATCCACGCTTCGCTCGGACGTTACACCTGCCATTGCTTTCTCGATCATTTGCGCGGCCTCGCCAAAGAGCACCACGTGATCCACACGTTTGTGAACAAGTTCCGCCAGTTCATTCCACGGTAGATCCTTATCGCGCCCGCCAAGCATCAACACGATCGGTTCAG
>CAZJYB010000051.1:0-23438 GCA_964549865.1 uncultured Anaerolineaceae bacterium
AGTTCGAGACCACCGCCAACAACGGCGTGACCCTGCCGGCCACGGTCAACGCCGGCGATACCTGGACGCAAACCTTTACCGTCGAAGGCAAGCCCAACGTCAACGGTGTCGAGGTTCCCACCAAAAATGACACCAGCCTGGCATGCACTGCCGCCGGAACAGAATCTGTGACCGTGCCGGCCGGGACATTCGATGCGATGCGCGTGGACTGCCAGGTAAATATGACCATCACGATTAATATGCAGGGGACGGAGCTGCCGACCCAGCTGATCATGAACACAACAAGCTGGTACGCGCCCAATATTGGGTGGGTAAAATCCACAACAACAGACCCGGACCTGAGTACCACGATCGAGCTGACCTCATACACGATCCCATAAACGAGAAAGAAACCCCGGCGTCTTAATGACGCCGGGGTTTTCTAATAAACGTGCCATCACCCAAAAGTTCTATTTCGATAACGAATCGTTAATTATTTTCCCCTGTTCGTGTACAATTACCCCTAATCTAAAGGGACATCATGCGCATTGCCTTTATCTCGGATATTCATGGAAATTTCACTGCATTCAAGGCTGTATTGGCGGACTTGAATTCTCAGAATGTGGACCAGATCATTTCGCTTGGCGATACGATCACACTAGGCCCCCAGCCGCTTGAAGTGCTTGCCAAACTAAAAGAGCTGAACTGCGTGTACATCAAGGGGAATCACGATTGGGCCATCCTGGACCCGGAACAGGCTTTGAGTTTTCAGATCACAGAACACCTTGTGCCCGACCTGCATTGGTGCAAGGAACGCCTGACCGAGCAAGATCTTGATTTCATCAGATCGTTTCGCGATACATACGAATTCACGTTTCCGAACGGCGTATCCGTGATGTGTTTTCACGGCTCTCCCCACTCTCCCATAGATTTGATCCAATCCACTACGCCGGCCGATGACCTTGCCAAATATTTCGATGGACAGACGGCCGATGTATTTATCGGTGGACATTCGCACATTCAAATGCACAGACGACATGGCGAAAAACTCGTCTTAAATTCGGGCAGCGTAGGCAATGCTTTTATTCATGCTTATGAGCCCGGCAGTGTGCCGGCATTGTTACCATGGGCGGAGTATGCCATCCTGAGCCAGAACGGGGGATCATTGGATGTGGACCTGCGACGCGTATATTTTGACACCGAGGAACTGCTTAAGATCGTGGCAGAGAGCGGCCTGCCCGGGACCCAATGGTGGCTGAAGCAGTATCAAAAGGTAAAAGTAGAACAGAAATAATCCGCATCATTCCCGCATAAAATTCTGAGGGGATGGAGGAATGTGTTCATGGCTGAGACAAAACATGGTTATCTCGTTCTGGCAGATATCAGCGGTTATACGGGATATCTGGCGCAGGTGGAATTGGAGCACGCGCACGAGATCCTTGCCGACCTGCTCGAAACCATTGTTGAAAAATTCAAGACCATTCTTACCATCTCAAAACTCGAAGGCGACGCCGTCTTTGCGAACGTCGATGAAGACAAGATCGCCCGCCCCGAATCCCTCCTTGAATTAATCGAAAATACCTATATGGCATTTCGCCGCAGGCGCGATGCATCGGAGCGCTCCACGACCTGCAATTGCCGCGCCTGCCAGAGCATGAAAACTCTCGAGCTGAAATTCTTTGTCCATCACGGCGATTACATCGTCCAGAACATCTCTGGAATTCGTGAACTCGTCGGTTCAGATGTGAACCTGATCCACCGCCTGACGAAGAATCACATCTCAGACAATACAGGCTGGAGAGCCTACGCCCTGTTCTCCCAGAAGGCGATGGATTCGATCGAACTCACACTCGAAGACTTGCACGCGCAGGATGAAACCTACGAACATCTCGGCACGGTTCACACGCGGACCCTCAACCTGATCCCGCGCTACGAGGCTTTGATCTCCGCCCAACGCGTGACCGTCACGCCCGAAGAGGCGGATATCACTACTACGCATGAATTCAACCATCCGCTGGCGATTGTCTGGGATTGGGTAATGGATCTTAAAAAGCGCAGCAAGGCCATGGGCGAGATGGGACAGTGGAAGATCATCTCGCGCAATTGGGGGCGTACAAGCGCCGGCGCATCCAATCACTGCGCGCATGGCAAAGGCGCATCCATGGAGACCATCGTCGACTGGCGTCCGTTCGAATATGCAACCATAGAAACCGTGGATGGAAAAATCATGTTCCGCGGAATGGCAATCTTTACATCGTTGGAAGATGACAAACGCACTCGCCTTGAATGGCGCCTCAAAATGCTAAAGCCGAGCCCGCTGTTTATTTCGCGCATCGTGGTAAAGAGGGAATTTGGCAGAACGAATCCATATAAGACATGGTTCACAAGAATCGACGAACTCATCGCTCAAGAATCGGCGACATAAATATTTCCCCTTTTGTAAACAAAAGTAAGCGTCACGATCGTGCGCGTATTGTGCGCACGTCTGATGGGGGCTATAAAGTAGCCTGGAAAATGCCAATTAATGGCACGCAGGCCACAGGTCCGCGCGACAGCAGTTCGTGATGCCTTAAGAGAGTGTCTGAAAACCTCACCACTAAGTCACCAAGACACCAAGACACGAAGTTCTTTTTCTTTTAGTGCCTTTGAGACTTGGTGCCTTCGTGGTAAAAACTAGACTCTTCACCACTTTCTAACAAATGCCTCAATTCCCCAGCAATTTGAATTAGAGTAAAATTGGCGAAATAAATTCCAGAGCGCCGATCCCCCGGGAGGACACAGTATGTTTGTCACGAAGAATCTGTACCAGAACAACGAAACATGGAAGACGACCCCTCTTGGAAATTCCAGTGAAACCATCGGCGGATGGGGCTGTCTGCTCACCTCCGTCACCATGATGCTGAACGGTATTGGCTATAACGAAACCCCTGTTACCGTCAACCAGAAAATGAAAAAAGCGGGCGGCTTTCAGGGGGCGTTTTTTATCCCAAGCGTTCTGCCCTACGTCTGGGGAAATTGCGCGTATCGCGATATGCAGCCCTGCGAGTCGTCGCCGGCGCCCATTGCAGAGATCGACGCGGCGGTGGCGGCCGGCAAGCCTGTGATCCTGCAGGTGGACTGGAACAAACAGGTCGGCATCCAGACGCATTTTGTTTTGGTAAAGGAAAAAAAGGGGAATGATTATTCGATCTACGATCCATACAAATACGGAGGCGACGCCCCCGGTAAGGATGTACTGTTAACCACACGCTATAAATTCAATGGCGCAAAAATAGCAAGCGAGATCAGCGCGGTATTATGGTTCAATAATTATGGCATCGCACAGCCCGAACCGCCAAAGAAAACGACCGTGCCTGTGCCTGCGGAAAAGTTCATCATCCATGCCAGCGAGGACGACCTTGCCTTGCGCGCCGACGCATCCGTGAATGGATATTTGTGGAAGCGCATGGCACTCAACACCGAATTGATCTGCCTTGAACCAAAGGCCCAGGCTAAATCCAAGGTTGGAGTGCAGGGACAGTGGCTCCAGGTACAAGACCCCAAAGGCGATCAGGGATTTGTAGCTGCGTGGTACGTTTCAGAGAAAAAGGGAGGCCCCGCTTCATCCTCGACCTCCGCGCCTGCTTCTGCTCCCGCAACTGGCGCGGCGCCTGTGCCCGCGGGCTCCCTTGCATTGCTGCCCACTGAGGAACTCGCGCTGCGCTCCAAAGCGGTCATTTCAACCGAAACGCTCATTCGTCGCGTGCCCGTCACAGAGCAATTGATCTGTCTTGAGCCAGCCAATCTGGCCATTCCAAAGATTGGGGTACAAAACCAATGGTTAAAGGTTTGTGACGCAAACAAAAAAGAGGGATACGTGGCCGCCTGGTATGTGAAATATGCGAGCGGCTCCACCGCACAAGCAGCGACGAGTACAACTTCCACTACAGCCAGCGGGCCTATCAAAGTGAGGGCCACTGCTGAAGCTGTGTCGCTACGCAGCCAGCCTGTTGTGAGCGATGCCTCGCTGATCAAGCGTGTACCGATCAATTATGAATTCATCATCACCGAACCCGGCGGAGAGAAAAAGATCGGCGCGAACAACCAGTGGATCAAGGTAAAGGACGCAACCCATGAAGGATACGTGGCTGCGTGGTTCGTGGCTTGTTAATTGACCAGAGGAATATATGGAAACAGAAGCCCGGCAAATCAGCTCCATTTTAGAGATCGCATGGACACGCTTCGCACAACTGGACGCGGCAGCCGTAAAACGCTCGAAGGCCCACCTGAATCTCAAGCGATGGATCGTAATTTTGGGTGTGCTCGCAACCTTTTTCGCGATCTCTATTCAACTGTATCCAGTGGAATTGCCTGCATTCGGCAAGGTCGTCTTAAAGGGTTTGCTGATCCTTTCCCCTATTACGGCCTCCCTGCTCGCCGCGTATACCAACAAATTTTTCTCTTCCGGCGACTGGCTGGTTACGCGGGCCGGCGCAGAAGAAATGCTGAAAAATATATACGTATATCGGACGATCCTGCAAAAAGAAAGCTCGCGCCGCAACTGGATGGCAAACAGGCTGAAAGAAAGCCAGCGCTCCATCTACAACGGAATGAATGACGAGTTGGTATTGGAGCCTTATGAAGGGATCATTCCTCCGTCCCCGCGTTTTGATACCAAGGACCCGAATAACGACCCGGGCTTCGACGACCTGAACGGCGATGAGTATTTCAAATTTCGCCTTGAGGATCAGCTTGCATGGCACATCATGAAGGTGAGCGACAGGCAGGCAGAAATGCGTCGGTTACAGTTTTTCATTTTGGGGGCCGGGGGCGCGGGAACGATCCTTGCAGCGTTTGGGGCCGCATTTGAAGGCCCATTCATCCTTTGGGTCACTCTGGCTTCATCCATTACTTTGGCGATCATCTGCTGGCAGCAATTGCACAACCTGGATATCATCGTGCGAAACTACAGCAAAGTGATCGTGGAACTGCAGATCCTTTACGATCATTGGCAGACCCTTGCAGCCGGGGAACACACGCAAAGCGAATTCTTCAAAATGGTACATTCCACAGAACGGATCCTGGGGAGCCGCAACATGGAATATATCTTATCTGTGCAGGAAGTTGATACCGAGGATGACTTTGAGGAAGGGGCGGGTCTCATCACACGTGTCATCCGGGAACAACGCGAATCGGACGGGCACACCAGGAAGAGCTTTGACGACGGCATGGTTGACGAGGCCCGCAGCATCATGGACATGACCGAGGCCGAATTAACTGAGACTTTCAAGAATGCACTTGCATCTCTTGTAGAGGAGGCATCTTCTGAGATCGTACAAGCAGAGATCGAAGCCATGCAAAACGCGATCATGGAGATGGAGGCTGAAGCGGATAAACCTGAAAGTTCCTCGGGCTTTTTGGCCTCATCGCTTGAAAGCATTGCGGAGGAATTTGGAGATATCGACCTTGGGCGTGATACGCCCAAGGATGTATTGAACGAGATCATCAGGCGTTATCCCAAAACGCAGGATCTCAAAGGGTAGGAGTACTTCACGAAAACGTAGTAATGACTTCGCGACACTTGCGCTGCACCCCCGCTCAGCTTCGCTACGCCCACTCGCTTCGCTCGGGATGCTACGCGAGGGACTTCGTGCGTTTGTTGCACTCGCCGTTTGAGGCTCGCCGTTTGAGGCTCGCCGTTTGAGGCTCGCCGTTTGAGGCTCGCAGGTGAGTACCCTTTAGGGTGAGTCGTTAGGCAAAAGAGCGACTAACCCTAAAGGGTGCTTCGCGAAGTCGTCACTACGAAACCCTTTCATTCCGCTGGAGGCCAACGATATGCGTCGATCATTCATAACACACCTGCTCGCGATCTTTCTCATCCTCTTGCTCACATCCCTGGCCTGCTCTACATTTGCATCAACATCTGAACCGGAATATACGTATCGGTACGACAACCTCCCCGAGGCAGGCGATGAAGACGAATCGATATCAAAATACCGCGCCATCTCTCAGTGGGGAAAGACAAATATCGCCTATTATTTCATAAACGGAACTGAAAAGATCGGAGGGGCAACCGAGCAGGATCTCGTGAACGCCGCGTTTGCGATGTGGGCGGACCAGACCCCGCTTACATTTAACGAAGTGTCTGACCCGGATCAGGCAGATATTCTCATCGGCTGGGCGGAAGGCGAGCATGGCGACGGCGATTCCTTCGACGGCCCCGGTGATGTGCTTGCGCACGCGTCCTATCCCAACCCGTATGACGACAGGCGGGTCTTTCTGCATTTTGACGACTCAGAACGCTGGGTGAACAGCGAAACCCGCAACGTGGACCTGCTCACCGTTGCGGCGCATGAGATCGGCCATAACCTTGGCCTCGATCACAGCAGTGACCCAAATGCGCTCATGTACGCAGCCTATGCGGGCCCGCACCGCTTCCTTGATGAGGATGATATCGCGGGCGTTCAATCCATTTACGGTCTCGCGGCTGAACCGGCTGGGGCGCCCGAAGCACCATCTCCGGGCGAGACGCCTCCAACAAGTGGAGAGCAGGATACCGACAAGGACGGTATTTCCGATGAGGACGAAGTCCTTCGGACGGGAACAGACCCAAAGAAGGAAGATACGGATGGAGATGGCCTGGGCGATGGCGTTGAAGTTTCGAATCGCATGAATCCGCTCGACCCGGATATGGACAAAGACGGCGTAAGCGACGGACAGGAAGTGGCACAAGGGACCAACCCCCTTCTGCCGGACCAGGACGTGAATATCTCTCCTGAACTAAGTCAGGAAGTCAGCGATTTCCTCACTGAGGCCATCGAATTACAGATCAAGGCATATCAAGATGGAGATGCATCAATCGCAGCATCCATTCTGGCCGGAGACTTGTTGACAACATTGGAAGATGAGATCGCCTCGCTCAACCAGCAGGGATTGGTACAAATATCGGAAATCGATTATTACCAGAGCTATATCGACGACATCCGCGTGATCAGCCAGACGAAACTCGAAGTGGATTCGTGCGAAGTGTGGAGTGCTGACACATATCGCCTTTCCGATGGCGCACTCGTGCAAAGCATCGAACCCCGTCTCCTGCCGCAAACGATCACAATACAAAAACTGAATAATGGCTGGTTCATCACCGATGTCAATTTTCTCAGCGCACCTGCTTTTTGCGATCAGTAAGGGCGACCCGTTCAGATGAGAGAAAAAAAGCCTTCAAATGAGCAGGAAGGGTCGCCCTTACTTGTCATTATCGGTCCCAGCGGCGCGGGCAAGACCACGCTGGCGAACATCCTTGCAAAACGCGGTGAATTCAGCCTCGCGCTCGAACAACATACCGAGCGGCCATTTCAGGTGCTTTTCAAACAGGATCCAAAGTACGCGCTCGCCAACCAGCTGGATTATTTGTTATATCGCGCCGAACAGGAGCACGCTTTGCGCGAAGGAAACAAACCTGCGCTCATGGACGGCGGACTCGACCTGGACTTCCATGGGTTCACGCGACTGTTTCACGCGCGCGGTTTATTAAATGACGCGGAATTCGACTTGTGCCAGCGCTTCTATTCCCTGACCCGCAGCCTGCTCCCCCTCCCAGACCTGGTCATCTTCTTGAACGCTTCCGCACAAACCATCGGCGAGAGACTGGCCGCTCGTGATCGCATCAATATCGCGTCCAGTGACGATACAGAGTTGATGACCCAATTTATCGAAGAATGGATCACTTCCCTGCCGGAAGAAAAAGTCCTGAAGCTGGACACCTCCCATGAGGGAAAAGATTATTCTCACAGCCTTCAAACCATACAGGAAAGGATAAGCTTCAGTTGATCATTATATTAATGGGCGTTGCAGGTTCGGGCAAAACCACCATCGGTCAATTGCTCGCCTCGAAATTAGGCTGGCTCTTTTTCGAAGGGGACGATTTTCATTCGCAAGAGAACGTGGAAAAGATGGCACAGGGAACTCCGCTTACGGATGAAGACCGCGAAGGTTGGCTCGAAGCGATTGCAGGGCAGATCAAACTATTGGAGCAGGATTCCCGCTCCGCGGTGATCGCCTGTTCTGCGCTTAAGGATTCTTATCGCAAAAAACTCTCGAGCGCTGCAAAGGGTGTAAAGTTCGTATTCCTACGCGGGGATTTCGAAGCCGTTCGTGAAAGGCTGGAATCCCGCAAGGGACATTACATGAAGTCCACGCTCCTGCAAAGCCAGTTCGATATTTTGGAGGAGCCTGAAAACTCGCTGGATATTGATATTAAAAATTCTCCCGAAAAAATTACAGAGACGATCATTCAAATGATCGAGCAGGGATGATCAAAATTGCACCGCAAAAAGGTAACCCATGAAAGGCAAAAAAACTGGTTTTGCTACGATCGATGAGTACATTGGGACTTTCCCAGAAGAAACGCAAAAAATACTGCAGGAATTACGGGCCGCAATAAAAGCCGCGGCTCCTCAAGCAAAGGAAACGATCAGTTATCAAATGCCTGCTTTCGCCCTGAACGGTAATTTGGTCCTTTTTGCCGCATGGAAAAATCACATTGGGTTTTACGGGGATTTTGATTCAATGCAGGCATTGAAAGATGAAATGTCGGTTTATGCGAACGCAAAGGGAATATTAAAATTCCCAATGAGTAAACCTCTGCCGCTGAAATTGATCAGCAAAATCGTTAAATTCAGGGTCGCTGAAAATCTAAAAAACGCTAAAATAGAATCGGGGAAGAAAAAGCAGTAGAATCAGTTCGTTGCCTGTCCCGTACTGATTATAATAAAGACCTATCGGAAAGATCCCTCACCGTTTTTCATTCAGAAAGGATGTGTTCACATGTTAAATCTAAATTCCGTCATGATCGGAACGAAACAATCCAAAGCCATGGTTGCCTTCTATGAAAAGGTCATTGGCAAACCGGCAGACATGTCCGATGCCGAGAATGGCTTCTCCGGCTGGCAGGTTGGAAGCGCCAACTTCTCCATATTGGAGCATTCAGAAATGGGCGGCAAAAGCAAGGATGGTGGCCGCGTGATGATGAACTTCGAGACCACACAGGTCAAGGAAGAGTTCGAAAGGATCAAAGCTGCCGGAGCCACGGTCATAAGGGAACCCTACCAAATGGGAGATGAAGGCGGCTGGATCGCCACCCTGGCCGACCCGGATGGAAACTACTTTCAATTGGTCACCCCGATGGGATAGTAAAAATAGGCTCGGCGAGGGTACTAGCACCCGCGCCGAGCGGGAATTTATTAACACCATTTTAATCTACGACTGCCTAACGTCCTAACTAAATTAGGCGTTTAGTTGGAACAGTCTGTCTACAAGCAGTTAGTTGGAACTGACCGTCTAAACACTAGTTAGCCCGCAAAAACAGATTCACTCCTGATAGGTAAAAGCAATGGGTTGTTTATGCTAGACAAAACAAAACCTCACAACGATTCTTCCCTTGCAAAATGGATGGGATTCAGTACGATTGGGTGGATAGTCGGGGTGTTCGCTGTTATGTTGCTGGCCTCTTTATATGACGAATTCGATACAGCTATTTACAATTTCTCCCCGTTAATAGATTCTCTAATTACGCTTGCGATATCGTTGCCGCTTGGCTTTGCTGTAGGTGTCTCACAGTCCTTTCAACTAAAACTGTGGAACATAAAAACATCTTCTTGGTTATATGCAACGACTTTTGGGTGGTGGGTTCCTACGACATTCTTCTTCTTTTATTTCGAAAGTGATTATTACAATCCTGGTGCATGGGGACCATTGATCCCATCAATAATAATTGGTGCAAGCCTTGGAGCATGTCAAGTCCTGGTAATAAGAAAAGTGTTTTCAAGATCTGGGCTTTGGATTTTGTCAAATTCACTGGGAGTCTGCGCTTTAGTATATTTACAACACTACTTAGATTTGTATTCCAATTATAATGAAATATTACGTGTGGCTTCCTTCCCCCTCTTTGGTACGCTCATGATAGCTCTTCCAACAGGCATGTTGCTGAAATATTTTATTGATCCAAAATCTATGAGCAACGCAACTTCAAAGCCATCAATTGCTGGCTAACAAAGCGTGCACCTGACCGCCTTCGGCGTATATCCTGCGGGCGTATCTGGCTAAAATTCTAATTTCTTGTTGATCGTTATTTGCTAGAATCAGGCGGCAGGTAACGCAAACCGTTAGGCGGTTTAGACTCGCCGGAACTACATAAACAGAACCAGTAAGCTATAATTTGTCTTCAATCAATACAAGGAGTCAAAAATGGCTGAGATACAAACTAAGGTGAACGAGGCGAGCGTCGAGGAATTTTTGAGTAAAGTCGAAAACGAGCAAAAGCGCAAGGATAGCTTTGAGATCGTAAAGATCATGAAGCAGGTGACGAAGAAAGAGCCAAAAATGTGGGGACCTGCCATTATCGGCTTTGGCTCATATCATTACAAGTATGAAAGTGGGCGGGAAGGCGATATGCCGCAGCTCGCCTTCTCCCCCCGCAAACAGAACATCACGCTCTATATTGGGATAGGCGACAACTCTGACAACCCACTGCTGAAGAAACTTGGCAAATATACAACGAGCAAGGTTTGCTTGTATATTAAGAAACTGGCAGATGTGGACAGGAACGTTTTGCAGGAACTGATCGCGGACTCATTTGAAAGGGGTCCTTGATCTGGGTACGCTTTAAGTCATCTCATAAATGTCGCCCTGAGCAGATTGAGTAGCGGCTGCAAAGCTTGATCGCCGCAATCACGAACCGCCCAACACAGCGTGCAGCGGACCGTTATCTGGCCATCATCTCTTCGAGATTCTTCTTCACTTGGGGCCATTCGGTATCGATCACACTGTAAAACACGGAGTGACGGAAATATCCGCCCTGCAGGATCATGTGATTGCGCAGGGTACCTTCCTTCTTCGCGCCGATACGTTCCATGGCTTTTTGTGAGCGTTCGTTGCGCAAATCCGTTTTCAACTGTACACGGATCGCGCCGAGCGTCTCGAACGCATGACCTAACAAGAGATACTTGCATTCGGTATTCACGGCTGTCCTTTGAAATTCAAGCCCGTACCAAGTGCCGCCGATCTCGAGGCCGCGATCGTGCGGCATGATATTCAAATAACGCGTCGCGCCTGCCACGCGTCCGGTAGCCAGATGGATCACCACAAACGGCAGGTCTCCGCCTTTTTCAGCGCGGGCAAGCATATCCACCACCCAGGCGCGCATGTCATCTTCCGATTTCATATCGCTATAAAGCATGAACTTCCAAAAGTCATGGCCTACCCCGATCTTTGCCAGCCCGGGGATGTGCGCCTCGGCCATGGGCTCGAGCCGCACGTGTTTGCCAGTGAGCACAACGGGTTTTACGTCCATAATTTCAACCACTCTCCTATTCGATGGTCGAGTAGCCATCGTGTTCGTCGAAGGGCGTACACTTGCACCGCACTGCGTTTAGTGCAGTGCAGGTGTCGAGACCACAAGTTAAATAGTGCGCCTTTGAAACCAGTTGGTCTCGATACGCTTCGCTACTCGACCAACTATGTCAGCCTATCAACCATTCTTCTTCCTTTTTATCTTGTGAGGGCAGATAAGGCATCTTCGGCCCACCGATCCCGAGAAATTCCGCCAGCGCGGCGCGCATCGCAGTACGGTCATCCCAAAGATATTCAGTCTTTCCAAAGGCCATGGACTGCTCATGGCCTTTCCCACAGGAGAGCACGATGTCTCCGGGCTGTGCAAGATGAAGCGCGAATTTGATCGCTTCGCCGCGGTCCGGGATACGCCAGAACGTCTCCCCCTCGATGCCACCTTTGGACTTGGCACCCGCGGCCATTTCCTCAAGGATCCCATCGAGTGACTCGGTGCGCGGGTCTTCAGCGGTTAGCACTGTAAGATCGGCCAGTTCAATCGATGTTTCCGCCATCATGCGGCGTTTCTCTTTATCGCGCAATCCCGCGGAACCAAATACGGAAATCACTCTACCCTGTGTCATCTTGCGTCCTGCTTCCAAGGTGACCTGCAACGCGTTGGGGGTATGGGCGAAATCAACGATCGCGATGAAATTCTGACCCAAGTCGATCTGTTCCATACGGCCGGGGATGCCCTCCAACGAAGCGATGCCGCTCGCCGCCACAGTTGGCTCAATGCCAAGGCCATAGAGGGTCGCTGTCAACGCGGCGAGACAATTTGAGACGTTATAGGCGCCGACCAGATTACTCCTAATGCCTACGCGAAAATCTTTAGAGGTGGCTGTGAACCCAATCCCCGATGAACTGTACGTCACATCTTCTGCACACACATCGGCCAAATCCTGCAAGCCATAACTTAATTTATTCGTCTTGATGAAATCATCCAGAAATTCAAACGAACGATCATCGCGATTGATCACTGCCAGCCGTGAATTCCCCTGCGGCTTTTGATGGGTCCATTCGAGGCTGGAGAACAATCTCGCCTTCGCGGCGCGATAATTCTCATAACTGCCATGTTCATCGAAATGTTCGTGCGTGATATTCGTGACCACGCCAATGTCGAACTCGCAGGCGTCCACGCGATGTTGCGACCAGCCATGAGACGTGGTCTCGAGCACAACGTGCGTTAATCCCGCATCCACCATTCGGGCAAGATAATTCTGCACATCGTGCGCATCCGGGGTGGTGACGTGAAAGCCGGTATCCAACACCTCATTCCCGATCACGGCATTGACTGTGGAGATCATGCCGGCCTTGATCCTCGCCGCGACCAGTATTTTATAAATTAAATTGCTTGTGGTGGTCTTGCCATCGGTGCCGGTCACGCCGATCACCGTCAGCTTGCGGGCGGGCCAATCGTAGAACGCGCCAGCCAGCCAGGTGAGCGCCTGACGTGGGTCTTCTAATCCAATGTAAATGTAAGTCGGATTGACAATCCGACCCACCTCCCCCACAACCGCGGCCGCACCGTTCTCGATGGCTTTCTGGATGTAATCGTGCCCATCTGAGGACCCGCCTTTCATCGCCACGAAAAGATGGCCGGGTTTTACAGCCCGGCTGTCAATTGAAATTCCCGTAATTTGAATATCAGGGATATCCGACCTGAAAAACGGCTCCGGGATTTCAGCAAATATTTTTTGAAGGGATGAATTCGTTTTCATTTTATTAACTGATATTTACGCACCGTCCCGCAGGTTTGGGTAGACCGTTCATGTAGCGAAATAAAAACCTGCGGGACGTTTTAAATGAAATGGGTTTTGACGAGTATATCGTCAAAACCCATTTTCGGTTAATAATATTCGTCATTGCGAGGAGGGCTTTGCCCCGCGAAGCAATCTCCCATAATACTGCAGATTGCTTCGCCCGCTTCGCGGGCTCGCAATGACATAATGCTTACGTGCCCTGCGCCTGTTTGGTCATCTTGGTCTTGAGCCACTTCAGGCGGAAGGTCTCTTCGCGTTCGCGTTCCTCCAGCGAGGCCACGATGAACTCGATCTGGTTTTTGTATTGTGGGATGAAAATATGCTGGAGCGCGTTCACACGCCGTTGGGTTTTCTTCAATTCATTTGCAAGCCGCCACACGGCAGCCGTGAGCATCGAAAGCTGCGGGACACGCACAAGCACTTCACGGAATGCGGAGCTGGCTTCGTCGAGAACGGCAGCGGTATCACCGGGGCTGTAAAGCAGTTTGGCCGGTTCGCCGCGCGATTCGATCTGCGGGATGGCCACGCCCATGATGCCGCGCAAACGGAGATGCACATCCACCGTCTTATTTACAGCAAGCGCGGCCCACTCCACATGGTCAGACCCCATCACAATGCGCGCTTTTTCCATCGCATCGTATGCAGTTTGAAGCAAAGCCCACACTTCCTTTTGAAGGGTATCGGCTTCCTTGGCCACACGAACCAGCTCGCCTGTCAGGGCTTCACGCTTGCGGTCGAGGATCTCATATCCCTCTTTTGCAAAACGCAAATCCTTTTTCAGGCGGATCAGGTTCGTGCGAGTGGGGGCAATGCTAATTTGTGGCATCGTCGCCTTGATAATATTTTGCGATCTCGTCCAGGGTGACGCGGGTCAGTTCCTGCTTCGGCAATATGGAAAGGAGCTTCCAGCCGATCTCCAACGTTCGTTCAATGCTGCGATTTTCAGTGAAACTCTGGTTGACGAATTCACGTTCGAACGCCCGTCCGAACTTGAGGTATTTCTGATCCACTTCGCTCAACTCTTCTTCACCGATCACGGATGCCAGTGCGCGCACGTCCTGGGTCCTGGCGTAGGCGGCGTAAAGTTGTGCGCCCCAGCGCGGATGATCGTCGCGCGTGCGTCCCTTGCCGATGCCGTCCTTCATCAAACGGGAAAGGCTTGGCAATACTGTAACCGGCGGATATATGCCTGCGAAGTTAAGTTCACGTCCGAGCACGATCTGCCCTTCGGTAATGTAACCGGTAAGATCCGGCATTGGGTGTGTGATGTCATCGTTCGGCATCGTCAGGATCGGGATCTGTGTAATTGAACCTTTGCTCGTGCGAATACGACCTGTTCGTTCGTACATGGACGCAAGGTCGCTGTACAAATAGCCTGGGTAACCTTTGCGGCTTGGCACCTCGCCACGGACATTGGATATCTGGCGCAGGGCTTCACCATAGTTGGTCATGTCGGTAAGAACGACCAGCACGTGCATATCGCGTTCATAGGCAAGATATTCGGCCAGCGTCAACGCGGCACGCGGGGTCACGATACGCTCCACTGGGGGGTCATCCGCGAGGTTCAGGAACATTGCCACACGGGTCAACGCTCCGCTTTCGGTAAATGAGCGGCGGAAATAATCCGCCACATCGTTCTTGACGCCCATGGCGGCAAACACGATGGCGAATTCTTCGCCTTCGGTCGCGGGGGCGCCTGCTTCTTTTCCAAGCGTTGCCTGGCGTACGATCTGAGCCGCCAATTGGTCGTGCGGCATACCAGCACCGGAGAACAATGGAAGCTTCTGCCCGCGCAGGAGGGTATTCACACCGTCAATGGTTGAAATGCCTGTTTGAATGTAATCGCGCGGATAAATACGCGCAGTCGGGTTGATGGGCTGACCGTTTACATCAGCATAACGATCCGTCAACGGTTCAGGCCCTCCATCGATCGGGTTACCCAGGCCATCGAAGATGCGCCCGAGCATTTCCTCTGCGACGGGAATGTGCAAGGTGGTGCCCAAAAAGCGGACGCGGGTTCCATCGATCGACAAGCCCGTGGAACCGGCAAATACCTGCACGATCGCAACGCCTTCACCGACTTCGAGTACACGCCCGCGGCGAAGCTTACCGCGCGAGTCCTGGATCTCCACGACTTCGTCGTAACTGACGTTGGTCCCGCCTTCCACGACCATGATCGGTCCTTCGATGCGACCGACGCCGACGACTTCCTGACCGCCTCGTACTGTTACTTCGCTCATGATCTGTACTCCGCATCCAGTTGACCCATTTGCTCGTCAACTTGTTTTCGAATGTCATCGAGTTTGCTTAACTCTTCGTTTGGCACAGTAGATTTCGCGCGAATGATCGCGTCCACCACCGGCAGGTCATGGATGAGTGAAATCGGGGCGCCGCGCTTGACGATTGCCATGCCGCGATCGTGGAAGTAGAGCACGAGTTCAAGCAAGCCGATCTGCTTTTCAATTGATGAATAGGCATCGACGGCCTCTGTGGCGTTCTGCTGCAGAATGCCTTCGCGGATGAGGCGGGTGGTTTCAAGCACCATGCGTTCCGCGAATGGCAGGGCATCCGGACCCACCAGTTTGACGATCTGTGACAGACGGCTTTCTTCACTCAACAATTCCATGGCACGATTGCGCATTCCCAGCCAGTCCTTGCCAACCTTCTCCTGCCACCAATCCGCGACGTCTGGAACATATTCGCTGTAACTATCCAGCCAGTTGATGGCCGGGAAGTGACGGGCGGAAGCAAGCGATTTATCCAACGCCCAGAAGCAGCGGATAAAGCGTTTGGTGTGCTGGGTCACGGGCTCGGAGAAGTCACCACCAGGAGGCGAAACCGCACCCACGATGCTGACGGAACCCTGACTGCCGTTCAAATTGTTCACGTAACCAGCACGCTCGTAAAACTCGGCGAGACGACCAGCCAGGTAGGCAGGATAACCTTCCTCTGCGGGCATTTCTTCGAGACGGCCGGAAACTTCACGCAGCGCCTCCGCCCAACGGGAGGTTGAATCTGCCATCAAGGCAACGTGATAGCCCATGTCGCGATAATATTCCGCGATCGTAATGCCCGTGTAAATACTGGCTTCACGCGCCGCAACCGGCATGTTGGAGGTGTTCGCGATCAAGACCGTGCGCTCCATTAATGGGCGCCCGGATCTCGGATCGATCAGGTGCGGGAATTCCTGCAATACCTCGGTCATTTCATTACCGCGTTCGCCGCAGCCGATATAGACGATGACTTCTGCATCTGCCCATTTCGCAATGCTATGCTGCGTGACCGTCTTGCCCGAACCGAACGGTCCAGGAATACCAGCCGCGCCACCTTTTGCAACTGGGAAGAATGTATCCAAAATGCGCTGACCGGTGATCAACGGGATGTTTGCACCGCGCCTATCCACAAACGGACGTGCACGGCGAACAGGCCAGCGTTGCAGCATGGTGACGGTCTTTTCTTCCTTGCCCATCTTCAACTTGGCGATCGGGTCATTGACCGTGTATTCACCGGCAGCGGCGACCCAGGTAATTGTGCCCGAGTCATCCGGGTTCAGCATCACGCGATGTTCAAACGTATCGGTTTCCATGGCCACGCCAAGGATGGCGCCGCCCTTGACTTCATCGCCAACTTTTACTTTGGGCGTATATTTCCACTTCTTTTCACGGCTGATCGGATCAAAGCGCGCACCGCGATTGATGAACGAACCCATCGCCTGTTCGATCAAGGGAAGCGGGCGTTGCACACCGTCGTAAATACTTTGCATCAAACCAGGTCCCAATTCAACAGACAAAGGCAGACCCGTGCCATAGATCGGCGCGCCTGTTTGCATACCGGAGGTCTCTTCGTAAACCTGGATCGTCATTTGATCGCCTTTGAGACCAATGACCTCACCCACCAGGTGATCCTCACCTACTTCAACAAGCTCCAGCATACCCACATGGCGGGACCCGCGGGCGCGCACAACAGGACCGCTGATCCAGGTTATTTTTCCAACTTCATCGCTCATACCTTTTCTCCCATCAACACTTTATAAACCGAGGAGCGCAGGCTTCCCTGTAGTCGGTTCAGGCGGGTTTCGAGGGTATTGTCATAATGGACTTTTCCAGCGGCCGCGCTGACCACCACGCCTGTACCTTCCTCAAGTTTGCTGCCAAATGTAAATTTCCCCTTAAGTTCCTTGGAAATTTCATCGAGCTTCATTGCTTTTTGTGTTGCCTCATCTGCGCTTACTTCAGCCTCGGTCACCTTCAACTGCGTCAAAGCTTCACGAGCCAGCATTGCAGCAATGGCACTGTAGTCCGGGCGTTTCTTGACAGCAGCCAGTTGTTTCCTTGCCTCTTCGAACACGCCATCCAATAGTTTTTCGCGTTGTTCCAGTTGTGCGGAACGCGCCTTTAACTGGGCTGTGGCGGATGACTGACTGCGTAGGCGGTCTGCATCCTGCTTCGCGCGATCCAGGATGGCCTTCCGCTCGGACTCAGCCTCTGCCTGGGCGCGCTTACGAATGGCATCCGCCTTCTCTTTTGCCTCGGCCAGCACCTGGTCGGCTTCTTCACGTGCCTCAACCATGATGGCACGCTCAAGCATCTCAATATCTTGTGCTTTAGATTCCATAAATACACTTCCTGTCATGAGATAGCGTCCCGCAGGTTCATCCTGCCTACAGGCTTGTCACTAAAAAGCCTGCGGGACGTTCTCGGTTATAACTTGATACCGATCGCCCGAAGGACGATGTCGCCAAGCGAAGCCTGGCCCTCTGGAACACCGCCGCGCGACGGAATCTCAACCACCAGCGGGATCGTGCTCCGCAGTTTAAGGTGTTCCATCCGTGCTGGAATTAATTCAGCCACATCCTGGGTGACGAGCACAATGCCAACTTCCTTGTTGGATTGCGCCTCATCCAATGCCAGGTTCACCTCTTCGGTGGTGGCGGCAACCCTGCCACCCACACCTGCAAGGGAGAAACCCAGCACCGCGTCCGGATGACCGATGACCAGAATCTTCATATCCTATCCTTACGCCCTAGGGCAGGACGAGGAACGAAATGATCAGGCCATAAATAGCGATACCTTCGGAAAGACCCACGAAGATCAGCGCGCGACCAAACGACTCGGGCTTTTCAGCAGTGGCACCCACGGCTGCGGCACCAGAGCCACCCACCGCAATACCTGCGCCGATACAAGCCAGACCCGTGGAAAGGGCGGCTGCGAGGGTCGCATATTGATCCACCACGCCGCCTTCCTGGGCTAATCCAGCTGCAGATGCGCCAGTAGGTGAAGCAAACCAAGCCACTGCAAGCCCGGCCGCGAACAGCCCAACCAAAAAGTTGAAGCCATTAAATCCGTTCACCATGCGTGAAACTGCCTGGGAGGGGCTGGTCTTGCCATTTTGAAGCAAATAAACCACCGCGGGGATAACCGGGATCAAACCAACCAATACTGCAAAAACTAAAAACATTGTTTATCTCCTTGTAATATAGAAATTTATTTCAAATACAAACACTTGCAATTTCAAGGTGTTTTCCAATAACGCTTTACGGTTCAGGGCTTACGCCTCCTCTATAGAGGGGTTCAGCTTCAACGGCTCGAAGCGCAACCCTCCACCGTGGAAAAATTTACCTAAAATCTCGTAGTAATGCAAACGCATCGTCTGAATACCGACGATCAAACCTTCAAAACCGATAATGAAGATATTACCGATGATGATCGTAATCCAAAAACCCAGATCGGGTTCCTCACCAGCCAGGGAAAAGATGGCCAGGCTCAAACCACCATGCGCCACTGCAAACGCCCCCACACGGACAAATGAAAGCGTATTACTGAGCATGCTGATGACGGTTTCAAAAATATCCATGAAGGATTGGACGAGGAACATCGCAAATCCGCCAACGCCCTTACCATCGATCAACGGGCGATGCCCCTCCACCACATTCCTGAAGAAGCCGGAGAACATCACACCCAGGGCAAAGATCCCAGCCAGGGCAGGGAACGGAAGCGGAAGCGAATTGATCGCCACAGCAACCTTTGGAGCAATGGCGGTATCGCCAAGGAAACCACCAAGCAGGGCAAGGAAGCACAGGTAGAAAAGGAAGGCAACTATACCGGAGTGCCCAAACAACAAATGCGCCCAATCTCTCGAGCGGATATTGTTGAACATGCTGAGCAGGAAGCCGATGATCAAAATAATGATGCCCGCATCGATCGCAATGCTCAGGATGCCAAGAATATTTTCCAGCGGGCTGAACCAGACCGGCTCAAAATGGAAATGCAGGTACTCCTCGATCAAATGTCCTTCGAAACCGAAGATACTGCCATATAAATATCCAAAGAAAGCCGCGGATGCACCACAGTAGGCGATCAACAACCCCAGGCTTTGCATGCCCGCCATGATGATCTTCCGGTCTATCAAAATTCCCGCGAGCAGCAGAACAAGGCCCTGACCGAGATCGCCAAACATCGCGCCGAAGAGGAATGGGAATGTGAACGCCATGATAAGGGTGGGGTCAAGTTCGCCATAGCTTGGGTGCCCGTATTGGCCCACCAACATTTGAATGGGGCGAAGCCATCTGTTCGTAGACAATGAAACAGGCACATTGGAATGATGGCCGGAACGACTTGTCGGGATCGTTTCGATCAAGACTTCCTTCGAAGATTGCTTAAGCCTGGTCGTCAAGTTTTCCAAATTCGCCGTAGGCACCCAACCCACCACCACGTAGGTGTGACGAAGCTGCCCGAAACGGACGATCGCATCTGCCATGACACGGCTGATGTGCACATCCCAAAGCAGCTTCTGCAATTCCTTTTTGTGAGTACCGGCAAGTTTGCCAAGGTTCGTTTCGAGTTCGGAAATTTTCTTCTTCGACGACTCAATTTCCTTGCGAAGCTGCGCGGTAATTTGCTCCGGCGTTCCACTGAATTCATCCGGCAGGCTCAACGGGTTGAGATAAGCGCTCTTTGCAGCGCGGTCCAGGATGTCTGAATTGCTTTTTGGGCCCAGTATCCAGACCACGGGCTTTTGAGAATCTTCACGCAATGTAAAGAAGACATGCGGCACGCGCCCAATGCTGGTCTGCAGCCTGCCGATGTTCGCCGTAGGAAGCACACCCAGAATGGAATGCATATATGCGGAGTTTTTTAAGGCGCCAACCTCCACTTTGACATCCGCGATCGGCTCCAACTGACGCAGCTGGCTTTCAAGCAACTCAAGCCGCTTCTTTTCGCCGGCAAGCTGGTCGCTGGTGCCTTTTACCTCTTCGTCAATTCGATCCACAAGCGGTCGGACGATTTCCAATTCCACCATTGAATCGGCATCGGCTTTGACAGGATATTCCTCTGCCAGGCCCAGGCTCTGCATAATGGTCTGGATGCGGCGTTCGAGTGCGGAATAATTCCCGGCCTTCTCCTGCCACGCGCTGGGCCCCAGGCTTTCCAGGCCCAAATAGGTGCTATCCACCTGATGAAATACACCGTGACCGCTCAACACTTTTGCAACAGCCACAAGGTCCTTGGAAGGGACGATCAATTCAACTTCGGTCATCTCTCTCGGAAAGAACATAACATCTCCATTTTTTTGTCATTGCTCACCTGCACTGCACCAAACGCAGTGATGGTGCAAGTGTCGCCAGCTACGCAGGCTCGCAATGACGATTATTATATTTACTGAACTATGCCTGTCTTCAACAACAACGGACGATAATCCTCGTCCGCTACGTTCGAAGACTTTGCTTCGATCAAAACGATCAGGTCCTGCACTTCAAAATCGCTCAACAAAAGGTACGCGAGCGGAATGCCAATGTGGAACGGGTCGCCGATAAATGCGGCCACGCATTGTTTCACCATCTGAAGCTTGAGTAGATGCTCCAGTTTGGGCAGACCAGATTGAGGGTTCTCAAGAAGCGTACTCACATCCGGGATGCCCGGGTAAATGCGTGAGACCACCGTTGCAATATCCGAACCAGCCGCAATCGCACGCACATCTTCATCGCGCACACGATAACCAAAAGGCAGCGTGTAATTAATTAATTCCTCTTCAGAAAGCTTGTGATAGACCTTGTAACGGATCACCCACATCAAATTATTCATATCAAGCAGGGAACCAATGATCTTCACACCCATTTCGCGGTCTTTTCCGGAAAGTTTCTTGGCCTCCGCCCACAAACGACGCCAGTAATCGAGGTCCAAAGCCACTTCCAACGGGAAGAGATTCTGTTCCGCTGAAAACCGCTTCATAGCAAAGGACATGGTCTCTTCATAAGGGGTGCCGCGCAGCAAATCCACTGCCGAACCCACATTGCCCGATTCCACCATGGCCTGTGCAGGGATGGATGAGAAGGAACCAAAGGGAAAAAGCACTTCGCGTACACGATCCCATGTCGCAAGATCGGGATTCCAGGATGAAACGGTTTGAATACTGCGTAATACGGCCTTGAGATTCCCCACTTCAAAATAACGAAATAACTGCTTCACCAGCGGGCGGGTCTGCTCTGGTGTCTGTTGAACCACACTGGAAAAAGAATCCGCCAGCCTGTTCTTGATCTGTTGAATGACACGGCGCGGGGTCAATTCATTATCCTTGAGGCCCGAAAGATATTTTCCGTACGGGGTGCTTTTAAGCGCGCTGACCAACGATGAAAAATCAGGAGAGTCGCTTAAACGAGTCATATCCTGCGGGGTGAGCAGATCGGAATACATTGCCCGCACCCGTGAACTGATTGCCGCATAGCCTGAAACGCCACTTGCCATGAGTTATGCCCTGCCGATCACGCGTTCCAAAACGAAAGCAACGGCCTTATCGAAGTTCTTTTTCGCAAGCACTTCGAACTCACTATTCTTTGATGCAATATCAGCCGTGATCTGCCCCGAGGAATCATCCGCCTGAGCGCTCGCAAGCAGCTTACGCGCCTCTTCCTGAGCTTCGGCCTTCGCCTTGGCGATCAACGCCTGGGCTTCCTGCTCCGCCTTTACAGGAATTTCCTGCGCTTCGCGCCTGGCTTTTTCCTGCATTTCCTGCGCCTGCTTTTCTATTTCAAGAACCTGCTGGATATTCTTTTCATTCATTAGAAATCACCTCACTGGAATTGACTGGCACGCAATTGTAAAGGATAAAACTACCATCATCAAGGTTTAGGTTCTTATTAGATAAACTTGATCTGATTGTGTTATTATGCACAATTATAAGGGATGACTCGCTGTTTTGTCAAACGGATTCAAACCCGCCTCTTTCTTAACCGCGGCCTGATTCTGCTAAAACAAATTGACCGCCCCCGCGTCCGACCAACTGAACCAGGGCGCAAAAACGGTACCTAAAAGGATCACCCCCACTGTCAGAACGACCAACGCGATCGCATACGGTGGCGTCAATGGGATGGGATAATTCTCTTCATCCTCACCTGGCATGCGGTACAAGTAGACGAACTTCATCGCATTGAGATAATAATAAACGGCGATCACTGAATTTATGACACCCACGACGACCAGCCATGTATAGCCAGCCTGTACACCTGCTGCAAAAACCAACACCTTGGCGATAAAACCGCCAAACGGAGGCATGCCCGTCAGCGAGAGGAACGCGGCCAGCATCATCAGTGCCAGCAAAGGGCTTCGCCGACTCAGCCCGGCATAGTCCTTGAGATCATCCAGGCCCGTCACGCGGCTGAATGCCATCACAATGCCGAAGGCAAGCAAATTGGTCGCGATATACGCCACGAGATAAAAGACTACACTTGCCGCGCCCAGTTGGGTAAATGCCACCACGCCAATTAATGTATAACCTGCGTGTGCAATGGATGAATACGCCAGCAAGCGCTTGATATTCGTTTGAGGCAGTGCAAGCAAGTTACCAACTGTCATAGTGATCGCCGCGAGCACCGCGAGAGTCCACGTCCATGTGTGGATAAGTTCAGGGGTATTTTCGAAGGTAAAGGCCACGAAAAACAAACGCAGCAGTACAGCAAAGCCGGCAGCCTTCGACGCGGTGGATAGAAATCCCGCTACGGGTGTCGGGGAACCGTGATAGACATCCGGCGCCCAGAATTGAAATGGTACGATCGTGACCTTGAAGCCGAGTCCTACCAGGATCAATGCGATCACGCCAAATGCGAATGGGAGCGAAAGCTCACTGGCGACGAACATTTCGGCGAGCTTATAGATATCGGTCGTACCTGCAAAGCCGAAGACCAGGCTGAATCCATACAGCATCACCGTGGACATGATCGTGCCGAAAAGAAAATACTTGAACCCGGCTTCGGTCGAGCGATCATCTGTGGTCATGAACCCGGCCAGAATATAAAGCGGGATCGAGGCGGTCTCGATCGAAAGGTAGAGCATGACCAGGTCC